>DVKS01000007.1 GCA_018715905.1 Candidatus Caccovicinus merdipullorum | reverse complement strand
ATGGTCTATATGGACCAGATGCCCTCATCGGATGCTGCCGGATATCTGGTAAGTCTGAATGATTACTCTATAAATCCTGCCGCCGATTAGGCGGCATGTATTCAGGGATGCCAAATGCGTCGCCAGAGTTTTATGGGATGGGTGGTGCGTTGGCCGCCAGACTTTTGCGGGACGGCTGGTGCGTCGGCCGCCGACGCATGGGGGTATTCCTATAAGACAGCAGGGCAGCAGGAGCCGTCGGACAGCCGTGCAGGCATGTCCTTTCGGCTCGCTGCCCACGGAAAGAAAAGGAGAAATACGATGTCATTTTTAAAAGACAACAGCCGCTTCTGCGGCACAGGAGAGAAGAACAGGAACGGAGAAAGCCTGGAGGAATTTTTAGCCGGCTACGACCCGAAAAAGTATGATAATCCCAGCAATACCACGGACATTGTGGTGGTCTGCTCGCCGGAAAAACTGGAACGATGGGGACAGCCCCTTAAGGTGCTTTTAGTTAAACGCAGCAACCATCCCAGCATCGGTTTCTGGGCTGTGCCGGGAGGATTTGTGGAATTAAAGGAAGATCTGTTTGAAGGCGCGGCCAGGGAACTGGAAGAAGAGACGGGGCTGAAAGGCCTTCCCTTAAAGCAGCTGGTTACCTGGGGGGAATGGGACAGAGATCCGCGGTGGCGGGTGATCACCACATCATTTCTTGCCTTGATTGAAGGAGAGGCTCCGGTAAAAGCGGGAGATGACGCGGCGGATGCGCTGTGGATGGATGTGGATCTCAACGAGGAAGAGACAGGGGAGAATGGATTTTTTCAGGTGTGGAATCTTTCCCTAAGCTGCAGGGAAAAGAATATTTTCCTTGGAGCCAAGGTGGGAATTACCCGGTCCGGGAATTCTCTTCTGACCCAGGAGAAATACCATCTTATTGCTGCAGACGGACTGGCTGTGGATCATGGCTGCATTATCACGCAGGCACTGCTGTATTTAAAGGAAAGGCTGAAATAAAATGTTTACAGGCGGCTGTACAAAAGGCGGCATTAAGATGCGGCAGGTACAGCCGCTTTTTATGATTAGAAATCTTATAAAAAGCTTAAGAGGAAGGTAAAGAAGAGTCTGGCCGGCTCTGTTATAATGAAGACAGATTAACAGGTGCGTAAGGCGTGTTTACTGGATGAAAGCCGTATGGCAAGGGAGGGAACGAGATGATGAAAAGAAAACGTATTTTGGCCGGACTTATCGCTGCCGTCCTTCTGGCTGTTTCCGGATGCGGCAGCGGACATTTGGCTGCGGAAACAGAAAGTACAGAAGACGGAGGATATGAACTGGCGAAAGCGGTTTATCCGGAAATGGCTCCGTATCCGGATGAAGCTGCGTTTACAGATGAGAAAACCGGCGAATGGAACCAGGAAAAATATTTGGAGGCTTATGATGCATGGTGGAAGGAGAAACGGGCTCTTGCAGATCTGCCGGAGGCGGATGGAAAGGACATAGCCGGCTTTTCGAAAAACAGCATCCGCCGTTTTCTCCTAAAAAATGAAGGCGAAAATAAAGTGTATTCTCCGGTAAATACATACATGGCTCTTGCCATGCTGGCGGAAGTGACCGATGGAGAAAGCAAGCAGCAGATCCTTGATTTGCTGGAGGCCGGGGACCTTAAGACACTGCGGGCCCATGGAGAAAATATCTGGAGACTGTGCTACAGCGATGACGGTGCAGTAACCAGTATTCCGGCAAATTCTCTCTGGCTGAGGGATGGGATGGAATATAACCAGAATACGCTGGATTTATTGGCACAGCATTACTATGCGTCTTCCTACCGCGGGGAAATGGGATCTGAGGAGTATGACAGGGCGCTGCAGACCTGGCTGAATGAGCAGACTGGAGGCCTGCTTAAGGAACAGGCAGAGGGAATTAAGATGAGCCCGGAAACCGTAATGGCTCTGGCAAGCACTTTGTATTATCGGGCAAAGTGGCAGAATGAATTCCGGGAAGAGAATACAAAAGAAGGTTATTTTTATGGGCCGGAAGGCGAGATACGCTGTGATTTTATGAACAGCAGTAATTTTTCCAACTATTATTGGGCTGAGGATTTCGCTGCCGTATCTCTGGGATTAAATGAGAGCGGCCGGATGTGGCTGGTTCTTCCCGATGAAGGCGTGACAGTGGATAAGATTCTGGAGGAAGATGCCGTGTTCGAACTGGTGAATTCACGGGGGGAATGGGAAAATTCAAAATATCTTAAGGTCAATCTGTCTTTGCCGAAATTTGATGCGGCATCGGATATCAGTTTGACAGATGGACTGAAGGAATTGGGGGTCCAGGATGTTTTTGATCCGCAGACGGCGGATTTTTCCCCTCTTGCACAGCCGGCGGATGGATTTTATCTTTCCCAGGCCCAGCATGCAGCCAGAGTAAAAATTGACGAGAAGGGAGTGGAGGCTGCCGCATACACCGTGATGCAGGTATCTGGCGCAGACATGCCTCCGGAGGAGGAAGTGGATTTTGTTCTGGACAGGCCCTTTTTCTTTATGATTACATCGAGAACGGGTCTTCCGTTATTTGCAGGTATTGTTAACCAGCCGGGATAAACGGCGAAGGAGGGCAGAATGAGGAACAGAAAAAGATGGATGTGGATGATTGGCGGGATGCTTTTTCTTGCAGGTCTTGCAGGATGCCAGAATCCGGAGCTGCATGGAAATAATCCGGTACAGGAAGAAACGGCACTGACTGTGGAGACAGATGAGACATTCGAAGGGAAAGAAAGCATAAAAACGTATACTCTTGTTTCGGATGAGACCGATCTGCCTCTTCCTACGCTTACTTTGGATCAGGAAGAGGGAACCTTCTCCTTTGCGTATGATGTTTTGTCTTCTTATCTGGCAGTGGGAACTTATGAGATAAACGGGGATAAAGTGGAGCTGACAACAGAAGATGGAACGTTTCATTATACTTTTTATTCTGCAGATGAAGATACTCTGCGCTTTTCGGCGGATGAATCATCGGATGTGCAGCTGACAGATAACCGGATTGGCGCAGTAATTACAGACGGAGCGGTGTTTTCGGCAGTGGGAGAAACGAATGAGGCGGAGACATCCGGAGCGGAGACTGAAAGCAGCGGCAAAGAAGAGAAAATGATTGTGGAACCGGCGGAGAACAGCCAGGAACCGGAAGGAATGACGCTGTATACTTCTCTTCCCTTTTTCTGTGGGGAGAATGAGTGGGAACTTCGTATGTACGTTACAGAAGGTATGGTAATCGACGGGGAACTGGCGCTGGATGATCTATGCTGTTTCCAGATTCGGGCGGTATCCGGTGAGAAGGTATATATTTTGTTTGATGAGCAGGTGCAGTTAGGTGTTCCGGCATCAGATGTGTGGACGGATACGGATAATCAGCTCCATATCGTGATACGGGATGTACGGACTGCCAGATACCGGATTACGGATTATGTATACAATCAGGAAAACCAGCAGTTTGAAGGCCGGTTTGTAATGGATTATGATGGGATCAACTATTGGGGAGAAATTTAGCAGAGACAGGTATGAAAGGAAAAAAGACGGCAGTTTTCTGGATTCTGGCAGCGGGAATCATTCTTTTGGCTGTTTTCTTCGTGATAGAATCCGGCAATCCGGTGCGAAGGAATAATCGCAGGTTAAAAGAATGTATGGAGCAGCTGGCGTCCATGGAATCAGGATCCCGGATTTCTCTTTCTGCGATCACGCCCTTTCTCTGGGATACGGTATATTCCTTTGATCCGTATACTTCTGCAGAGGAAATGGCGGCGGTGATGAATACACCCGAAAGAGAACTTCAGGAAACGGTAAATGAGGGGATGACGCAGCTGATTTTTCTTCATGAAGGGAAGATCGCGGCGATTATCTGCGGCTATGCAGAAAATCTTGGCTATGATATTGACCTGGGACTGTGGGAAGATGGGAAAAATTACCGGAAGGTGGAGCGGCAGACGGACAGCTTCACTTTGTATACGGAAACGGGATATCCCCGTCTGGTGTTTGAGGGAGAATCGTTTCGGGGAATAATCAGGGAACTGGGGGAAGACGGAACTGCGCTGGTGGAAATTGAACCGGGATATCCCATTTGCGGGAGCGGGAACCAGGTGTATGTTTCTCTGCCGGAAGCGCTGCATGACGGGGCAAAAGCAGGCAGCCGGGTGGAGGTAATTTATGACGGCCGGGTGGCGGAAACATTTCCTCTTCAGCTGCCAGGGCAAATGCGGGTCCGGCTGTGCCCTGACCGGGAAGCGGCTGCAGGTGAGGCATGGACGGAAGAAAAAATACAGTCCGTTTTTGTCGGGGCCGGCGGCTGCAGAGAAGAGGATATTCTGGACTGTGTGCCTGTTTGGGATTATGCTTTTGACCGGGTGGGTGTGGTGATGTTTGCCGGCGAAGAGGTGCAGAAGGTGAGTTTCGCATTTATTGATAAAGAAGGAGAGAGCCAGGTCTGCGCTCTTTTGGCCGGGCCGGCTGAGGATCCGGAATTAACGTATCTTGGAAATGGAACGGTCAGCTGCAGGATGGAGTCCGAGGATAACAAGATTTATACAACAAAACTGACATTTTCCATATCGGAAGGAGAGGTCTGCTTTAAAGCGGAGGATAATCTGGCAGATCCGGACATGATAAGCGGACAGGAGAGTGAGGAGAGATGACAAGGAACGGCGGGATTTTTCTGGCCGCAGTGACGACAGGCCTGGTTCTGCTTTCAGGATGCGGCGCCATAAAAAATACTAAAAATTCTGACGTCCTGGATCAGGTGGGAAGGTCGGTGGGGATCGATGTTTCAGAGGGCGTGCTGCTGTCGAAATGGGACAGTCATGGAGGCTTTCACGGAGATGGGAACTTTCTGGCGGTAATAGCGTTTTCCGATGATCAGATTGGGGAGCAGATCGCGGGCAGCGGATGGGCTGCCCTTCCGCCGGATGAAACGGTGGAAATACTCCTTTACGGGCAGGAGTCTGACGAAAAGATGGAAGGGCCTTATTTTACCGACGAAGAAGGGAAGCCGCTGATTCCGGAAATAGAGAAAGGGTATTACTGGCTGAAAGACAGGCAGGCAGAGCCCGGCATGGCGGCGGGAGCAGATATTCTGCACCGCGGCTCATTTAATTTTTCAGTTGCGGTGTATGATGCAGATGGGCGGATCCTGTATTATGGGGAGATGGATACGTAAAGGACCATTTCGGGATTTAAAAAAAGTGTTGAATCGTCTGCTGTACGCCAGGACAGGAACGTGATGATTGGAAAGGAGAGGAATATGGGATATTGGGTTGCTGCAGTATGGGTGGCCGCTGCAGCAGGAGGAGCGGCTGCTGCCGGACACTGGTTTGGAAAAGGAGAAAAGATTGACCGGGGACTTGTATTTTTTTACTGGAAACTGAGTTATCGAAGGCGGTTCATCCGGACGTTATGGCTGCTTCCTTTGCTGCCGCCGGTGATTGTGCTTGTGCAGGCCGTTTTTCAGGATTGGCTATTTACTGCGGTGATCAGTGTGGAACTTTTGGGGATCTGGGCGGCGCAGGCAGTGGTGAATTACAGGAAATGGAAGAAAAAGGAAGGCGAATTGCAGAAATGAGCTGCTTACGGAAAGAAAAAATGATTATCGCGTTGATGGGAACCGCGTTGCTGCTCCTGACCAGCTGCAGAAACGAAATACAGACGGACATTCCAAGTACGGAATCTCCAGCTGTGGTACAGGAAGTATCCATGACACAGGAAGAGGAAGCATCTTCCTTTTCTTTCGATGATCTAAAGATGGTTCAGTTCCGTTTTTCCAGCGGGGCAGGAGCATGGGCTACGATATTGAATATCCGGGAAGACGGAAGCTTTCATGGCCGGTATCAGGACAGCAATAGCGAGATTGGCGAGGGATATCCGAATGGAAGCTGTTATCAGTGCGATTTCAGCGGACAGTTTACCGAGCCGGTGAAAGTCAATGATTATACCTGGTCCATGGAAATCGCCCGAATGGATTATGAAAAAGAACCGGGAACAGAAGATCGAAGCTGGATCGGATATTATGAGCTTTCCGGTGATTCCGGAATGGAACTTCCCTTCTATGCTTTGAATAACGAAAGCCAGCAGGAAGGGGTTGTTGGCATTGACCTGAGAGCGCGGCTTTCCGATACAGAAGCGCAGGCGGCATTGCTGGAAAAGCAGATTCAGGAGGATGACCTGACACAGGAGGAGCTTAATTCAAAATCCTGGGATGTGTACAGTCTGTGGGATTCCCTGCTGAATGAGATCTGGAAGAGATTGAAGGATACACAGGATGCGGCCAAGATGGAAGAACTTACCGAAAAAGAGCGGGAATGGATATCATGGAAAGAACAGCAGATCTCTGAGGCAGGAAAAGAATTTGAAGGAGGTTCCATGGAGAGCATGGTCCGGGCACAGAAGGGCGCAGAACTGACACGGAAGCGGGTATATGAGTTGATGGAGATAGTGGAAGGAAAACGATAAAAAAGATTTCCCGGCAGGGCCGATAGCACTGCCGGGAAAGGAGAGAGTACTGTCATGTTTCTTATGCCCAGGTAAAGTTCTCTTTGCCTGCTCCGATCTCAAAGTGATATTTGGCAATTCCCAGATCGATTTTGGAATAAAAACCCAGCCCGGCTTTTGCAGTTACCTGGCTGCCGTGAAGTTCGAATTTGAATTTCTGCTGGTTCATAGCTGTAGGGGCAAGGAGGGCCGCTTCTGCTCCGGAGCGGAACCAGGAAGGAATCTGGCCTTCGGCAGATGCGATTTTTTCGAAAGGTTTGGATTTGTGGGCAATACCCTGGTTTTCTCCGTAGCCTAAGGCGATGACGATACAAAGTTTTTCGCCGGGGGCGGTGGAAAAGACGGCTTTTCCCTTGCTGTAGGTCATGGCAACCCAGCAGGTGTTCAGACCCAGCTGCTGGGCCTTTAAAACCAGGCGTTCTCCATAATACCCGCATTTTTCGTCCAGTTCAGGACCTTTTTGGCCAGCCAGGGCAAAGTAATTGGAAACGCCGCTGAATTTTCCATAATGAGCCATGAAACTGTCAAAAGCTTTCGGCTCATTGGTGACAAGCTGGATATGCAGCCCGCCATCCCGATTGCAGGCTTCCACTTCTGCCTGCAGTGCGGCGATGATTTCCGGGGTCAGCGGTTTATTTTTATACTGTCTTACACTGTGGCGCGCGGCCATGGCTTCTTTTAAATTCATTGTTTTCACCTCTATAGTTTGTTAATCATTGTTTCCGCTTCGATCTGGAAGCTGGTTCATGATTTCCTGCGCATGCGTCAGCATACGAATCAGGCTGCTCCACGCCTCCATATCTGCGTCAAAATAATAATAGTTTTTTGTGCCCTCGCGGCGTACTTTCAGGATTCCTGCATCCTTCAGGATCTGAAGATGATGAGAAACCGCAGGACGGGAAAGATGCGTTTTTTCGGTAATGGTTCCCACGCGGACGCCGCGGCAGTCTCCTATGCGCATCATTTCCAGCATAAGGTGCTGGCGGTTTTCGTCTCCCAGGGCCAGCAGGATCTTCTGGCAGCGTTCAAATTCTTCGGCCAGGCGCTGAATCTCCTCTTTATGGGAAGTCAAGATATTCACCTCTTTCGTTTAAGCGCTTGGACCATTATAGCATATCTTCTGATGAAAAAGTATATTGGTAAAGAAAATCGAGACCATTAAAGAAAATAAAAATCTGGAAAAATTATGCCGGATTTAAGCCGTAGAGGAAAATTTATGATAGAATGGTGATGTTGCTATTGTGAAAGTTCAGTCGGTGCATGAAGCTGATATGGAAAGAAGAGGGGAAAAGAGAATGAAAAAAAGCGGCGGATGGAGAGTTCTGGTATTGCTTGGCCTGTGCTGCTTTGTGCTTTCCGGATGCCAGATCAGGACAAGGGCGGTCAAAGAGCTGGCTTCCCGGCTGATGTCAGAGATGGAGAATGAGATATCCGGGGAAGAAGAAAACGGGATTTCCGAAGAGACGGAGTCCCAAACGTCTGAAAAAGCGGAAACAGACACATCCATGGAAACAGACGGGGAAGAAAACAGTACAGACGAGACAAAGGAAAGTCCGGAAGGGGAATCTTCCCGGGAACAGGAAGGAATGGAAGGGGAAGATGCAGCCGTGGAACCAGAGGCAGTCCGGGTGCTGTCAGACCTGGGAATGGACGGACGGCTGCTGGATGAGGATTTCTTTATGGCCGGCGATTTGGGAAAGAAGCTGTATTTTTCTGTTATTCCCGGGGAGGATGGAGATGTTTTTATCTCGAACCGGATGGGAATCTATTTTATGAAAATCAGCCGGGAAAATTCCGGAGGAAATGGCAGCGGCGCGGGACAGAGAGTGGTTTCGGCTCCTGCAGAGATTTTCACCGCCAAAGGCCAGAATACTTACCAGGTTTCCCTGCATATGCAGGAATATGAAAACGGAAATGAAGTGCGCAGCTGGATAGAACCGGTGGAAATTATATTTGGAACCGGGCGTGACGGATCTTTGCAGATCGTGGTGACGGCTTTGCAGGGAGAGAGCGAAGCTGCCGGAAAATACTGTCCGGAAAGCGCCATGGGCGAAATTCCTGATCTGGCTTCCCGATATGTATCCCAGGTGGAGCTGGCCTGTATGCCTTCCGAAAATCTGCGGATTTTAAGAAACAGCCTGTATGCTGCCCATGGAAGGAAATTTACGGATCCGGTGCTTTCCGGGTATTTCCAGCAGCAGTCCTGGTATCGGGGATGGGTGGAACCGGAGGATTTTTCCGAACAGGTTTTTTCTGATGTGGAAAAGGCCAACCTGGCCCGGATCAGAGAACTGGAGCAGATGAGCTGGGATGAGAGAAATCCCGGAGAGTATCAGGGACCGGACGGAATGGAACCAGCCCCCTATATGGAATATCTGGATCGGAACCGGGAAACCGGTCTGCAGGCAGAACTGGCCAGGGCGGAGGACCGGGGCGCTTACTGGAGCGTGCCGGGAGTTCTTTCCCTTCCGGTTACGATGACCAGAAGTCAGTGGGAAGCGGTTTTACAGGGAGGTACGGCGGCACTTTGCGTCAATGAGCTGACGGGAGAAAAACGGATCCTGGAATATTATCCGGGAAAAGGTTACCTTTTTTATGAGGAGGGGACGGTCCCGGATCTGGAATATCAGGCATGGGATATTCGGATTTCCTTTAATTACGGGACTAGATATTATGAACTGCAGCAGGCCAGTGACGATACGATTATGAAGCCGGTTTATGAAGGAGAGCTGTGGTTTGCAGAAGGCGCCGTGCAGGGCAGTCACGTAGGGATCGAATGGGCGTCCCAGATCCAGGAGGAGATTCCCTTTGGCACAGAGAAAACGGGGGAGATCTTCGGAAATTATCTGGTCCATAATGGGAAAGGGCTGTTTGAAGCGGTGTATTATCTTGGAGACTGAGAAAATGGGAGGGACGGTGAGCGTTTGCATTACGTAAAGGCAAAAGGCATTTTATCCTCTTCCAATGGAATGAACCTGTACCGCGGCTGTGTTCACGGCTGTATATACTGCGATTCCCGAAGTGTGTGCTATCATATGGATCACCCCTTTGAGGATATAGAAGTAAAAGAGAATGCCATTGAGCTTTTGGAAGCCGCCCTGAAGCGGAAGCGAAAAAAGTGCATGCTGGGCACCGGCTCTATGACGGACCCGTATATTCCTCTGGAAAAGGACCTTGGCAATGTCCGGAAGGCGCTGGCTCTGGCAGATCGATATGGATTTGGTTTTACGCTGATCACCAAGTCCAGCCTGGTGCTTCGGGATCTGGATCTGTTAAAACGGATCAATGAAAAAACCAAGTGTGTGGTGCAGATGACCCTGACCACTTATGATGAAGAACTGTGCAGAAAGATTGAGCCGGGCGTGGCTGCCACCAGAGAGCGGGCAGA
>DVKS01000054.1 GCA_018715905.1 Candidatus Caccovicinus merdipullorum | reverse complement strand
AGGGTCAGCGTCTGGCGAAGTTCTGCAAGCATTTCCTTTAAGCAGGATTTTCTCCCGGGGATAATCCGGATATCCAGTCTCTGAATGCCGTAGCATCCGGTAAAGAGGCCGGCTCCCAGATCCGTGGCCGTACTGAATGCGCGGACCTTCTCCAGATTCCCGCATCCGTAAAACGCATAAGCGCCGATTTTCCTTAGGGACGAAGGAAGATCAACGGACCTCAGCGCATCGCCGCAGATGGCGGGAAGCGTCGCTTCCCCTCCGGCGGCACCGTTCTCCTGCACATTCCTTTCCGACTCCGTTTCCGGAAGTTCTCCAATCCACGCCGTAAACTTTTCTCCCGGCGTCTCTCTTCTCAATACCGGCGCAAAGGCATAGGCTCCGATCTCCCGCACAGGAAGTCCCTCAATCTCTTCCGGAATTTCCACTTCTCCGTCCCATCCGAAACACCGGCAGATCCGCACCGCCATCCCGTCTTTCCCGGCAGAAGCTTCCGCCCCGGATGCCGTTCCGCCGGTCTCCCGGTCTTCTATCTTCTCATAAAGAATTCTCATTTTTCCTCCAGCTTAATGCCCGCAAGCGCCTGGGCAAAGGCGTTGTTGATGGGCTCCGCGGCCTCCTTCTTCTGCTGGTTTAAGTACCGTGCCACATCCCGTTTGCTGACGCCGGCTCCTTCCTTCTTCCTGCGCTCCTGGAAAGCGGAAAGTTTCTCCTTATGACCGCAGCTGCACACGAAAATCTGCCCGTCTCCCTTTCCCCGCAGTTCCATCCGCTTGTGGCACACCGGACACCGTGCATTGGAAGTCCGGGAAATGGTCTCTCTGTGGCCGCAGGCACGATCCTGGCACACCAGCATCTGGCTGTTTTTCCCTTTTACCAGAAGCATCCGCTTTCCGCACTCGGGGCATCGGGTATTGGTGAGATTATCATGGCGGAAGGTTCCTTCGCCTGCCTTGATCTGATCGATCAGATCGCCTGCGTATTTCCGGATATCCGTCATAAAATCCGTGCTTTTCAGTCCGCCTTTGGCAATGCGTGACAGCTTCATTTCCCAGTCTGCCGTCAGTTCCGGCTTTTTCAAGTCCTCCGGCACCAGGGTAAGCAGCTGGCGTCCCTTTGAGGTAAGGAATATCTCCTTTCCCCGCTTCTCCACCAGGAAGCTGGAAAACAGTTTTTCAATGATGTCAGCCCTGGTTGCCACCGTGCCAAGACCGCCGGTCTCTCCCAGGGTCTTGGCCATGGCCTTATTGCCGGTCTCCAAAAACGCCGTGGGATTTTCCATGGCCGAAAGGAGGGTGGCCTCAGTAAATGCTGCCGGGGGCTTCGTCTTTCCTTCTGTTACAGAAAAAATCAGTCCGGAAAGTTTATCTCCCTCCTTAAGTTCCGGAAGCGTCTGGTTCTTAAGCTTTTCCCCTTCCATGCCGGATGCGCCGTTTCTTCCGCCTGCCGCCCGGTACGTCCCGTCCAGATCCTCATCCAGATCCTCTTCCATATCCTCCCAGCCGCTGTCATTTCCCGTCTGGTAAACGGCCTTCCAGCCCAGGGCCTTTATAACAGAACCTTTTGCCAGAAAATTCTGACCTCCTGCCGTCACCGTCAGGCTCACCTGCTGGCTTTCATAAGGCGGATACAGAACTGCCAGGAACCGGCGCACCACCAGATCGTAAATCCGCCGCTCATCCACCGTCATGTGATCCAGCTGGACGAACTGCTCCGTAGGGATAATGGCATGGTGGTCGGAAACTTTTTCATTATTTACAAAGAACGGCTTCTGGGGCAGAGGCTTATTTACCACCTGTCCTGCCAGCTTTTTATACGGCCCCACACCGCAGGCCATAAGCCGCTCCCGGATGGTTGGCAGGATATCGCTGCTTAAATACCGGGAATCTGTCCGCGGATAGGTAAGAACCTTGTGATTCTCATAAAGCCGCTGCATGATGTTCAAGGTTTCCTTGGCGGAATAATTAAACCGCCGGTTTGCCTCCCGCTGAAGCTCTGTAAGATCATACAAAAGAGGCGCCTGGGACTTTTTCGGCGTCCGTTTGATCTGCGTTACCACAGCTTCCGAAGCATCGGCCTGTCCGCCTCCTCTTCCGTTTAATTTACGGCAAAGTTCCTGAATCCGGTCCCGGTCGAAGGAACGGAAACTTTTGGACTTTTCATCCTGCCAGGTTAATGTCAGGGCCGGCCTCGCCGATTTTACCTGAATACCGTAATAGGGCTTGGGCACAAAATTCTTGATCTCCTGTTCTCTGGATGCGATCATGGCCAGAGTCGGCGTCTGCACGCGGCCGCAGGACAACTGGGCATTGTACTTGCAGGTCAGGGCTCTGGTGGCGTTGATTCCCACCAGCCAGTCCGCCTCCGCCCGGCACATGGCCGCATGATAAAGGTTATCGTACTCCCGCCCGTCCTTTAAATGGGCAAAGCCCTCCCGGATGGCCTTATCCGTTACCGAGGAGATCCACAGCCGGCGGATGGGCTTTCTGCACTCTGCCTTTTTTAAGATCAGTCTGGCTACCAGCTCTCCCTCCCGGCCGGCATCGGTGGCAATGATGATGTCCTTTACATCCTTGCGGAACAGCTGGGCCTTTACCGCCTGATACTGGCCCGCCGTCTGCCGGATTACCTCCAGCTTAAACGGCTTCGGCATCATGGGAAGGTCCTCCATCTTCCATTCTTTATATTTTTTATCGTAATCCT
>DVKS01000053.1 GCA_018715905.1 Candidatus Caccovicinus merdipullorum | reverse complement strand
GAATTTCTTCTGCTTTTTTCTCCGCAGCAGCCGACCTTTCAGCCGCTTCCAGTTCTGCCTGTCGGATCGCGTCAATAACTTCTCTGGCCAATGGATCCCCTCCTTTCTGCCGTCATTTTCCCTGAAATTTTCAGTTTGTATACTACATGCATGTTTCAAATTATATATTATTTCTTGTTTTTTTGCAATTAATTTGTGAAAATTTAACTATTCTTTTTTCATTTGCTCGCAAACATTTTTTCATCCATATTTTAATGCAGAAATTTCTGTATTTTCCCTTTCAATTCCATTATACAGGATCGCTCACATATTTTTCACCTTTTATCATTCCATCAAAAAAGACGTATTCTCCACCTTACAGGCCTTCGCCCTTGGAGAATACGTCTTTTTTATATTTCCCTTTTATCCTTTTTAAATCCCTGTATTCCTGCCTGCACCGATCCGGGTCTCCATGTCTTCGGATCCTGCCGCCCTTTGTCCGGAGCCTGTCTCCGTCCGCTGAATCACACCGAAAAACACCATATCCACTACTTCCTCCACCAATTTCAGCATGGCATGAATGTCTTCCGCGCCTTCTTCTTCCTGATATTGAAGCAGCACCGTCCGGAAACTGTACTCCATACTTTCCAGATACCGGATTACCTGCCTCTGGTTCAGTCCGGGACGCAGTTTCATGCGGGCAACCACTTTTTCAATAAAAATCCGGTTCATTTCGCGAATCGGCCTTCGGATCTCCCGGATCTGTTCTGCAAGATGCTTCGGCCTGCGCAGCATAGCGTTTTCAAATATCCGCTTTTCCTGTGGATGGTCTTCAAAGAAATATTCCCGAATCAGGAAGTAGTCCTTTATGGCCTGAAAGCTGTTCTGCTCCGTCACAGCAGGCGCTTTCTGCTCCACGTACTCTTTCAGCATCTGAAACATAGCTTCTACACACTGCAGAAACAGTTCATCCTTTCCCGAATAATAATGGTACATCATCCCTTTTGAAATCTTATGACGGGTGCAGATGCTCTCCATGGTTACCTTATCATAGTCATTGGACCCGAATTCTTCCATGGCCGCCTGAAAGATCTCCTTCCGGCTCCGCTCCTGTCTTTCCTTCTGCTTCACAAATTACCTCCTGGTTTTCCTTAATGCTACCTGGAGTATATCACGTTCAGACAGTTTTCTCCATTACTTTCGGCGTAAATTTTTAAGCTGCCTCCGCAAAAGATTATAGTTTAGTAATTAATTCCGGATACAGCCAGCATTCCGTCTCTTACAGAAAAGATAATGTTTGCCGTACTTCCATCTGATAAAACAAATCCTGCCATGCTGGGAGAAAGCGAATCTGGATCCGCAGCTGCAACTGACGCGGTAAGTTCCGGCGTAAAGATCTTATCTGCTCCAAGAGCGATAAATTCTTCTCTGCTGTCTACCGATCCACTATCTCCCGGAAATCCCACATATACCGGGAAGGCGGTTAAATCAGCCAGCTTCTCCAGATCCTTTTCTGCAACAGCAGCCTGTATCTGCCGTGCAAAGTCTGCAGATGCCGCACTGTCAACAGCAAAATTGTCTTCGTATTCTCCGGCTGTCTCCTGATTTCCGGAAACCTCCGCCTGTTCTGCAGTCCCTGCTTCCGTCTGGGTTTCAGCAGGCGCCTCTATCTCTGCCCCGGCTTCCTTTGATTCCGATGGTCTGACATCCGATGCAGCTTCCGTCTCTCCTGCTTCAGCTGCTTCTGTCTCCGATGACTCGATTTCAATGATCTCATCTGTTTCCGTCTCCTGTACAGAAACAGCCGCCGTAGTATCCTGAACAGTACTCTGTCCGCATCCGGTAATCATAACTCCCGCTGCCACAGCAGCAATCCACACATTCATTTTTCTCATAATCCTTTACCTCTCTTATTCTCTGATGTCAGGGTGAAAAGTTCCTTTGATCCTGGCATCATTTTATGATTTAATCTCAAATTCCTGCTGTCCTTCGCTTCCCGGTGCTATCTCGTAGGCTTCAAAGACAATCACAGGATTTCCAGATTCATTGATATAGAAGGGCGTATCTTCG
Source organism: Candidatus Caccovicinus merdipullorum (assembly GCA_018715905.1). GTDB lineage: Bacteria > Bacillota > Clostridia > Lachnospirales > Lachnospiraceae > Caccovicinus > Caccovicinus merdipullorum. The sequence goes on along the minus strand of DVKS01000053.1, from coordinate 9,092 downwards.
TTTATTCCTTCAAAATCATCAAAGTATACTGCCCCGTCTGCTTTCCGCTCTTCCATCTGGCTGCGGATTGCGTCATCTGCGATCTGCTTGTAATTCTCTCCCAGAACATCTGCCAGCGTTGCCAGCGTTCCCTTTTTCAAATCAAAATTATAGTACCTTATCTGGTTATTGGCATTGTTCCAGTTTTCGGCTCCGATGATTGCCAGGGACAGGTAATTTTCCGTCTGGGATTTTACCTCGTACCATACCCGGATCTCAATATTATGGGCTGCCCACTCCTCTTCCGTTCCACCCGTATCCAGGAACGCCTTCCGGTATTCCTCCGCCCGGGTCCTTGCCTCCTGGGCATACTGTTCGCATAAGCGAAGAATCTCCTCATTTACGGATTTCTCCAGATCACTGAAATCTTCGGAAATCATTTCTATGCTGGGAATCTCCACTGAAATTTTCAGGTCTTCGTCCTCTGTCTCATAAGAACAGAAGGTAAGTACCCGGGCCACAGCCCCGATCACCGGAAGATTTCCCACCGTCTCCGCAAATACTGTACTGGTGTTTAAACCGATGGTAAACAAAACCACCGCAGCAGCCGCTGCTGCCAGCCCCCTTCTGAAACCCAGGTTCCAGAATACAGCCTTCCTTCTTTTGCTGTCCTGGCGTTTTATCTCCATCTGGATCCGCTCTGCCAGCTCATCGGGGATTTCTGTTTCATCATATTTTTTCTTTGCTTTTTCCATCGGATTATTCATTGTTCCACCTCCTGAATATTTACCTTCAGCTGCTGCAAACCACGGTAGAGTCTTGCTTTTACCGTATTCAGATTCATCTCCATAACCTGGGAGATCTCTTTCAGCGGCATTTCCTCAAAAAAACGCAGTTTGATAATGGTCTGTGTATCTTCATCCAGCCGGTTGATACAATCATACAAATCGTCCTGTACCTCAAATCCTTTTTCTTCATAAGAAGCTTCTTCCGTATTCTCATCCTCCAGAGAAATCCTGCTTTTTGCCTTAAGCAGCAGCAGACTCTCATTTACCAGAATCCGGTAAAACCAGGTTTTTATGGCATCCTCATTTCGGATCTTTCCGTAATGCTCCAGCGCCTTGCACACTGCATTCTGAACCGCATCCAGAGCATCTTCCCGGTTTTGAACATAACTGTATGCCAGCCGGTAAAACTTGTTTTGATTTTCAACAATATATGCAGTAATATGATCATACAGGTCTTTCTTCATCCTAATTTCCTCTCAGCGCTGTTTTTCTCTTTCTATCTTATAGATTGCCCGGAGTCCGAAAAAGTTGCAGAAAAAACAAATTTCAATAAAAGACAGATAAATTTCCTCTTGGCCCGCAAGCAAAAAAGGACGTACACCCTCTTTTCAGAGAAAAATACGTCCCTTTTTCAATCTCTCAGATAGCCGCGGATCACGTGCCCACCGTCTGACCGGTCCCATGCAGATTTTGGGCCAATTTCTCATCTTTGCCGGCTGCCTCACCAGCTTTATTTAATTCACCGGCCCATTCGAAACCTTTTTTCGCCATAAATACAGCAATTATTTCATTTTATTTATAGACGGTCCGGTCTGTTTTTATGAAAGTATATCATTTTCAGACGGGCTCGTCTATATTAATTTTGTGAAATTTCTGTGACTTTTATTTTTCTGCTTTTCCGTAAGCCTATCCCGGTATTAATAGCAGAGAGAAATCAATACCGGCACAAAGGTCGAGCAGATCATTCCATTAAGAACAGAGAGAACTACCGTTTCTTCATTTGTATAGCGGATCATCATCGGCAGCGTAGTATCTTCACTGGTTGCTGCTGCCGGAGCGATGCAGGTGTAAGAATTAAAATGCCGGGAAAGATACGGAATCATAAAAAGCGCGCCAATCTCCCGCATAAGATTGCTCAGAAAAGCAATGCTTCCCAGCCTGGCCCCTGCAAGATTTCCGATGGTCACGCCTGCCAGGCTGTACCAGCCAAGTCCGCAGGCAACGGAAACGGCCTGACGGACCGGATAATGCATCAAAAGGCCGCACACCACACTTCCCACCAGTGACCCCGCAATAATCCCCGCCGGGATTACCAGAATCTTTACATGATACTGGCGGATCTGAGCAAAAACACCTCTGTGGAATCCTACACTGATCCCTACGGAAAACATCAGAATGTAAAGAAACCATTGGTTCTGAGAGATAAGAGGAGCCAGAAACCCTGCCGCTGCCGGGAATGCTCCGCTGGCAATCCCCAAAACCAGCGCCGCCAGAGCCATAAATACCATGGGATCTCCCACGCCGGCTGCTCCTGCATGCTTTTCTTCCTGCACCACCCGTCTTTTCTCCAGGTGCCTTCCAGACATAAACCTCTTAGTCAGCAGATAAACTGCGGCAATGGAAAACAGGGTGGGAATCAAAAAAAACAGGAAACTCTGCATTCCCAAAAAAAGCAGCTCCGAAAAAAAGCCTTCCCTCTGTCCCAGGCCCGCACCCATGGAAAAAATCAGAAGCAGAGTACAGCAAAGCTGCAGCTTCTCATTTATGGCCTTATATTTTACTGGGAAAAAGCGTCCGGCCCCGATTCCCAGAATCATGATTGCGATTGTCTCCATCCGTACCTCCTAAAAAATAATTCTTCTGCCTCCCGCAAAAAAGGCATCCAAAAACTAATCTTATAGCGCTGAAGCGCCGTACCTGCGATTAATTTCTGAATGCCGTAACGACTGCGGATACCCGGTGATATGCAGTCAGCAGATATTCATTATGCCGGGTTATCTTATCATATTCTTTCGGGTCCTGTCAAGAGGGCTGCGGTATAGAAGACAGAAACCGTCTCATCCCGGATGCAGCACAACTGCCTCCTCGATGAAATTCATAAAGGCTCCGTATTCTCTGCTTCTAAAAAAGCGGATACAGCCTTGCCAGGATCTCCCGAACCCTGCCGGATATATTGTCAATCCCTGTTATAACCTCATTTATCCGCGACTGCACCATAACATCCACAAAAATATTGTCCATAAATGTATCTGCAAACCGCATAAAACTTCCCAGCTCCATGGAAAGATCTGCGGACACTTTTATGTCTCCAAGCTCCCGTTCGAATACAGTCAGCTTTCTTTTGGCGTCCTCTATATACGCAGAAGCATCATCCATGCGGGAATGCTTTATGAAGCTGCTGACCATTCCCCCGCCCAGCATATCAAATACACCCCAATTTTTTGCACTCTCAAGCTTTTCTCTGGCGCTGCGAAGACTGTCAAGGGCAGCCTCACCGGCCAAAACTGCATCTCGAATTTCTTTCTGGTCCATGAACTCCCCCCCTTATTCGGATCTGTCTCTGTACACACCTGCAGTTATCGCTTTTTGCTGCTGTCCGTTTCATATAAAAACCCGGATTTTCTCCTGTTACAGCTAAATTTTATCATAAGCCGGCTTCCGTTTCAAGGCAGATTATTCCAGTACAATATTTTCTGCCGGGCGGCTGCCTCCGTCTGCTGCCGCGCTGAAATCATCATAAAACATAACCACATCACCCTATGGAGCATAGCAGGCCAGTGTTCCCGTTCCTGAGCTGGCCTGGGGCGTGTCCCCCCGCACTTCCTGTCTTCCTCTTATATTCTTTCCTCATTGAGCCAGGATAAGAGGATTTTTAATCCTTCTATACTCCCGCGGCGTACAGTTGTAAAACCGTTTAAACATTTTGGTAAAATTGCTGGGACTGTCAAAGCCGCAGTAAGTTGCCACCTCAGAAACACTGCTGGTGGAATCGGCCAGCAGCATTTCCGCTCCCTGCATAATCCGGTATTTCAGCAGATATTGAACCGGAGATATCTGAAGGGTTTTTTGAAAGCAGCGCAGGCATTCTCGTTCACTGATATCCGCCGCACCGGAGATTTCTTTCAGCGATACATGGCCGGCGAAATTCTCGTGCAGGAAGTCCAGCATTTTTCGGATACGGATATTGTCCTGATCGAAGACCGGAGTTCCTGCATCCATTTGTGCTTCGAATTTTCCGCAAAGATAAAAACAGATGCGGGAGAGATTTTCTCGAACCACAAATTCAAATCCGCAGCGGTCATTTTTCAGTGCTTCAAAGGCGCAGTCAAACCATTCCGATACTCGTTGAATGTCCTCCGGATCAATTGGATAACCGGAAAAAGAACGACAGGATAAAAGCGGCTGGATATATTTTTTCGCGAATGCGGACTCACTTCCTCCCGTAATCAGCCCAGGACTGAACACCAGAGAGCGCAATGAGCACTCCGGGGCAGCCGCAGCATAATGAAGAATGTTTGAATTAATCACTGCAGCTTCTCCTTTGTTTAATAAAAAAGAGGCTGCGGAGGTTTTCAGCCTCATCTGTCCCTCCGTAATCATCACGATTTCCATCTCTTCATGCCAGTGCCAGGGAATCACGTCTTCCGGACGTTCCGTATGATGAGAGGCATAGCCGGCGCAGGGAAATTCGATGCTCCCATGGGGCTTAAGTTCTTTTGATACGCGGTTCAGATTCAAACCGCATTCCTGCAATGCCATAAAATCACCCTTTCTCAATTTTGTTTTATGATTGGTTCATGATTGATTGGCGGTTTTATTATATTATACGGCTGAATATGACTTGTATCAAATCTTATTTGACGATATTCTTATGGTAATGATGTAGGGGGCAAAACTTTCAAAGCAACAATATGCAGGAGGAAAATATCATGTTTCAGTTGCTGTTGGCCATTATTTATCTGGCTTTTATCAGTCTGGGGCTTCCAGACTCACTGTTAGGTTCCGCATGGCCTGTCATATATCAGGAGTTTTCGGTACCGGTTTCCTACGAGGGCGGAATTTCCATGATTATCGCGGTGGGCACGATTATTTCCAGTCTTCAGAGCGATCGCCTTACCAAAAGATTCGGAACCGGCAAAGTTACCGCTTTCAGCGTACTGATGACCGCGGCAGCCCTTTTTGGGTTTTCCATCAGTCATTCATATCTGGCCTTATGCCTGTGGGCTGTTCCCTACGGTCTGGGAGCCGGAAGCGTGGATGCTTCTTTGAATAATTATGTAGCACTTCACTATGAAAGCAGACATATGAGCTGGCTCCATTGTATGTGGGGTGTCGGCGCTTCATTAGGACCGTATATCATGGGATATGCCCTGTCCGGCGGACAGGGCTGGAATATGGGATACCGTTATATCGCGATTCTTCAGATTGTGCTGACCGCAGTCCTTTTTCTCAGCCTTCCTTTATGGAACAAAAATCAGCAGTCCGCAGATGGGGCTGTTCAAGCCGAAGAAAGCCCGTCTCTTTCCCTGAAGGAAATTATCGGCATTCCCGGCGCGAAAGAGGTTATGATAACCTTTTTCTGCTACTGCGCCATCGAGCAGACTTCCGGTCTCTGGGCAAGCAGCTATCTGGTTTTGTGCCACGGATTGTCTGCCGATACCGCGGCCGGGTTTGCCAGCCTGTTCTTTGTTGGAATTACTATCGGGCGCGCATTCAGCGGTTTTCTGACGCTGCGATTTAATGATACGCAGTTGATCCGTTTAGGGCAAAGCGTTATCTTAGCAGGTATTGTATTGCTGATCCTGCCCTTCGGAACCGGCAACGTGCTGGCCGGACTGGTGATGATCGGACTGGGATGTGCCCCGGTTTACCCTTCCATCATCCACTCTACACCAGCCCATTTTGGCGCGGAAAGGTCCCAGGCAATGATTGGAGTACAGATGGCGTCCGCTTATGTAGGTACCTGCCTGATGCCGCCGGTATTCGGTCTGATTGCCAGCCATATCAGCGCCGCATGTTTGCCGCTGTATCTGTTTCTGATTCTGGTTCTTATGGTGTTGATGCATGAAAAAATGCTGAAAAAAATCAGGCAGTTTTAGTACCAATCACGTTTACTGCCCTTTCTTTTTATTATTTTTCATGCTGTAAATCAGATAGTCCAGGCAGTCCAGCTTCTCCTGGCTTTCATGAACCTGATCCAGCAGTTTCACTCTGTGGGCAGAGAGAAAACGGAGCTGTTCCTGCTCCTTTCCTTCTGCCCGCAGCTTAAAATATCGTTCAATGTCAGCCTCGCCGCAGCCGGCATCTTTCAGATTTCGGAGCAGAAGCTGTTCTTCCGTCAGTCCATTCACCGGAAGACCCCCTTACTCCATGGCCTTGCGGAAGAAGTCTTCCATCTTGTCAAATGGGATCATGTCCGTTTTGTCATAAAGGTCTGTATGGACAGCATCCGGAATGATCATCAGTTCTTTGTTCTCTGTGTATGGATTATCGTTCACCATATCTGCATAGGCGTCTCTGCTGAAGTAGCAGGAGTGCGCCTTCTCCCCGTGGATAATCAGAACGGCGCTGCGGATCTCATTTGTGTACTTAAGGATCGGCTGGTTCATAAAGGACATACACCCGATTACATTCCAGCCGCCGTTGGAGTTCAGGGAACGTGGGTGATACCCTCTCTCCGTCTTGTAATAATCATAGTAATCTTTAACAAAGAACGGCGCGTCTTCCGGCACCGGGTCTGCCACGCCGCCGCCCAGAGCATAGCTTCCGCTCTTATAGTCGGCAATTCGCTGCGCGTTCATGGCTTTCTTCTTCTCATAACGGGCGTCCGCGGAGTCCTCTCCATCGAAATATCCCTTCGCGTTTACGCGGGTCATGTCGTACATGGTGGAAGCCACTGTGGCTTTTATCCTTGTATCCAGCGCCGCTGTGTTAAGCGCCATGCCGCCCCATCCGCAGATGCCGATGATCCCGATCTTCTCCGGATCTACATTATCCTGGACGGAAAGGAAATCCACCGCCGCCTGGAAGTCTTCGGTATTAATGTCAGGAGACGCCATATACCGCGGCATTCCGCCGCTCTCTCCGGTAAAGGACGGATCAAAAGCAATGGTCAGGAAGCCCCTCTCTGCCATTGTCTGGGCGTAAAGCCCTGCCGCCTGCTCTTTTACCGCGCCGAATGGTCCGCAGACCGCGATCGCCGCCAGTTTCCCGTCTTGATTCTTCGGCTCATAAAGATCCGCCGCAAGGGTAATCCCGTAGCGGTTATGGAATGTCACCTTCCGGTGGTTTACTTTGTCGCTCTTCGGGAATGTCTTATCCCATTCTTCTGTTAAAATTAATTTTTCTTCCATTTTTTACCTCCATTTTCATATGCCGTCTGGTTGCTTTCTTCTTAACCGTATAATAACTCGCAATCCGCAAAATAGCTAATACTTTGTTTTTATTTTGTGATATGCTTGACCTGTATATCACGAAATGTTATCCTGTTTCTATACCAAATTTCAACCATCATGATCTGTATTCCATCGAAAGGAGTTTATTATTCTATGGAAATCCGTGTACTCCGCTATTTTCTCGCCGTTGCCCGTGAGGGAAATATCACCGCCGCCGCCAACTTTCTCCATCTGACACAGCCTACCTTGTCCAGACAGATCAAGGATCTGGAGGAAGAACTGGGCGTACAGCTTCTGATCCGAAAAAGCCACAATGTAAGCCTCACCAGCGATGGCATGCGGCTTCGGAAGCGGGCAGAAGAGATCATCTCTATGGTAGATAAAACAGAAGCCGAGTTTGCTTCCGCGGAAAACGCCGTAAGCGGGGACATCTATATCGGCGGCGGAGAAACCAGGGCAATGCATGAGATTGCTGAAGTCATAAAAGAACTGCGTGAACTTTATCCCGACATCCATTTCCATCTGTACAGCGGAAATGCAGAAGACGTGACAGAACGGCTGGATAAAGGGCTGCTGGATTTCGGCGTTTTAATCCAGCCGGCTGATATCTCCAAGTATAATTACATTAACCTTGACGAAAAAGACATCTGGGGCGTAATCATGCGAAAGGACAGCCCTCTCGCTGAAAAATCATCAATAAAAAAGGAAGACCTCCTGAGCCTTCCTCTGATCTGCTCTCGTCAGGCGATCTCATTCCCTCAGACAGGGAACGAGTTTGCCGCCTGGTTCGGGGACGACTTTAAAGCGCTGAATATCGTTACCACATTTAATCTTGTCTACAACGCGGCGATCATGGTAGATGCAGGGATCGGCTATGCCATCACCCTGGATAACCTTGCAGACACCTCTGCAGACAGCAATCTCTGCTTCCGTCCATTAGAACCGAAGCTGGAGTCCGGACTGAATATCATATGGAAAAAGTATCAGGTATTCTCCCCGGCGGCCGAAGTTTTTCTGGAGAATATTAACCGGCGCTTTTCTCCCGATCATGCTGCGCAAGCACAGCTACAATAGATTTACCACTAACCCAGCCAAAAAAGAAAAGTCCATCACAAAGATAAGATAAAAAAGAAAAGGCCGAAATTCCAGCACGATCTTCAGCGCCCCTAAATTCGTAATCTTCGTAGAAGGTCCGGTAAGCATAAAAGAGGCGGCGCTTCCCAGACTGATTCCATCCTGAAGCCACTGCTGCAAAAGGGGAATGGTTCCGCCTCCGCAGGCATAGAGAGGCACGCCGATGGTGGCCGCCATCAAAACACCCAGCGCTTCGTTTCCGCCAAATAACGTGGCCATAACATCTGACGGCATGTATCTCTGAAACAAAGCAGACAGCAGAATACCGAATAAAAAATATATTCCGGTGGCTTTCACATTGCGCCCCAGATTCTTAAGGTAGCGCAGAAGAAGATTCGGATCTGTATCCCTGCTTTTCGGCTCGTCAAATCCTTCAAACCGGAAAAAAGGCCTGCCGCCGCAGGCAAAGCGAATCAGCAGCCCGGCGGCAATGCCGCAAAGGAAGCAGGAGATCACGCGCACCGCAAGGACGGTCTGGCCAAGTGCCGCGCTGTAGATGATCAGCTGGGGATTCAGGAGAATAGAGGACATCATAAATGCCGCCAGCCAGTCATCCTTCATTCCGCTGCGGGAAAAGGAAGCGGCAATAGGAATCGTGCCATACATGCACAAGGGGGAAGCGATCCCCAGAGCGCTTGCCGCCACAATTCCCAGGACACCGATCTCCTTATTCTGCAGAGAACGGAAAGCCTGATGAATCCTGTCTTTGGCAAACACAGACACCGCAGATCCGATTACCATGCCCAGGATCCACCAGATAAAAATCTGCTCAAACTGGACGGTAAAATAATACCAC
>DVKS01000052.1 GCA_018715905.1 Candidatus Caccovicinus merdipullorum | reverse complement strand
TTAAAGCTGCGCCGGCCTATTGAGGATTATGTAGGAAAGATCCAGGCCAAGCTGGACAGTCTGAGAGAAGACGGAACCACAAAAGTAGTGGAACTCCAGAATGACATCGACAGCGTAAAACGGGATCACATTTATACAAAACAGGAAAAAGAAACAGAACTGACCAGGCTGAGAGCAGAGCTTGAAAAAGCCCGTGCTGTGGAATCCAAGAACAAAGACGAGGTTTCCCGTCTCATCGCCGATGCAGAGAATTATCTGAAGGCCCACTATGATAAGGACTACTACCAGGCAGTAATCGCAAGCTGCAAAGAAGAAAAAGTCCTGGCCCAGGAAAAGTACCGTCAGCGCGTGGCTGAACTGGAAAAGGAGCATCAGGCTGCCGTTTCCAAGCTCACGGATCAGCATGAGATCAAAGATGAGAAATACGTTCACAAGAACCGCCTTTTCGATGCAAAGATGCAGCTGGAAAAGGACCTGCAGCTGGTTAAAGACCGGCAGCATGCGGCATTTGACTATAAATATCACCTGATCGATATGCTTCGCATGTCAAAGTTCACCTTCGGCGAGACCATGGCGCAGAAATGGGAAAACTACAAATACAACTTTAACCGCAGGGATTTCCTTCTGCGGAACGGCCTGTATATTGCCATCGTATTTATTTTCATTATTCTGTGTATCATCACACCGATTGTGAAACACGTACCGTTACTTACTTACAACAACATTCTGAATATCCTCCAGCAGGCTTCCCCGAGAATGTTCCTTGCTCTCGGCGTTGCCGGCCTGATCCTGCTGGCTGGTACCGACCTTTCCATCGGCCGAATGGTCGGTATGGGTATGACCACCGCCACCATTATCATGCATCAGGGTATCAATACCGGTTCTGTCTTCGGCCATATTTTTGATTTTTCCGGCCTCCCCACTCCAGTAAAGATTCTCTTTGCTCTGGTTATGTGTATCATATTCTGTACCTTTTTCACTACCATCGCAGGCTGCTTTACCGCCAGATTTAAGATGCATCCATTCATCTCAACCATGGCCAACATGCTGATCATCTTCGGCCTCACTACATATGCCACCAAGGGCGTTTCCTTCGGTGCCATCGAGTCCGCCATTCCCAGCATGATCATTCCCAGAGTCAATGGATTCCCGACCATCATCCTCTGGGCAATCGCTGCAGTAGCCATCGTATGGTTCATCTGGAATAAGACTACTTTCGGCAAAAACCTGTACGCCGTAGGCGGAAACGCAGAAGCAGCAGCTGTTTCCGGTATTTCTGTATTCAAAGTTACGGTAGGCGCATTCATCCTGGCCGGTATCCTTTACGGATTTGGTTCCTGGCTTGAATGTATCCGTATGTTTGGTTCCGGTTCCGCAGCTTACGGACAGGGCTGGGAGACTGACGCAATCGCAGCCTGCGTAGTAGGCGGCGTATCTTTCACCGGCGGTATCGGCAAGATCTCCGGCGTGGTAGTCGGCGTTCTGATCTTCACCGCACTGACCTACTCTCTTACTATCCTGGGAATCGATACGAACCTGCAGTTTATCTTCTCCGGAATCATTATTCTGGTTGCAGTAACGCTGGACTGTCTGAAGTACGTTCAGAAGAAATAATGAACACTTTTATGAAAGGAGCTGTTTTTACAGCTCCTTTTTTCTGGGATTTTACACAGATTTTACGTTCTTTTTGCATTGTTTTGCTGTATTTTTGCCCAAATTTCTCCTATTATTTACACTGGGGGATTTTATATGGGCAGACCAGAAAAATTTTCCGGCCTGCCCTCTTTTTATGAAAACCCGTACGTATTCTATTAATATGAAAGAAAAGGAGCAGCGCCATGCACAATGAACATCAGATCATAAAAGCGGTTCTTGAGGCAAAAAAGGATACGCAGAAAGCAGACGATCTGATCCGTACATATATTCCTTTCATCCGTTTTGAGGCATCAAAATTTCTTTCCAGGCCATGTTCCGAGCAGGACGATGAATACAGCATTGCCATGATTGCGTTCCATGAGGCAATTTTAGGATACGCAAAAGAACGTGGAGCTTTCCTCTCCTACGCAGCCATGGTGATCCGCAGCCGCCTGATCGATTACCGGAGAAAGGAATCCCGTCACCAGGGCCATGTGTCTTTGTATGCCCAGAGCGAAGAAGATGACCGTCCTCTTGTGGACACCATTGCCCAGACATCGGATCGGATGGAAGAATCTATCAATCTGGAAGCAACGCAGCACGAAATCCAGGAGCTTTCCTCCGTCATGGAAACCTTCGGCGTCAGTTTCTCCGACGCAGCTGAAAATTCTCCCAAACAGGAACGCACCCTGGAGGCCTGCCGGGCGGCTATTCACTATGCCATTGAAAATCCCCGGCTTCTGGATCAGCTCCTGTCTTCCAAAAAGCTTCCCATGGCTCAGCTGGTCTCCGGTTCCGGCGCAGACCGCAAAACGCTGGAACGCCACCGCAAATATATTCTGGTCATGCTTTTGGTCCAGACCAACGGCTATGAAATTATCCGCGGTCACTTAAGGCATGTACTGAAAAAGAAAGGAGGGACGCCGGTATGAAATATCTGGTTGTGGAATGCGGTTTAAGCTATGCCGTCGTCCTGGATGAAGAAGGACGGTTCCTGAAGGTAGCCAATCTGCATTATCAGGTGGGCCAGACCGTAACCGATGTGATAGAAATGCGGCTTCCGGATGCCTCCCGGGAAGCGCCGTCTCAGATACATTATGGAAACCAGCCGATCCCGCTGCAGAAGCCATCCGATGAGCGGGCTCCCGGCCTCTCTCTGGTTCCTGAACCGGCTCCCGGGTCCTCACAGCCCCAGCCCAAAAAGAATGGGAAAAAGCACAGACTCCGGCCATGGATGTACTCATTGACTGCAGCAGCGGCCTGCCTGATTCTCCTTGTCTTTTCCCTGTTCCAGTTCCACGTGGGACGTACACCTTACGCCTCCGTTTATCTGACCATTAACCCGGAGGTTCGAATTGATGTAAACCGCAAAGATATTGTGGTGGAACTGGAGGGCATTAACCCGGACGGCCAGGCACTTATCGAAAATTACAGCTATAAAAACAAGCCTCTTTACCTGACAATGGACGAACTGGCGGACCGCGCCATCCAGATGGGATTTCTCCATGACGGCGGCAAAGTTTCCCTCCTTCTGGATGCCGAAGATGACCAGTGGGTGACTGAGCACAGCGATTCTCTCAGTACCCAGTTAAACAACTATCTCAGCGAAAAGGTAACCGTTACCATCGAAGTGCAGAGTGCCGGCGCCCAGCGCCACGAAATCATAATTCCGGTTGACCCGGCTCCTTCACAGACCGCCCCTCCGGAAACCGCTCCGCCAGAGACGTCTCCGGCCCAGACCACTCCGGCAGAAACGGCTCCGCCTCAGACCACTCCGGCAGAAACGGCTCCGCCTCAAACCACTCCGGCAGAAACGGCTCCGCCTCAGACCGCTCCGCCCCAGACTGCTCCGCCCCAGACTGCTCCGCCCCAGACCGCTGCCCCGCAGACCGCTCCGCCTCAGACCACTCCCGAGGTATTGAATGATGACGATGACGGCCTGACAGATTACCATACTTCAGATAATGACGGATACACCGACTATTATCCGGCCGGTCCCGGATCCGTCATTCAGGACGGCGATGATGTTTTTGATGATGACAGCTTCGATGACGATAGCTTTGGCGACAACAGCGATGACGATTTTGATGATGACAGCTTTGATGACAACGGTGACCGCGGTTTTGATGATGACAGCGATGACCGCGGCAATGATGACGATGATGATGACGGCGGTAATGACAGTGACGATGATGACGGTGACAACGACAGCGATGACGATGATTAAGTGCGCTGCTGCTCCCGCTTCATCAAAAAACAAAAATTTTTTTGCCGCTGCCCCGTTTTTACAAAAGAGTCTCCGTAATCTATAACCATAAGACAAAACAAACGGCATGCCGCAAAATCAAATCAAAAATCAGGAGAAGAATTATGAAGAAGACGATGAAAAAGACTACGAAAGCCCGTTCCCTTTTCACCATCGCCATGGCAATGGCCCTTGGCCTGACTGCACTTACCGGATGCAGTCATGTTTCCTCTGCTGTAGCAGACCGCATCAGCCAGGCCGTCCTCCCCGACGAATCTTCGTCAGGAGCCGATCTTTCACAGACAGCCGCAGCATCTGCAGCAGCTGACGCCACCCAGGCAGAGGGCGGCGTTCTGTTCTTAAGCGTAAACCCGGAAGTGGCCATTTCCTATGATGCAGATGGCCTGGTAACTGCCGTAGAAGCGCGCAACGATGACGGAAGCAAACTTCTGGAAGGTTATACCGGCTACGTTGGGAAACCGGCCCGTCAGGTTGTTTCCGAACTGGTAACCGCAATCGGCGAAGCCGGATATTTTGCAGAAGAAATAGAAGGCGAAAACCGGCAGATCGTTATCGAAATTGAAACTGGCTCCGCCCTTCCCGATGATGCCTTTCTGGAAGAAATCATTACCGATGTACGCAGCTGCGTAAATTCCCACAACTGGAGCAGTCCGGTGGATATGCGGGGCGAAAGTGATTATGGTATGGCAGACTACGTCGATACCGATTACGGCCCGGATAATGACGGCGTCACCGATTACAACGATACCGATTATGGTCCAAACAATGACGGCGTCACCAATTATGACGACACCGATTATGGCCCAAATAATGACGGCGTTACCAATTATGACGACACCGATTATGGCCCCAACAATGACGGCGTCACCAATTATGATGACACCGATTACGGTCCAAACAATGACGGCGTTACCAATTATGACGACACCGATTACGGTCCAAACAATGACGGCGTCACCGATTATGACGACACCGATTATGGCCCCAATAATGACGGCGTTACCAATTATGATGACACCGATTACGGTCCAAACAATGACGGTGTCACCGATTACAGCAGCGGGGACACAAATTATGATGACGGCGGGGACACCGATTACGGCGATGATGATGACGATGACGACGATGATGACGATGACGACGATGATGATTAAGGAAAAAACGCCCCTTCGTCTGCGCCACGAATTAAAGTACAGTATTAACGCCTTGGATGATCTGGTTCTGGCAGCCAGACTGGGAAAACTTTTTTCCCGGGATCCGCATGCCGGCTCACACGGTACATACCGTGTGAGCAGCCTTTACTTTGACACGCCTTCGGACCAGGCTCTGCGCCAGAAAATCAGCGGAGCCGACCGGAGGGAGAAATTCCGGATCCGTTACTACGGCCAGGATACTTCTTTTATCCGTCTGGAAAAGAAAATAAAGATCCATGGCCTCTGCGCAAAATACAGCGCCCGGCTCACAGAATCCCAGGTGCGTCTTCTGCTTCAGGGGCATATCGGATTCCTGATGGAAAGCGAAAATCCGCTGCTTCTGGAATTTTACAGCAAAATCCGCGGACAGCTCCTTGCACCGAAGACCATTGTCACCTATGACCGGGAAGCATTTTTATATCCGCCTGGAAATGTACGCGTTACCATTGACCGGGACCTGCGCACCGGCCTGACCAGCCACGACTTTCTGAATCCAAAACGCTGTCATGCCGGCGTCTCGGACCAGCTGTCGGTACTGGAAATCAAGTACGATGCCTTCCTTCCGGAAATTGTCCGCATGGCGGTACAAATTCCCGGCCGTCAGGCCGGCGCTTTTTCAAAATACGCCGTATGCCGTCGGTATGACTGACTTCTGGCAGGAGAACCGATTTTAACAGCATCGCCCAATCCAGCTGCCGGCAAAAAAGTTTCCCGGCGGCAAATCTCATTAACAGGAGAATCTCTATGCCTTTTAACTTTCAGGATATTTTCAAATCCAGTTTTCTGGAAAATGTATCGTCCATTTCCCTGTTCGATATGGCTCTGGCCCTTTTTCTGGCCTTTGCACTGGGACTGTTTATCTTTTTTATCTATAAAAAATGCTACTCCGGCGTTATGTATTCGGCCAGTTTCGGCATCACCTTAATTTCCCTGTGCATGATCACCGCTTTGCTGATCCTGGCTGTTACCAGTAATATCGTGCTGTCTCTGGGCATGGTGGGCGCACTGTCTATCGTCCGTTTCCGCACCGCTATCAAAGACCCCTCCGACATTGCATTTCTCTTCTGGTCCATTGCAGCCGGTATCGTTCTGGCAGCCGGTTTTATTTCTCTGGCTGTGGGCGGAAGTTTATTTATCGGAGTGATCCTTCTGATCTTTTCCCGCTTCAAAAGCTGGGAACAGCCCTATATTCTAGTCATTCACTGTGATAATTCCGCCTCGGAAAAAGAAGCCTGCGCATTTCTCCGCCAGAAGGTACATAAACTCTCTTTAAAAAGCAAAAGCGTTGCCCCCGGATGTATTGAATTAAATTTTGAAGTACGCCTTAACGGTCCCGATACCGATTTTATCAATGAGCTGGCAGCTCTTCCCGGAGTAAGCCATACGGTTATGGTATCCTATAACGGCGACTATATGAACTGAAGCCTATGCTGAAATCAAAAGCAATCGATGGAATCTGTATTTTTGCCGCCTTTCTGGCCCTGCTTTTCACCATTATGCTGATCAACGGAAGGGCTCTTGGGCTGACTCCCGCCTCCAGGGCTCCTGGCTATGCCAGCCGCCTTTTTGATTCTTCCAAAGTCCATACCATAGACATTTTCCTGGAGGACTGGGAGGGCTTTCTTTGCACTGCTGAAGAAGAAAATTACCATCCCTGCACCATCGTTATTGACGGTGAATCCTTTTCCAACATCGGCATCCGGGCCAAAGGGAACAATTCCCTCCGGCTCACCAGACAGTATGAACTGGACCGCTGCAGCCTGAAAATCGAGTTTGACCATTACACCAGCGCAAACTATTACGGACTGGATAAATTCTCTCTGGACGCCTCGTTTCAGGACAACAGCTACATGAAAACCTGGATCACCTTTGATATGATGGAGTATATGGACGTGCCCACACCGTTAACAAGCTATGTCTGGGTCCGGGTAAACAATCAGGACTGGGGACTGTTCCTGGCTGTTGAGGAACCGGAAGAATCTTTTGCCCGGCGAAACTTCGGAAATGACTACGGTCAGCTCTACAAGCCGGACTACCGCTCTCTCAATGCAGAAAACGCCGATGTGGCTCTGCGCTACACCGGCGAGGAATTTTCCCGCTATGACAATATTTTCCGCAATGGGAAATTTGATGTTTCTGATGAGGATAAAAGACGGCTGATCCGCGCTCTGAAAATCCTTTCTTCCGGCGAAAATCTGGAAACAGCCGTCAATGTGGATGAGGTTCTCCGTTATTTTACCGTCCAGGTTTTTGTGGTAAATCTGGACAGCTATCTGGGCCGCACCGGCCACAATTATTTTCTTTACGAGGAAGAGGGACGCATCAGCATCCTTCCCTGGGATTACAATCTGGCATTCGCCACTTACTCCCTGGGAATGCCGGATCCGATCAACGATTCCACACTTTATATTAATTATCCCATCAATACGCCTGCCTCCGGCGAGATCATGTTCAACCGGCCGCTGTACCATAATCTGATGAAGCACGATGCTTATTTTCATCAATATCATGCATACTTTGATCAGCTGATTGCAGAATATTTTGAAAGCGGCTATTTTGAAGAGTTCGTGGAAAAGACCATGGAAATGATCAGCCCTTACGTACAGAAAGATCCCACTGCCTTCTGTTCTTACGAAGATTATCTCCTGGGCGCAGATACCTTGAAAAACTTCTGCCTCCTGCGGGCCGAAAGCGTCCGCGGACAGCTGGAAGGCAGGATTCCCGCCACCATCCGCGGACAAATGAATGATAAATGCGCCTTTGTTGACGGTTCTTCTGTATGGCTTCCGGATCTGGGCGAAATTGCGGATCTAAAAGACTGATTTCAGCCGCCGGTGCATCACCGGCGGCATCAAATTATTCTTTCTGAATTTACTTCATCCCCTTTACGAAGGGGATCAGGCATATTTATCTTTTCTTTAAGATCGGCTCTGCCACTGCAGCAGCCTCTCTGGCAATTTCCAGCTCTTCATTGGTTTTTATCACCAGCACATTCACCCGCGATGCGCCGTCTGAAATCTTAAATGCCTCGCCCTGCTCCCTGTTTTTCACCTCGTCAATGGTGATACCCAGGAATTCCAGGTAGTCACAGATCTCCGTGCGGATGTCAGAATCATTCTCCCCCACGCCGGCAGTAAAGACAATATTGTCCACACCGTTCATGGCTGCCGCATAGCTTCCGATGTACTTTGCCACCTTATAGGCAAAAATCTCCCTGGCCAGGGCTGCCATATCATTATACTTGATCTCCGCATCCTTCAGTTCCCGGAAATCGCTGGAATAATTCCGGGAGATACCAAGGACACCGGATTCCTTATTGAGAATCTGCATAACCTCCGACAGGCTCAGGTTTTCCTTTTTCGCCAGATATTCCAGAGCGCCGGGATCCACATCGCCGCAGCGCGTTCCCATAACCAGACCTTCCAAAGGGGTAAAACCCATGGAATTATCTACCACGCGTCCGTATTTCACTGCGCAGATGCTGGCGCCGTTCCCAAGATGACAGACAATGGTCTTTACCCTGCCGGGATTCTGCCCCATAAATTCTGCAGCCCGCTCTGACACATATTTATGGCTGATGCCGTGGAAACCATACCGCCGAATCTTGTAAATCTCATAGTACTGATAGGGCAGTCCATAAAGAAAGGCCTTGGGTTCCATGGTCTGATTAAAGGCAGTGTCAAAAACTCCCACCATCAGGGTATCCGGCATCAGTTCCCGGCAGGCTTCCACACCTACCAGGTTGGCCGGGTTGTGAAGGGGCGCCAGATCGTTGCACTCCGTCATAGCCTGGATAACTGCATCATCAATCACCACGCAGCCGGTGAATTTTTCTCCTCCGTGTACCAGACGGTGGCCGATCACATCGATCTCCCTAAAATCCTTTATGACGCCGTTCTGGGGATCTGCCAGCGTCTTTAAAAGAATATCTACCGCCTGCTTATGATCCTTCATCCCGGCCCGTTCCTTTATGGTAAGCCCTCTGTGGGTCTTATATGTGAAGATCCCGTCAATTCCGATACGCTCACAGACCCCTTTTGCCATAACCTCTTCTGTCTGCGAATCGATCACCTGGAATTTCAGGGATGAACTGCCGCTGTTGATAACCAGAATTTTCATTGCACACCTTCTCCTTTCTGTGTACCTTCCAAAAATGAAACGCTGCAGAACAATGCAGCGTCCCGTCCTATCTGCCCTCCATAGTCTGCTGTACGATGCTTTCCATTATATCATAACTTAATTGGCCGCTTACGTAACCAAACAAATTTCCTTCCCGGTCAATCATAAAGGTGGTGGGAAATGATGTGATCCCATATCCCAGAAACAGCTCCCAGTTACTGTCCATCAGCACGGGGTATGTGTAGCCGTTCTCCTCCAGAAATGCGGCAATCTCCTCTTCCGTTCCTTCGCCGCTCATTCCCGGCGCCGCCACTCCCAGCACGATCAGGGCATCTTCCCCTTCCCGGCTGTAGTTTTCATACAGCTTCTGGATTTCCGGCATCTCGGCGCGGCACGGCGGGCACCAGGTGCCCCAGAAATTCAGAAATATGGTCTTCCCCTCATAATCTGACAGGCTGTGGGTATTGCCGTACTGATCCTTCAAAGTAAAGTCCAGTGCAGGGATTATCGGAATCTCTTCCTCACTCTGGGCAGCCTCCCCGCTTTCTTCTTTCTCCAGGCTGTCCCCTCGCTCTGTCTCGCCGGAACTCTCACTGGGAGAAATGCCGGTTTCCGGACCTTCGCTTAAAGTCTCTGCGTCTGCCGGCCCCTCCGGAGCGGGGCTGTCCGAATCCTCATTCAGCGGCTCCTGGGGCGTCTGGCCCTCCGATGTCTGACCGTTCTGACCGTCCCCGGCGGGAGCCGTCTGGCTGCTTTCCGCCTGGCCGGAAATCCGGGACAGATATCCGGTCACGGAATTCATCTTGCCTGTAAACATAAGGATTCCCATTATTACCATCAGGATCCCGCCGATTTTCACCGTATAACGCACCACATTCATATGCGTCTTAAAGAATTCAAGAAGGGAGGTGGTGAAAAATCCGACTGCCAGGAAAGGAAGGACAAATCCCAGAGTATAAATGCCGATCAGCCCCATTCCTGCTCCCCTGGTGCTGGCGGAAGCCGCCACAATCAGCACGCTGGCCAGAGCCGGCCCCACACAGGGTGTCCAGGCAAAGCTGAAGGTAAAACCCATAAGAAGGGCCGTAACCGGCGACATAGCCAGCTTATCCATGCGGAAAGGCAGACGCCGCTCCTTTCCAAGAGCTGCTGATGTGCCGAAGATCCCCATCTGATACAGTCCGAAAAGGATCACCACCACGCCGCCGATCCTTGCAAAAAGAAGCTGGTTGGATTTAAAAAACATGCCCGCCGCCGATACGCCAAGCCCCAGGACAAAGAAGGCAAAGCTTACGCCGATTACAAAAAATACCGTGTGAAGCATCACCCGGCTCTGTTTATAGTGGACCTTCCCATCCTCGCCCCGCCTTGCGGTGCCGCCGGAAAGATATCCGATATACAAAGGAATCAGCGGCAGCACACAGGGTGAAAAGAAACTTAAAAGGCCCTGGATAAATACCGCTGCCGCCGGTACGTTTACATCAAGTTGAAATCCCATTGGTCATCTCCTTCCTATAATGTCAAGCCTAAAAACATTGATTTTTCAGGCTTTTTCTAACTTGTTACCTCATATAAACAGAGCCAAAAGTGATGAACAGTCATAGTATCTTGTACTGAATAGCTATAGATGGGTGCA
>DVKS01000006.1 GCA_018715905.1 Candidatus Caccovicinus merdipullorum | reverse complement strand
AAGCTGAGGGGTCACCACAAAAAATACCAGCGCCAGAACGCCCCCCACCAGAATCAGGGTAAGTACAATGCTGATCCCTCTGCGGAGCCCGGGTTTGCGGACAGGAACATACCGTTCCAGAAGACGCATGGGAACATTCAGGACAAAGGCGATAGCTCCTCCCAGGATAAAGGGATAAATCATATTAAACAAAATACCCAGGACCCGGATTACCCCCATATAATTAACGCCGACTACCACAGCAACTACTGTAAACAGGATCAGACCTCTAAGCTTTTTCATGTTTTCCGAATTTAGTTCCATTTCGCACTTTGACTCCTTCTGATTCTTTGTCCAGGGAGCTCCTCTGCAGCCCTGGTAAACTACATTATAACCGCATATATGTATTTCCACAATGAAAACTTTTGTTCCGTTTTACAGATCCATTCTTTTTTAAAATTCAGGAAACTATGGCAAGCTGCGCTTCATATGATGGAGTGTAAAGAAAATCTTGGAGGAATTCATATGAGTGATGTTGCGGCAACAAACTGCGGTTGCGGATGCGAGTGCCAGTCGGGAGGAAACAGCTGCTGTAACCTGATTTTCCTTATCCTGATCCTGTGCTGCTGCTGCGGAGGAGGCAATAACAACGGCTGTTTCGAACATAACTGTGGCTGCGGATGCGGTGGGTTTGGAGGAGATTTCTGCTGGATCATTATCCTCCTGCTCTTCTGCGGCGGCGGAAACAACAGCTTCTGCTGATTCTGACTGTGCCGGTCTCCGGCTCCAAAAGCGGCATCCTCCTGCGGGGATGCCGTTTTTTTGTGTGCCGGATTAATGTTTCTCGTTTTTTCCGCCGTTTCTTCTTTTTTCTTTTCTCTCCTGTTCCCGCAGCGCCTGGCTCCGGCAAAGTTTTTCCATACATTCATCATCTATTTCATACACGGCATTGCCGTCAATAATCAGTCGGGAATAAATCATTTCCGAAAAACCTCCTTCTGATATCATCATATGCATTGAGAATAAATCCTGTACATCATCCATATACATACATCAAAGAACAAACAGGCGGTAATTATGGAAAAACAGGATCTGAAATTTACGGATCTGGATTATCTGATCGCTGACCACCATCTTCAGATGATCAAGGCAGCTCTTCCTTATGTAACTGTTTCACAGCAGAAATTCTTTTCCCTTCTGGTAAAAAGCAGCGAGCTGATGCGGACTGCCCAGCTGTTTCAGGATGACGGCCAGGGTGAAATGGGAATCTGCTCCATCGAACAGGAGCATCAGTCTCCTATCGAAATGATGAATGCCATGAAGCCTTACGGCACGCCGCAGGAACAGGATATGATGGATGTGATTATCAATATCATGCAGGGCTTCCAGATCCGGAGAAATTACCAGGACACGGTCTCTCCCCAGGAAACCGTGTCCCCTCAGGAAAGGCCCTCTCCCGCACTTATGATGGAAAAGCTTAAATCCATCCTTTCTCCGGAACAGCAGGCAAGATTCGAAAATCTGCAGCTTATGCTGCAGGCCATGCAGGCATTTGCATAAGCCGACTCCTTGGCAGCAATTTTATGAAAGGCAGGTTTCTTTCCCATGAATCAATCCTGGAAAAATGATCCCCGGTTAAAAGACTTGGACCCGCGGAAACTAGATCTCCTCTCCTCCTTTGCCAGCCGGATCTCTCAAATGCCGAAAGGACAGCTTTTAACAGCCTTTGCCGACCTGAATCTGGAAGCCCAGAAGGCCGGCCTTGCTTTCACCGACCAGGAGACGCAGCTGATCGTCTCTATCCTTACAGGCAGGCTCTCACCCGGCGAAAGGAGGAAGCTTGACACCCTCCGACTTCTCTCAAAAAAACTCTCCCGGCAGAAGGGCAAAGATCCGGCATCGTAACCTTGGGGAAGGCGCTGTCTGCGCATTCCCCGGCTGTTTCAAAAAAAGTCCGGAGGCACCACAGACAGGCACACTCCGGACTTTCGTCCTTTTTTCGCTTATAACAGCAGCGGCTTCAGGCAGTCTGCCTTACTTTCCGCGGCATACCAGATTAATGATTCTTCCAGGCACATAGATCTCCTTAATGATCTCACCGGTGATCTTATCTGCTGCAGCTTCTTTTCCAGCTGCAATGGCATCCTCTTTGGAAACATCTGCAGGCAGGCTGATGACTGTTCTGGTCTTTCCGTTTACCTGAACGGCAATCTCAACCTCATCATCCTTCATGGCCTCTGCATCGCACTCCGGCCAGGATGCATGGAACACACTGTCTGTTCCGCCTAACTGCTGCCATAATTCCTCGCCGATATGAGGAGCGAATGGAGCCAGCAGAATGACAAAGGTCTTTAAGGTTTCCTTATCGATTCCGCCTTCTTTCTTTGCCAGCTCAATCAGCTTGTTATTGTATTCCATGAATCCGGAAACTACCGTATTCAGGCTGAACTGATTGAACCGCTGCTCGATATCGTATACCAGCTTGTGGCGCAGACGCACCATCTCTCTGGTCTCCTTTACATCCTTGTCCTTGTTTTCCGTAACCAGGTTCCAGAAACGGTTCAGGAAACGGGATACACCTTCGATGCCCCGGTCATCCCACTCGGCATCCAGCTCCGGCGGTCCCACAAACAGCTCATACAGCCGCAGGGAATCGCAGCCATAATCCCGGACCAGATCGTCAGGAGAAACTACATTTCCCTTGGACTTGCTCATCTTGATGCCGTTCTTTCCGGTGATCATACCCTGGTTAAACAGCTTTTTGAAGGGCTCGTCAAAATCGATTACGCCGATGTCGCACAGGAACTTGGTGTAGAAGCGGGAATACAGAAGGTGAAGCACCGCATGCTCCACGCCGCCGATATACATATCTACCGGCAGGTACTTATCGGCCTTCTCTCTTGAAACCAGCTCTTTATCATTTTTATTATCCACATAGCGCAGGAAATACCAGGAGGAACCGGCCCACTGAGGCATGGTATTGGTCTCTCTCTTGGAAGGTGCGCCGCAGACAGGGCAGGTGCAGTTTACCCACTCATCAATGGCAGCCAGCGGAGATTCGCCGGTGCCGGTGGGCTGATAGCTCTCCACCTCCGGAAGCTTTAAGGGCAGCTCCTCTTCCGGAACCGGAACGCAGCCGCAGTTGGGGCAATGAATAATCGGAATCGGCTCGCCCCAGTATCTCTGACGGGAGAATACCCAGTCACGGAGCTTGTAATTCACCGTCTTGCGGCCGATGCCCATCTCCTCGATCATGTGGGGCGCTTCCTTTTTAAGAACCGCAGACTCCATGCCGTTCCAATCGCCGGAATTGATCATGGTGCCGCTTGCCTCGGTATAGGCCTCGCTCATGTTCTCAATCTCCTTACCGTCCTTGGCGATTACCTGGATAATGGGAATATTGAATTTCTTCGCAAAAGCAAAGTCACGGTCATCGTGAGCCGGCACACACATAATCGCGCCGGTACCGTAGTCTGCCAGAACATAGTCCGACAGCCAGATCGGCACTTTGGCTCCGTTTAAAGGATTCACCGCATAAGAGCCGGTAAATACGCCGGTCTTTTCCTTGGCCTGCATACGGTCTACATTCGAACGCATGGAAGAATCAAAAATGTACTGCTCCACTGCCTCTCTGGTTTCATCGGTAGCCAGGCTCTTGGCCAGCTTATGTTCCGGAGCCAGAACCATAAAGGTAGCGCCGTGAAGAGTATCCGGTCTGGTGGTATACACAGTGATCTTCTCATCCCGTCCGTCTACCGGGAAATCCACCTCTGCGCCGTAGGACTTGCCGATCCAGTCGGTCTGCATCTTCTTAACCTTCTCCGGCCAGTCTAATTTATCCAGATCATTTAACAGCCGCTCTGCATAGGCAGTGATCTTTAACATCCACTGACGGAGGTTTTTCTTGGTAACCGGGGTGCCGCAGCGCTCGCAGCAGCCGTCCACTACTTCCTCATTGGCCAGGCCGGTCTTACAGGACGGGCACCAGTTAATGGGGAACTCCTTTTCATAAGCCAGGCCCTTCTTGAACATCTGCACGAAAATCCACTGGGTCCACTTATAAAATCCGGGATCTGTGGTGTTTACTTCCATATCCCAGTCATAAATCGCAGCAATCTGATTGATCTGCTTTTTGATATTTGCCACATTCTGGGCAGTGGAGATTGCCGGATGGATTCCCATCTTAATGGCGTAATTCTCCGCCGGAAGGCCAAATGCGTCCCATCCCATGGGATGGATCACGTACTTGCCCTGAAGCAGCTGGTAGCGGCTCCATACGTCAGAAATTACATAGCCTCTCCAATGTCCTACGTGAAGGCCGCTTCCTGATGGATACGGAAACATATCCAGACAATAGTATTTTTCTTTTTTTCCGTCATTTACATTGATGGGATTTTTCTCCCAGTTTTCCCGCCACTTTTTCTCAATCGCAGCGTGATTGTAATGTGATGCCATTTTCTTCCTCCTGATTTTCCCCGCAGCAGTGTGCCGCCATGGCACGCGGAGATTTCTTAAAACCGGCACCGGCGTCTTCCGGCAGAACGCCTCATCAGCATTTCCGACAGTGCTTCACAAAAAAGAAAAACCTGCATCTCCAGCCCCCAAAAGGACCAGAGACGCAGGGCCATATCTCCTTGCGC
>DVKS01000051.1 GCA_018715905.1 Candidatus Caccovicinus merdipullorum | reverse complement strand
CGCTCCCTGTGCGGCAGCTGCCGCAGACGTCAGCCATCCGGTCAAGGCCGGACTGCTTCAGGCTCTGGGCGTATTTATCGACACATTGGTGATCTGCAGCTGCACCGCCATGATCATGCTTCTCACTCCCCAGGAGCTGGTAAGCGGTCTGGAAGGAATGGATCTTCTGCAGGCTTCCATGAATTACCACATGGGAAGCTTCGGCACCGTTTTTATTGCCGCGATCCTCTGGCTTTTCAGTTTCTCCACCTTCATCGGAATCCTGTTTTATGCCAGACCGAATGTGGCCTACCTGTTCGGAGATAACTGGACCGCCCAGACCCTTTACAAACTTCTGGCTCTGGCAATGCTCTTTATCGGCGGACTGGCCGCCTATACTTTCGTGTGGGACCTGGGCGATCTGGGCGTAGGGCTTATGACCATCTTTAATATGACTGCCTTGTTCCCCATGGCCGGCCAGGCCATTCAGGCGCTGAAAGACTATGAGAGCCGCAAAAATCCATAGAAAATCCTGCCTTACCGAACTCCGCCTGTGATTTCCTCAAGTTCCCTTCGGGTAATCTCCTGATCCGGCGTAAATTCTCCTGCGGCATAATCCAGAAGGCTGCTAAGAAGCGCCCTGGTCTCCGGATACTGCAGCTGAAAATGAAGGCCCATGGAACTGAACAGGACAGCGCCCTTCCCCAGTCTGAATTCAGCCAGAAGTCCCATATGCTTTAACCGGCTGTGGCAGTCCGGTACGGTGATAATGGGATGAATCCGATGCGGCAGAACCACAGGTCTTCCATGGGCCGGAATCCACCATTGCCAGTTGGAATGGCTCTCCGTTGGAAATCCCGCCAGCGCCGGGTGGCCTTCCTCGATAACCAATCCCATGCCGCCTTCCTGCTGCGGGAAGTTTTCCACCGACCAGAAATCCGTGGAAAACTGTCCGCCGATGGAACGGGGAAGATGCGCCTTGTCCGGAACCGGTTCCAGAAATATCCGCTTTCCTTTTTCAATCTGCTCAATCATTTCTTCATCCAGATTCTCCATGATTACCACGCCTTTCTCCGTCTCCTGTCCTCCGCCATTTTCCGGATACACCCAGACCGGATACCGGTTTGCATGCTCACCCACACGGATTTCCAGATCAAACCGCTCTGCTTTATTTCCACACGGAAGAGAAAATTCCACCGTCCCCACATCCCTGAGACCGCCTTCCGGATAAACTCCGTTTTCTCCTTCTCCCTGCATAATTCTTTCCCCTGCCTGAAAAAGCGACCAGGTCAGGGCTGCTTTTACCGGATATTTCCCATAATTGGCAAGCTTTACCTGTGCTTTCAGTATATCTCCTTCGGAATAAGTATATCTGGGAAGGAAAAGCAGCGGAAGAACCGGCGTGAAAAATGCCCGGAAGCGTGACGGCTCTGCAAAAGCAAAGGGCTTCGGCTTTAGGTGGGCGTCCAGCATTCCCACCAGCGCCGTCCCCTGTCCCGTAAAATCCTGAAGTCCTAAAAGAGACAGGCCGCTCATGGCCGGCGTGCGCAGCACGGCCTCCACTTCCTCCCGGTAGCACAAAAGAGCCAGCTCTCCGGAAGCCTCACAGTACTGTTTCCACGAAGATAGCATCCCGGATTTTTCCGCATTTTCCCGAATCCGCTCCAGGTTCAGCGGAAGAGTCACACCGGTAAAATCTTCGATCTGCCCAAAATCCGGGAGGCTCTCATACTGCCCCACCTCAAATCCAAATACCGGCTTTCCCTGACTGGTGATCTTTTCTGCCGCCTCCTGATAATTATGCTGAGCGTCCGGATATTCCCGGTTTAAATGTCCCTCCATCCCCGGACTGGCAGCCCTGAGAATATCCTGATAATAAGCCATGGATGTATAAAAGTCACTTTCCGGATCTGCGCCCCTTTCCCCGTAATGGCAGTTGGATGCATTCGCATAGAGACGGCTGTCATCCATCTGGCGGGCCTCCCTTAAAAGGCGGTCCATGGAAGCATGTCCCGATGGACCTGCATGAAGCTCATTTCCGAAGGTCAGCATTACGAAACTGGGATGGCTGGCATACTGACGGAGAATGGCTTTCAGTTCATGGCGGTAAAAGGCAAAGGAACCTTCTTGCTCAAAGGCATTTTCACAGTTCCAGTGAGAAAGCTCCGGCTGCATCATCACGCCCAGTTCATCCGCCGCTGCGAAAGCCGCCTCCGGCGGACACCAGGAATGAAACCGCATGCAGTTTACCCCGTAGGAATGATAAATCTCCAGAATCTCCTTCCAGGCTTCTTTCTCCATAGGCGGATGACCCGTTTCCGGAAATACACAGCAAAAAGCCGGAGCTTCTTACGCTCCGGCCTCCAGACCACGATTTCCTTTGATTTAATACAGGTTCTTTACCTTAAACTCCCGCTCCAGTTCTCTTCTCTGGTCCTTCTTTGCAATATCCGCCCTCTTATCGTAAAGCTTCTTTCCGCGAGCCAGCCCGATCTCCACTTTTACCAGGCCATTTTTAAAGTATACCTGCAGCGGAACCAGAGTATATCCCTTTTCTGCAATTTTAGATGCCAGCTTAATAATCTCCGTCTTATGCATCAGGAGCTTTCTGGCACGCAGCGGGTCTTTATTAAAAATATTTCCCTTTTCGTAAGGGTTAATATGCATGCCGTAAATCCACACCTCATTATTGTGGTCAATGCGGACAAAGGCCTCCTTGATGCTGCATTTTCCCATGCGGACAGACTTTACTTCCGTTCCAAACAGCTGAATGCCGCATTCATATTTTTCATCAATAAAGTAATCATGAAACGCCTTCTTGTTATTGGCGATCAGTTTCGTGGCATTTTTCAAAATTGAAAACCTCCCCTTTTCCGCCGGTTCCCATGGCAGAAGAGCCTTCTGCTGCCCTGCCGGAGACCGTCTCAGCAATAGTCGATCTGTCTTTTCTAAAATTCCGTCACCGGACGGAAATCAATGGTTTTTAAAAAACGGTCCGTGCTGTCCACCATCACCCGGATCCTCTGCCCCAGCTTATAGGTTTTCCGGGTCATCTCGCCGGTGAGCTGGTATGCATGTTCATCGAAAACGTAATACTCATCGGTCAGCTGGTTGATCCGTACCAGACCTTCTACCGTATTTGGCAGTTCCACATAAAAGCCCCAGCTGGTCACGCCGGAGATTACGCCGTCAAATTCTTCTCCAATAAAGCGGGACATGTACTCGCATTTTTTCATTTTGTCCGTTTCCCGCTCAGCCTCATCGGCGCGCCGTTCCAGGGCTGATGTCTGTACTGCCACCTGAGGAAGGATCCTCTCGTAATGGTCCATCCGCTTTTCCGAAAGACCTGCACGCAGATTTTCCTTGATGATACGGTGGATCTGCAGATCCGGGTAACGCCGGATCGGCGAAGTAAAATGGCAGTAATACTTTGCCGCAAGCCCGAAATGGCCGGTACAGGAAGTGGTGTACTTTGCCTGCTTCATAGAACGCAGGACCAGGCGGCTGATCAGCGCTTCCTCCGGGCTTCCCTCTGCTTTATCCAGAAGTTTCTGGATCTCCTTTGGGTGAACCTCACCCTGCTGGCTCTTTAAAGAATAGCCGAAATTATGGAGAAAAGTGATCAGCTGCTTCATCTTCTCGGAATCCGGATTCTCATGGGTCCGGTAAAGGAACGGAATCTGCTGCCAGTAATAATCCTCCGCCACTGTCTCATTAGCCGTCAGCATAAAATCCTCAATCAGGCGGGTGGCGCAGTTTCTCTCATAGGGCCGGATATCCACGGCCCGCCCCTTTTCATCCAAAATAATCTTGCTTTCAGGAAAATCAAAATTCACTGCCCCTCTGGAACCCCGGCGCTTCCGGATCAGCAGGGAAAGGGCGTGCATCTCTTCAAAAAGCGGCACAAATTCCTGATACTCCTGCCGCTCTTTGGCTTCCGGATCTGTGAGAATCGCATTGACCGCCGTGTAAGTCATTCTCCGGTCCACACGGATCACCGTCTCCGCAATCTGGTGGCCGATTACTGCTCCTTTTTCATCCAGATCCATCAGACAGCTTAAAGCAAGCCGATCTTCACCGGCATTTAAAGAACAGATGCCGTTGGACAGCCGGTGCGGGAGCATAGGGATCACACGATCCACCAGATATACGCTGGTCCCCCGCTTAAAAGCTTCCATATCCAGCGGACTTCCCTCCTGCACATAGTGGGTCACATCGGCAATATGGACTCCCAGATGGAAGATATCTCCTTCTTTCCACAGGGTAACCGCATCATCCAGATCCTTGGCATCCTCCCCATCGATGGTAACGGTAGGAAGGCTGCGCAGATCCAGACGCCCCGGATACGCTTCTTCTGTGGAAACCGCATCAGAAAGATGCTCCGGCATCTGTGCCGCCTGAGCCATGACTTCCTCCGGAAATTCCTCCGGCAGCCCGTAAGCGCGGATAATGGAAAGGATGTCCGTTCCCGGATCATTCACGTGTCCCAGAATCTCAGTAATCTGCCCTTCCGGATTCTTAAAAGCAGTGCCGTAGTCATTGATCTTTGCCACCACTTTATGTCCGGTAACAGCGCCCATATCCTTTCCCTGGGGGATAAAGAGATCTTTTCCGATTTTCGGATTATCCGGGATCACAAAACCAAAGTTTTTACTCTTCTGGTAATAGCCGATAATCTCCCCATTGGCATGCTCCAGGATCTTTACAATGGCCCCCTCAGCCCTCGGCCCTTTCTGCTGATGCTCTACCACCAGACGCACCGTATCACCGTGCATGGCTCCGGCAGTCTTTTCCGCCGGAATAAATACATCCTGATCCATTCCCTCCACAGTCACAAAACCAAAGCCCTTTGGATGGCCGGAAAACGTGCCGGTAACGGAAAAGATCTCCGGCCTTGCGTAGCGCCCTTTCTTGCTGAGGGCAAGACTTCCTTCCGCCACCATAGCTTCCAGAACCTGTTCCAGTTCCTCCCGCTGTTCCCTGGGAATGTTTAACAAAGCGGCGACTTCCTTTGCCTTCATGGGAACGTAGGCCGGGTCCCGAACCAGCGCAGACAGCATGTCCTTCCTGCGTTTTAAGACTTCATCCCGGGACTCTGCCGTTTCACCGCGCTCTTTTAAAATTTTTTCTTCCTCTCTGTCTTGATTTCTATTCTTTTTCATTCTCTCTTCTTTCATTCATAACATTGAAAATCCTGCTGCCGGACAGATACATGACATCTTCTTTTTCTTAATGCAGACAGAAAAACAGCGGCTGGCACCTTCCCCATACTTTGCTCTCCGCCATTGCATCCAGGCAAAATATGGGGACGTGCCAGCCGCATATCCTTCGGCAGCTTTCTCTGCTTGTCTTACTAATTTAAAACATTCAGCACGATGGCCAGCAGCATAAATGCAACTGCGGCAAACTTGGTAAACTTCTCCAGTGCGCCTTCCATCGAACGTCCTTTATTCTTTCCCCAATAGGTGTCCGCCATTCCGGCTACTGCGCCGAGGCCGTTGGACTTTCCCTCCTGCATCAGGATTATTACAGATAAAGCAATGCATACCAGAACGAATATAATCGAAATAACGATCTTTAACGCGGTCATGATTCCCACCTCCTACTCATACTGGGATATCATAACATACTTTACCTGCAAATACAACCGTTTTCTGCTTAGATTCCCTGGATTTCCTCTTCAATCCGCAGAAGCTGGTTGTATTTTGCCGTCCGCTCTCCCCGGCATGGCGCTCCGGTTTTGATGAATTCTGTTCCCATTCCCACTGCCAGATCAGCGATGGCCGCATCCTCCGTTTCACCGGAACGATGAGACATAATAGCGGTATAACCATTGATCCGTGCCAGCTGGATGGCATCCATGGTTTCTGTCAGCGTGCCGATCTGATTAGGCTTAATCAGGATGGCATTGGCACAGTGGCCGGTAATGCCTTTCTGAAGCCGGTTTACATTGGTAACGAAAAGATCATCGCCTACCAGCCGCACCCGGCCGCCGATTTTCTCCGTAATGAGCCGCCATCCTTCCCAGTCTTCCTCGTCCATGGGATCTTCCATGGAATAAATGGGATAAGAGTCCGCCAGCTTCACCCAGTATTCCAGAAGCTGTTCCCTTTCAAAAGTCTTTACCGCCTTGGGAAGAGTGTAGAATCCCGGCCCAAGTTCCGTATTTTTCCACTCGCTGGCCGCCGCATCCAGAGAAATCATAAAGTCGGTCCGCTCCCGGAATCCGGCCAGCTTCACCGCCTCCAGAATCAGCTCAATGGCCGCTTCGCCGCTTCCCAGATCCGGTGCAAATCCGCCCTCATCCCCTACCGCTGTGGACAGCTTCTTTTCCTTTAACAGCCGCTTCAGAGTATGGTACACCTCAGAACACCAGCGCAGGCCCTCCTTAAAAGAGGATGCTCCCATGGGCAGGATCATAAATTCCTGAATATCCACGGAATTATCCGAATGGGCACCGCCGTTTAAAATGTTCATCATTGGCATGGGAAGCTTGTTTCCGTAAATGCCGCCGATGTATTTGTAGAAAGGCATTCCGCAGCCAGCAGCGGCGGCTCTGGCGCAGGCCAGGGACAGCCCCAGAATGGCATTGGCTCCCATTTTCCCTTTGTTGTCCGTTCCGTCTGCCTCGCAAAGGAGCTGATCGATATGCTTCTGATCTCTGGCATCTTCAAACATCAGTGCTTCTGCCAGGATGGTATTGACTCCGTTTACTGCCCGCAGAACGCCTTTTCCCTGATACCGCAGCTCCCCGTCCCGAAGTTCCACCGCCTCAAATTGCCCGGTAGAAGCGCCGGAAGGTACCGCCGCCCGTCCCATTGCTCCGCATTCCAGCGTCACTTCAGCCTCCACCGTAGGATTCCCCCGTGAATCCAGAATTTCCCTTGCATGCACCGCCGCAATCTCAAATCGTTCATCCATAAAAATAAGCCTCCTTGCCATATCAACTTCTATGGTAAGGATGGCTTATTTTTTTCTTTTTATTCTCCGAAATCAATCCTGCCGGACCGGCCCCATTCATTCTGAGATCTGAAACCGCCGTCGGATTCGTTTTCCTGCCTGCTTCACCCTGACAATGGTCTTTTCTCTTGCCAAAGAAGATACTCTGCGCCGCAGGTACCTGGCCTTAAGAATTGCCCGGCGCTTTGCCGTCTTTCAGGCTCGCAGTTCAATTCCCAGATCCTTTAATCCATTCAGGATCTTCTTCATGGCAGCATTTACATCTTCATCCGTAAGGGTTCTGTCCTTTGCCCGGAAAGTAATGGAATATGCCACAGACTTAAAGCCGGCCACGATCTGGCTGCCCTCATAAATATCAAACAGCTGGTAGCTCTCCAGGATCTTTCCGCCTCTCTGGGCGATCACATCCTCGATCTGACCTACCATCACGCTCTTGGGCACGACCATGCTGATGTCACGGGTTACGGCCGGATGTTTGGCAATGCCGGTGTATTTCCGGTCAAAGGTGGCGAATTTCTCCACATTGGGCATATCCAGAACCGCCAGATAAACCTTATCGCCAATCTTATAATTATCGGCACAATCCGGATGAAGTTCTCCCAGATAACCTATCGTTACGCCGTCATAAACAATATCTGCCTTTCTTCCCGGATGGAGGTAGGGATGGCCGCACTCCGGATTATAATGAACCTTGCCCCGCATGCCGATCTTGTCAAAGAATTCCTCTACCACACCTTTCATAGAGAAGAAATCTCCGTCTCCGTACATGCCCAGAGTAAACTGCATCCGCTCATCAGGAAGCTCGGTCAGAGGCAGCGCCTTGGGAAGATAAATATTGGCGAGTTCATAAAGCCTTACGTTCTTATTTCTCCGGTTATAATTGGTAGCAAGGGAGGTGAGCATGCCGTTTAACGGGCTGGTCCGCATGATGCTGAAATCCTCTCCTAACGGATTCATGATGGTGATGGCATTCCGCAGGGGAGAATCCTCCGGAATCAGAAGTTTATCAAAGGCTCTGGGACTCTCAAAGGAATAGGTCATTCCCTGGGAAAATCCGCAGAATTCCGCAATCTCACGGGCCACATTCTCCACCCGAAGTTTAAAGGAAATCTTTCCTGTGGTAGCCTCGCCGGAAGGCAGAGTGGTGGGGATCTTGTCATATCCGTAGAATCGTGCCACCTCTTCGGCGATATCTGCCAGGCGCTCCAGATCCTGTCTCCAGGTAGGCGCGATCACCTCTTTGGTCTCTTCATCAAAGCCCAGGTCCAGCATTTTAAAGTATCCCTTCATGGTCTCCTCATCAATGTCGGTTCCCAGAAGATTGTTGATCTTTTCTGCGCTGAATGGAATCCTCTTTTCTTCCTTCTTCACCGGGTAGCAGTCGATCATGCCGCCTACCACTTCACCGGCGCCCAGCTCCTCGATCAGCTGGCAGGCGCGGTTAATGGCCGCCTCTGCATTATTAGGATCCAGTCCCTTCTCAAACTTCCCGGAAGCATCCGTGCGCAGGCCCAGACGCTTTGCAGAAAGGCGGATATTGGTGCCGTCAAAGCAGGCCGCCTCAAATACCATGGTCTTTACGTCATCGGTGATCTTGCTGTTCTCACCGCCCATAATGCCGGCAATGCCCACTTCCTTCTCTCCGTCATTGATCATCAGCACATCATGATCCAAGGACCGCATCTGACCGTCCAGAGTCTGGAACTGGTCGCCGTCCTTGGCACGCTTTACCACAATCTCATGACCGGCCAGAGTGTCATAATCAAAGGCATGCATGGGCTGTCCGTACTCTTCCATCACGTAATTGGTGATATCTACCAGGTTATTGATGGGACGGATGCCGCAGGCTGCCAGACGGCGCTTCATCCATTCCGGCGAAGGAGCCAGCTTGATATTCTTCACCATACGGGCACAGTAGCGGGGGCAGAGATCCTCATCCTCCACACGCACCTTCAGGTAATCGTGGATGTCTTCGCTGTTTCCCGTCTTCTTAACCACCGGCGGGTGGAAAGGCAGACGGAAGGTGGCAGCCGCCTCTCTGGCAATACCGATCACGCTGTAGCAGTCCACGCGGTTTGAGGTGATCTCATACTCATGGACCACATCATGGAGACCCAGGATTTCCAGAGCGTCTGCTCCCGGCACACTGTCCTGTGGAAGAATATAAATGCCGCTTTCCGGCGCATCGGGGTACATCTCCCGGCTGGAACCCAGCTCCTCGATGGAGCACATCATGCCGCAGGATTCCACACCGCGCAGTTTTCCCTTCTTGATGCGGATTCCGTCTTCAGGAAGAGGGCCGCCGTCATGGCCGCCGGCCACCTTGCCGCCGTCCAGAACAACAGGAACCTTGTCTCCTTCCTTTACATTCGGTGCACCGGTTACGATCTGGATCGTCTCGTCTCCTACATTGACCTGGCAGACAATCAGCTTATCTGCATCGGGATGGCGTTCAATCTTTACGATCTCGCCTACCACGATCTTCTCCAGGTTCTTGTCCAGGCAGGTATAATTCTCTACTTTCGTTCCGGAAAGGGTCATTGCGTCCGTGTATTCCTGAGCGGTCACATTTAAATCCGGGACGTATGCTTTAATCCACGCAATTGATGTATTCATGATTTTCTCCTCTATTCTATCCTCTAAATCATCCGATCTGCTTGGGGAAAATGGATCTTTCTCCCCTATTCCGCTTCCATCAGAACTGTTTCAGGAAACGGATGTCATTCTCATACAGCAGTCTCATATCATCGATCTCGTATTTCAGCAGAGCAATACGCTCCAATCCTACACCGAAGGCGAAGCCGCTGTATTCCTCTGCATCAATGCCGCACATTTCCAGAACGTGGGGGTGCACCATGCCGCAGCCTAAAATCTCGATCCAGCCGGAACCCTTGCAGAAACGGCAGCCCTTTCCGCCGCACTTAAAGCAGGTTACATCCATCTCGGCGCTGGGCTCCGTAAACGGGAAGTGATGAGGGCGGAATTTTACTTTCGTATTCTCGCCGAACATCTCCCTGGCAAACTCAGCCAAAGTTCCCTTCAGATCCGCGAAAGTAATGTGCTTATCGATAACCAGTCCCTCTACCTGATGGAAAGAAGGAGAATGGGTGGCATCTACTTCATCGGAACGGAACACACGGCCGGGAGAAATCATGCGGATGGGAAGCTTTCCCTGCTCCATGACACGGGCCTGAACCGGAGAAGTCTGGGTCCGAAGCACGATATCTTTCGTAATGTAGAAGGTGTCCTGCTCATCCTTAGCCGGATGGTTTGCCGGAATATTTAACTTTTCAAAATTATACTCGTCATACTCTACTTCCGGTCCTTCGACTACCTCATAGCCCATACCCACGAAAATCTGCTCCACTTCATTAAGAGCAATGGTATTGGGATGGCTGTGTCCCACGCTGTTTTTCTTTGCGGGAAGCGTTACATCAATAACCTCTCGCTTTAACTGCTCCTCTCTGGCCTTCTTTGCCAGTTCTTTCCGGGTATTCTCTAACTTCTCTTCGATAATGGTCCGCACATCGTTTACCATCTGTCCCACCTTGGGGCGGTCTTCCGGAGCCACATCCTTCATGCTCTTTAAAACCTGGGTCAGTTCACCCTTCTTTCCAAGATAGGCAATCCGGATATCATTCAGCTTATCCAGCGCATCGGAAGCGTCAATCTTGTCCAGCGCTTCCTTTTTAATCTTTTCCAACTGGTCTTTCATGTCTTCTCTCCTTTAACATTTTCATGGATTGGGCAAAAGATCCTCTGCCCGGTCATGCATTCCTGCGAAAAAATTCTTCCGGGAACCGGAAAATCTGCCGGAATTTCCTGTTAAATAAAAAATCCCGTCCCTTCCGCAGGCCATGCTGCAAAAGGGACGGGATAACGTTTCCCGCGGTACCACCCTGATTCCCGGGTTCCAGACAAAGTATACAGATAGCATCCGTTTTCCGTTCATCCGGCGTTTCCCAGGCTCTCATTTACGCGTAACGTGCGCATCACGTCGCAGCTTACCGGCCTTAAAACCCTTCAGCCCCGCGGCTCCGATGGGAATTTCGGTATCTGCAGGAACCTGGGAAAGCTTTCAGCCAGCGGCCTTCCCTCTCTGACGGAAAACAAATACCTACTTACATCTTCATCGCCTTTTCAAATCTGAAACATATTGTATACGGGTTTTTAAGAAATGTCAAGAGATTTGCGGACATGCAGAATTATAAGCGCACTTACACCAGCTTCTTATACAGTTCCATCACACTCTCCTGGCTTCCATCCCCATACAAAAAATAATAATCGACCTGGGGAACATTTTCCGCGCAGATATAGGTACCGTACATGGGAATGCCGCAGCAGATCACACTGTGTTCGGCTGCAATGCCGATGCCGTATCCCTGGCTGGAAACCAGAAGGGGCATCCGAAGCTTCTTACCGCCAAAGCTGATATACCGGGCCTTTTGATTCATACGCTCCAACTGGCTGTCTATGGTTCCCCGGGCACAAATTATCTCGTTTTTCTGCCAGCCAAAATGCACCCAGACTGCCTGACCGCCTTTTTCCCGGATCTGTCTGGAATGGGACGGTCTTTCTGCCATAAGCCGCTTTCCGGCCTTATCCAGAAAAAGCAGCGATCCGCTTCTGCGGTCGATCCGGACAGTGAGAAGATCCGTAGATAATTCTGCCAGATCCTTTCCCGCCCTTGCACTCCAGGATACCGGTTCTGCCGGGCCGAAATCCCAGTAGCCGGGAGCAAATCTTCCTTCGGTTCCCAGTTTAAACTGCACCCGTATAATCCCGTCCCAGAGAGGCATCAGCCGAAGCCTTCCTGTGCCGCTGAGCAGATCCAGATATTTCCTTGTTTTTTCAATCCGCACCACCGCCTGATCCAGCCGGCCCGCCGGCTCCGGCCGCAGGATGCGGATATCCGGGATGGACAAAAACGGATGGGGAGAACGGTTTACAGGAGCATCCTCTGCTCCGGCTGCACTGGCCCTTTGCCTTCTCTTTCTTTCCGCCGTTCCGGCTGCATCGGCTGCTCCAATCTCCTTTGCCGCCCTTCCTGCATCCGGCATACCAGCTGCAGCCGTCTCCTTCTCCTCCTCCAGAGACTCCATCCGCCTTTCAGGCGCAGGCGTTCCGGCCAAAGCCGTCAGATCTCCCAGATGGACCACCGTCAGTTCATGCAGAGCCCGCGTAACCGCCACATACAAAAGCTTTACATAGGCATCCTCCGAGGGGTAATTTTCCTCCGAAGGATGATAAAGGACCACCGCATCAAATTCCAGGCCTTTTGTGTACTCCACAGGAAGGACCATCACGCCGCTTCCAAACTCCGCCGTTTCCGGATTTCCCTGGGAAACCGGAATCTGTTTTCCCAGCTGCCTGCTTACTTCCCGTGCCTCCTTCTCATCCCGGCAGATAACCGCAATCGTCTCATAGCCTGCCTTCTGCCAGGACCGTATGGTTTTTTCCGTTTTAAGAAGCATGTCCTCCTGATCCAGACACGCGGTCACGGATACCGGGTTTCCATGCCGGTTAATGGGTTCCACCGGATAGACCGCAAAATTCCCATGCCGCAGAATATTCGTAGCAAATTCCGAGATTTCCACCGTATTCCGGTAACTTTTTTTCAAAAGACCGAAGCTGTCGTAATCTCCCTTTAAGATCAGCTTTTTCAGCTCGCTCCAGTCATTTAATCCGCACCCGAAATGGATATTCTGAGACACATCTCCCATGATCGTGTAGGTGCAGCCCCGCAGACAGTACTCCAGTGCTCCGTAGGCCATCATACCGAAATCCTGTGCCTCATCAATGATCACATGGCTGGCCTCCCGGATGCCGTCTGTCTCCTTAATACGTTTGTACAGATAGGCCAGAGCCGCCAGATCATACACATCATACGCTCCTTCTGTGAAGGGAACCGTCTTTCCCTTCTTTGCCTGGTTTCCCAGAAATTCCTGGTAAAGTTCAAAAATGGAACCTTTCCAGGCGTTCTTTCCAAAGTACTGACGGCAGAAACGGCGCAGTTCTTTTTTCTCCTCTGCCGTACAGACCACGTATTTTCCCACCAGTTCATTTTCCAGCTTTCCCATCAGGATCTCATTCAAGGAATTGATCTTACTCTGCATGGAAAGCTGGGAATTCTGCTCCAGATAGCGGCGGATCGCCTCCGCGGTTAAAAGAAGTGTTCCATCATCCAGGCGCACATCCTTTCCAGGAATCGCACACCGCTCGTAATCCCCGCAGAAAGCTTTCAGATCCAGAAACCAGGAAAAACTTCCTTTCCGGGCAATACCCTCCCCCTTATTCTCCGTCTGGCAGATCCGACAGCTTCCCGGATCCCAGTCTTCGTAGAGCAGACGCACAAACAGCTGCTCCATGGTCATCTGTGACACTCCATATACATCCAGATCCGGCAGCACACTGGTAATGTAATTTAAAAGGATCCGGTTGCTTCCAATGATATAAAAATCCTGCGGGCGGAAGTCATCTTCATAATTGTACAGAATATAAGAAATCCGGTGCATCGCCACCGTAGTCTTTCCGGAACCGGCCACCCCCTGAACAATGAGATTTATCCTGGGCGACTTCCGGATAATGGCATTCTGCTCCTTCTGGATGGTAGCAATGATCTCGCCCAGAACCGCCTTTTTGTTTCTGGCCAGATACTTGGTCAGCAGTTCATCATTGGCCACCACATCCGAATCAAAGAAGTCCTTCAGCCGGTCATTTTCAATCTCATAGGTCCGCTTCCGTTTTAATTCAATCTCATAGGTTCCCTCATTCTGCACCGTGTAGCTGCACGGCCCCAGCGCATTTTCATAATAAACCGCAGCTAACGGCGCCCGCCAGTCAATTACTACCGGTTCGGACCCTGCCCTGGAAATTCCTACCCGTCCCACATAATAAGATTCATCTTGGGGGTACTTGGCATCTCGAAAATCAATCCGCCCGAAATACGGCTTCTTCCTGGCTTTTTTACAGCGAACCAGATCCCGCTCATTCTCAAGCATCTGCGTCTGTGTATTGTGAAACAGCGCCAGAGCCTCCTTATCTTTCGGCCCGTAGGTTTCCATCAGATCATGCAGTTCTTCCCGCAGCTGGCCGCCGCGTCTGCTGATCCGCTCCAGATTCTCCTGGGCAATGCCGATGATCTCTGCAAGCTGCTTTTCCTCATCCTCCCGGCTAAGTCCCGGGACCGGCCGAAATGTCCGATTTTCCTTCATTCTGTATGGAAACTCCTTTATACTCATCCTATCACGCTCCCCCAAACATTCCTTCTGCCTTTCCTCCCCATCTCTTATACGCTTTCTTTTCCTTCACCGTCTCTTCCGCTGCTTCTGTCCGCCGGATTTCCTTTCGGTTATTCATGATCAGCATCTGCAGGCGGTTTTCGATATTGGCAAAGCTTACGTCCGGATCGTAGTCCAAAGGAAGGATCTGGGCATCCGGGTACATCTCTTTCAACCGCTTGGCAATTCCTCTTCCAACCACGTGGTTTGGCAGACAGCCGAAAGGCTGAAGGATCACGAAAGACCGGCATCCCTGTTTTGCATGGTGAAGGATCTCGCCGGGTATCAGCACGCCCTCACCGGCATCAAAGGTGTGATGAATGATAGGGTCGCTGGCCTTTACCAGATCTCCCATCCGGCATGCCGGCGTATATAAAGGATGGGCCTTTGCCACGGCATCTGTCATGTCATGAGCCAGTTCAAAGGCTGTATCTGCCGTGCGCAGCCATGCTTTCTGCATAAACGGCTTCTTTAAATGATACTCCTTTACCTGGGAATCCTGGTAAAAATAGGTTTTCCGGATTACGTCCGTCATCCGCGCCTCGATAATCTCAAATCCATTTTTCTCCAGATACTTTTCAATATCGTGGTTGGCTCCCGGATGGAAATTCAAAAGATACTCACCTACGATCAGCACTCTGGGTCTTGGATTTGTACGGTCATATTCCACCTCTTTCATGATCTGGATGGCTTTTTCAAAGCCTTTTCTGGCTCCCGGGATCCCGTGTTTTTCCAGTCCGGAAATCACCTGGTCCATCGCTTTTTCAAAAGCGACCTCTGTACTTCCGGCTGTTTTTTCGTATGGCCGGATCTTCCGGAGAAGTTCTTCCAGAACATCAATCATGGGAAGAGAAAAGGCAATGCGCAGAGCCGAGACCAGATTCATGCGGAATCCCGGATGCATATGGTGGCAGTCCACATCGTCATTGGTGATAATGGGGACATGGGAATAGCCGGCATCGTCCAGCGCTTTCCTTAAGAGCGCGCTGTAGTGAGTCAGACGGCAGTCCCCGATGTATTTTCCCATACCAATAGCCACATCTTTCCCGTTATACTTTCCACTCCGCAGAGCGGCAAGAGCCTCTCCGATCACAATCTGCGCCGGGAAACAGATATCGTTGTGAACATACTGTTTTCCCAGACGGATCGCCTCCTCCCGCCCGATAGCCAGAGGTTCCGCCTTAAGTCCCTGGCCGGAAAGAGCCGCCGACATAACGCGGCAGAATGCGTGAGAGGTATTGGGTACCAGCACGATCTTCTCCTTTCGGTCCCTTTTGGTAAATTTAACCGGATAAGGGTCAGAAAGGGCTTTTGCCTGAATATGCTCTCCTCTCTTTCGTCTCATGGATACAGTTTCCACAAAGGAATTCACCCGGATTCTTAACGGTCCCTGGATATCGCTCTCATCCAGCTTAAGGATCAGCGGTGTTTTTCCGGAGATTTCCCGCATAATGCGCACAATCTCATCTGAAAGATACGCATCATGACCGCAGCCGAAGCTTACGATCTGCACGTACTCCAAATTCTCACTTTCCGCAGCCAGCACAGCCCCGGAAAGCATCCTTGCGTGGTAATTGTTCACCACATCCAGACGGCTCATGCTTAAATCTACCTGTTCCGACTCCCGCAGGGAGTCGGCCGTCAGTACCGGGATCCCCATTCGGGTAAAAAGTTCCGGAAGATCATGATTTACCAGGCTGTCATTCTGATATGGGCGGGAGGCCAGCAAAACTGCATATTTTCCCTGCTTCCTTACCGTCTCCCGCACTTCGTCCCCGGCTTTCCAGAGTTCCTCCCGGAATGTCTGCTGGGCCTGATCTCCCGCTGCAATAGCCTGTTTTGTGTGCTCCCTGGAAATATGAAACGTTTCTTCCATGTAGGCAGTCAGCTGTCTCTCCCGGTCCTCCTTCCCGTACCAGTGGAACAGGGGCGCGTCAAATGGGATCTTCCACCGATCCCACGGATTATCCGAATTCCGCACAACGATAGGATATCCTTTTACCACCGCACACATGGACTGACTGGTCTTCTCCTGATTTTCTGATTCCACAGTGGTGATAGAAGGCATAAAGATCCGGTCCACTCCCATCTTTTTCAGACTGCGGATATGCCCATGGACTAGTTTTGCAGGAAAACACACCGTATCCGATGTTACGGCAGAAAGGCCGCTTTCATAAATGCTTCTGGTACTCTCCGGCGAAATTTTTACCTTGTATCCCAGAGACTTCCAGAAAACAGTCCAGAAGGGCATGGTTTCCCAGAAGGACAGCACCCTGGGAATTCCGATCGTCACCTGCTTATCCGCCTCAATCTGCGGATAAGGATAATCCTGGAACAGCAGCCTTTTGCGCACATCAAAAAGATTCGGAACGCTCTCCTTCTCCGCTTTCTTTTCCTGAAGCCTGCGCTTCACCGCTTCATCCTTCGGGTCCCCCAGGATCTCTCCCCGCTCACAGCGGTTATTGGTAATCCAGAAATCCCCGTTGGAAAACCGCACAATCGTTCTGCGGCAGTGGTTCGCACAGAAGGGACAGGGAAGATCCGCCTGCTGCTCATAAGAAAAATACTCCAGGCTGTCAAGTCCCTGGAAAGTCTGCTTTACCCCCTGTTCCTGCATATGTTCTTTCGTAAGAAGGGCAGCGCCTATAGCCCCCATAATCCCCGGATATGGCGCCCGAATAACCGGCCTGCCCGCATACTGCTCCATAGCCCGCAAAACAGCATCGTTTTCAAAGGTGCCGCCCTGGACTACGATCTTATCTCCCAGGCTGTCCAGATTGGAGATGCGAATCACCTTTGTAAATACATTTTCGATGATCGACCGGCAAAGTCCTGCCATGATATCTCCCGGCAGCTTCCCATTCCGCTGCTCCGTGATAATGCTGCTGTTCATAAAAACCGTACAGCGGCTTCCCAGAACCGCCGGATTTTCCGACGCAAAGGCAGCCTCAGCGATCTGATCTACCGGAATATTCAGACTGGCCGCAAAATTCTCCAGGAAAGAGCCGCATCCCGAAGAGCAGGCTTCATTTACCAGAATATTCGTGATAACACCCCGGTCCAGCCAGATGGCCTTCATATCCTGTCCGCCGATATCCAGGATAAACGTGGCGTCTTTTATGTACTTCTCCACTGCCCTGGCATGGGCTACAGTCTCAACCACATGATACTCTGTCTGAAATGCCTTGGAAAACAGAAGTTCTCCGTATCCGGTGGTACCTGCTCCCAGAATCTCAAGCTCTGCTCCCTGATCCCGATACCGGTCCCGAAGAGCCAAAAGCGCATCCCTTGCCACTTTTAGGGGTTCGCCCTGGTTCGGCGCGTAAAAAGAATCCAAAAGTTCCTCATTCTCATCAATCAACACAAACTTTGTGGTAGTACTTCCTGAGTCGATGCCCAGATACGCACGTACCCTTTCACCCTGCCTGCCAAACTCCGGCCTTTTTTCCGGTCTTTTATGGCGGTTAAAAAATTCTTCTTTCTCCTCCTGCGAAGAAAAGAAAGGGGGTGCCTTGGTCTCCTGCCCTGCACCGGACCGGTCACAATTTTCCAGAGCATCTGCCAGTTCGCCAGCCCGGAAAGTCCGCTTATCATCGGCAAACAGACTCTCCAATGAACAGGCTGCTCCAAGGGCAATGATCGTTTCCGGATTCTCCGGACGGATCACATCTTCCTTTGAAAGCCCCAGACGTTTTGCAAAAACCTCCACCAGCATAGGATGGAACGTCAGCGGCCCGCCCTCAAATGCCACCGGCTTTACGATATCCAGTCCCTGCGCCAGACCGCCGATCGTCTGTTTTGCAATGGCATGAAACGTAGATAACGCCAGATCGGATTTTGCAATTCCCTGATTGATCAGGGGCTGAATGTCCGTCTTCGCATAAACACCGCAGCGTCCAGAAATATCGTAAACGCAGGTTCCTTCCGCCGCATACTGATTAAATTCCTCTACCGGGATCTTAAGGATGGATGCTGCTTCATCAATAAATGCTCCGGTACCTCCGGCACACGACCCGTTCATCCGCATATCGGACACCGTCAGAGGGCCATCTTCACTCTCTTTATGAAAAAATATGATCTTTGCATCCTGACCGCCCAGCTCAATGGCTGTCCTAACCTGGGGATACCTGCGCCGCAGGACAATGGAATTTGCCACCACTTCCTGCACAAACGGAAGTTTCAGTACCTCACTGATAGTCTTTGCACCGGAACCGGTTAATGCGGCCCGTATCCGCGCTCCCGGAAATTTTTCTTCCAGACGCCGGAATGCATCTGCTGCACTCTGAAGCTGATTGGCATTGTGACGCCGGTAATCGGAATATAATATTTTTAAGCTTTCTTTTTCGACTGCAACTGCCTTTGTCGTTGTGGAGCCCACGTCGATGCCCACCAGCAGCTGCCGGCCGCTCCATTTCATTTCTGTCATCTTCCCTGCTCCTAATCTTAATTTCTCAGACAGCCGGCAGAATGGATTCATCTGCAGACTGTTCCAATCTATGATACCGGATTGTTTTTTTAACTTTTGACCCTGCTATCATCAATCTATTACTGTAGCACATTTTTCGACAAAAGTGTAATAAAAATCTCCTATCTTCGATAAATTTTTTCTATTTATACGTTGAAATAACGCATTCCCTGTTCCCTTAAAATATGAAAAGAATAATAGAAATTCTATCGGATTTCTCACAAAAAAACTGCCATGGAAGCCGAATTCACTCGTCCCCCATGACAGTCGTTTATATATTCATGCCGCTGCCGCCCCAAAGTTATGCCGGCGCAAACTGGCTGTTGTAAAGTTCCGCATAGAACCCGCCCTTTGCAAGAAGATCTTCGTGGGTTCCCTGTTCAATAATATGACCGTCCCGCATTACCAGAATCATATCCGCCTCCCGTATGGTAGAAAGCCGGTGCGCCACAATAAAGCTGGTACGTCCTTCCATCATCTTTGAAAACGCCTTCTGGATCAAGATCTCCGTACGGGTATCTATGGAAGATGTAGCCTCATCCAGGATCAGCATGGGCGGCAGACACAGCATAACTCTTGCAATGCACAGAAGCTGCTTCTGTCCCTGGGAAAGATTCCCTCCGTCCTCAGAGATTTCTGTATCATACCCTTTGGGCATACGCTTGATAAAGCTGTGGGCATGGGCCTCTTTAGCTGCAGCAATAACCTCCTCCAAAGAAGCATTGGGGCGTCCGTAAGCAATATTTTCCCGAATGGTCCCCGACTTCAGCCACGTTTCCTGAAGTACCATGCCGTAGCTTCCCCGAAGGCTTCCTCTGGTAACCTTTCGGATATCGCAGCCGTCCACCCGTATAGCGCCGCTGTTTACATCATAAAACCGCATAAGAAGGTTAATTACTGTAGTCTTTCCGCATCCGGTAGGACCCACAAGGGCGATTCTCTGCCCCGGCTTTACCG
This sequence comes from Candidatus Caccovicinus merdipullorum, assembly GCA_018715905.1. GTDB lineage: Bacteria > Bacillota > Clostridia > Lachnospirales > Lachnospiraceae > Caccovicinus > Caccovicinus merdipullorum. Next base: position 19,670 of record DVKS01000051.1, on the reverse strand, counting down.
AAAGATTCAGATCCTCGATCAGGCTGGTATCCGGCGCGTAAGAGAAATCCACATGCTCCAGAGATACCTGGCCCCGCACATCCTTAAGCACCGCAGCATCCGGATCATCTGCCGGGATCGCCGGCTCATCCATCAGCGCAAACACCCGGGACGCCGAAGCAAGGGCATTCTGCAGCTCCGTCACAACACCGGAAATCTCATTAAAAGGCTTGGTATACTGATTGGCATAATTTAAGAAACTGCTGAGCTGTCCTACTGTAAGGAATCCGCGAATCACACCGTAAGCGCCTGCCGTACCCACTCCGGCATACACCAAACCGTTTACAAACCGGGTAGCCGGATTCGTAATCGAAGAAAAAAAGGTAGCCCTGAGACTGTAGTCAGACATCTTCCGGTTAATAGCCTGAAACTGTTCCTGAGACTTTGCCTCATGGCCAAAAGCCTGCACCACCTTAAGGTTCCCCAGGCTTTCCTCGATGAGAGATGTCATTTCCCCTCTGGCCTCCGACTGTTTCTGGAACATGGTGAAGGTCCGCTTCGCAATAAAACTGGCCACCAGAAAAGATACCGGCGTAATCACCACCACCACCAGAGTGATCAGCGGATTAATGGAAAGCATAAAAAGAAGCGTTCCCAGTATGGTCATCACACCGGTAAACAGCTGGGTAAATCCCAGCAAAAGGCCCTCGGAAAACTGATCAATATCTGCAATGATCCGGCTTACCACATCGCCTGCCGGATGGCGATCCAGATAACTTAAAGGAAGCACTTCCAGATGGTTAAATGCCTTTGTCCGGATATCTTTTACAACTTTATAAGTGATCTGATTGTTAATATGATTCATCAGCCACTGAGCAGCTGCCGTAATCAGTACAATAACAGCGATTTTTAAAAGGATCTGCACCAGCATCTGATAATCTACCTGCCCCGGTCCCAGAATACAGTCCACTGCCTGACCGGTGAGTACCGGCACATACAAAGTAAGGGCCACCGTAATCGTAGCCAGAATGATGGAAAAGATTACGCTTACGCGGTATTTTTTAATGTAGCTCAATACCCTTTTTAAGGTGCGGGCTGAGCCGGCCCGGTCCATTTTCTTTGTGTTTTTACTGGGCATCCCGCTCCACCTCCTCTTTCGTCAGCTGAGACAGACAAATCTCCCGGTACAGCTGACAGCGGTTTAACAAATCTCTATGTGTTCCGCTGTCTACAATCTGTCCATCATCCAGCACCAGGATCTGGTCGGCATTTTTTACCGAAGCTGCTCTTTGGGATACCAGAAATACCGTAGTGTCTCCGGTATTCTCCCGGATAGCCTTCCGCAGCCTGGCATCCGTAGCATAGTCCAGAGCCGACGCACTGTCATCCAGAATCAGTATCTGGGGTTCTCGCACCAGGGCTCGGGCAATGGTCAGACGCTGCCGCTGCCCGCCTGACAGATTTCTTCCGTTTTGGGCAATGGGAAGCTCCAGTCCCTGACCTTTATCCTCCACAAATTCTCTGGCCTGGGCAATATCCAAAGCCTGGTAAATCTCCTCATCGGTGGCATCCTCCCTGCCCCATAGCATATTTTCCCGCAGCGTCCCCTTAAAAAGCACTGCCTTCTGGGGCACCACGCCGATCTTTTCCCGCAGGCTTGAAAGAGATACATCTTTTACATCCATGCCGTCCACCAGCACCTGGCCGGAAGCCGCATCGTAAAACCTCGGAATCAGATTCACCAGGGTGGATTTTCCGGAACCAGTTCCTCCGATAACACCCACGGTCTCGCCTCTTTTCACAGAAAAAGAAATCTGGGACAGAGACGGCTCCTTGGCCCCTGCATAAAGAAATGACACATTCCGAAACTCCACAACAGCCTCTGTGCCGGCCTCCCGGACACCGGCCATGTCTGTTTTCAGGTCGGCAAGGGATGCGCCGCTGTCCGTTCCGCCCATAGCTGCTCCATGCTCATCCCGGATCCCCGGTTCAATTTCAAATACAGAATCCACCCGGTTCATACAGGCCACAGATTTTGAAATAATAATGATCAGATTTGCCAGTTTGATCAGTTCTACAAGGATCTGGGACATATAATTAACCAGCGCGACTACCTTTCCCTGGGTAAGAAGCCCTGCATCTACCTGAAGAGCTCCCGTCCAGATCACTGCAACTGTAGCAAGGTTTATCATAATATAGGTAACAGGATTCAGCAGGGCTGAAATCTTCCCCACAAACACCTGAAGCCTTACCAGGATACCGTTCTCTTCCTCAAACCGAACAGTTTCACCCTTCTGCCGGTTAAATGCGCGGATTACCCGCACTCCCAGCAGGTTTTCCCTTGTGGCCAGCATAACCCGATCCAGCTGCTTCTGCACTTTTTTATACAGAGGCATGCTGATAAGCATAATTCCAAATACCACCACTGAAAGCAGCGGAATTACTGCCACAAACACCATGGCCGCCTTTACATCCACCGTAAACGCCATAATCATGGCCCCAAACACTACAAAAGGTGAACGAAGAAACAGGCGCAGGACCATATTGATTCCGGTCTGCACCTGATTTACATCACTGGTCATCCGGGTAATCAGCGTGGACGTCCCCACCGCGTCAATATCCGAGTAAGACAGGTGAAAAATATGTGCCAGCAGATCATTTCGCAGATTCGCCGAAGCTTCCACGGAAGCCTTCGCCGCAAAATACTGAGCCGTCAGCGAGCAGGCCAGACCTACAATACCCAATAAGATCAAAAGACCGCCCATCCTGAGGATGTAGCCTGCATCCCCTTTGGGAATTCCCACATCAATCATACTGGCGACTACCAGGGGGACAAACAGTTCAAAGCTTGCCTCCAGCATCTTAAACAGAGGCCCCAGGATGCTCTCCTTCTTGTAATCCGCCAAATACCGCAGAAGTCTTTTCATAATTATTCTCTCTCCGTATCTGTATTTTTGCAGAAAAATGACAGGCAAAAACTGTCACTTTATGTTCATTATAGCATCCGGGCCGGTAACGAACAAGAGAGAATTTGCTATACCTTGTTTTCAAAGTGCTATTGACACAGCCGCTCTCGTAAAAATAAGTCAGTCATCGTGGTTCATCCACCAGTAAAGGCCGCCGATCAGCCCCGGCCCCAGGGCAAATCCGCCCCCCAAATTGCATATAACCAAGTTTCTGGCATCTTCTGTCATCTGAAAAAAATTTCCCGCCAGTGCCCCGATCCCGCCTCCGATCAAAAGCCACAGAAAGATATTCATATACAGTGCCTTTCTCACCGGATTCCCCGGTATCCAGGAAAACGCAGTTTTTGAAAGTTTAAACAGCGATTCCATCACAGTTTCTCCACTCCTTTTAAGTTTATATTTCCCTAATATTACCAAGTCCGTTCCATAAAAAACACCGCACCTTGGGAAAGTTTCTGTAATTTTTGTGTAAAACCATTTTTCCTCCGCCGCTCAATAAGTTTTTCCTCTCCTGCTGAACAAGTTGCAGTTCCTCTCCATTTTATGCTATACTCATTTTGAACCTTCATGGAACGCAATAAATTTTTATATTGAAATTTAAAGAAAGGAAGAACATCTGACATGGAGAAAAATGACATTATCATCATACATGGGACAAATTACAAAGAAATGTCTATGCAGGTACTTGAGAAGGCCGGCCTGGCTGATCTGATCGGCAGCAGGGACAAATCGGTAGCTCTGAAACCGAATCTGGTAGTGGCTGCTCACCCATCCGGCGGCGCTACCACCCACAGCGAGCTTCTGGCCGGCGTTATCGAATATCTTCAGGATCATGATTTCCGCAGAATTTCCATTATGGAAGGCTCCTGGGTAGGCGATAATACCCAATCCGCTTTCTCTGCCGCAGGATACCGGGAAATTTCCCGAAAATACAACGTTCCCCTGATCGATCTGCAGAAGGACAGTTATCACGAATACGATGCCAAAGGAATGAAAATCAACGTCTGTGACAAAGCCAAAGCAGTGGATTTCATGATCAATATGCCGGTTCTGAAAGGCCACTGTCAGACTACCATCACCTGCGCCCTGAAAAATTACAAAGGTATTATTCCCAATGTGGAAAAACGCAAGTTCCACACCATGGGACTCCACAAGCCCATCGCCCATTTAAGCACTGTAGTGCCGGAAAGTTTTATTCTGGTAGACAATATCTGCGGCGATCTGGACTTTGAAGAAGGCGGAAATCCAGTTGCCATGAACCGTGTCCTGGGATTCCTGGATCCGGTCCTCTGTGACAGCTATGTGTGTGACTGCATGGGGTATTCCGTGGATGATGTTCCTTATATCCGCATGGCGGAACGCCTGGGTTCAGGAAGTACGGATACTGCCCACGCAAATTTCATATACTTAAATGAAGACCGCCAGGGAAGCAGTAAATTTAAAATGACCCGCCGGGTTCAGAACCTGGCCCGGTATGCACAGCAAAAAGACGCCTGCAGTGCCTGCTACGGTTCCCTGATCTATGCCCTGGATCGCCTTAATGATTCCGGCCGACTCAGGAAAGGGCTTACGCCGGTCTGCATCGGCCAGGGCTTCAAAGGCCAGACCGGTGAAATCGGAGTCGGCCAGTGTACCTGCGGCTTCCAAAAAAGCCTGAAAGGCTGCCCGCCAAAGGCCATTGACATCGTCAATTTCCTTGAAGAAAACTGGACATAAAAGGGAGGTTCTTAACCCCTTATGATTGACTTTCTGCTTCATGCCATCCGCATAAAAGATAAATTTGTGGAAGATGAAATTACCGTGTATGCTGCCCAGGCATCTTTCTTTATTGTCCTGTCCGCATTTCCTTTTATTATGGTGCTTCTGACCACGATCCAGCTGATCCCCAGCATTTCCAAGTCGGACCTTTTATCTCTCCTGGTATCACTTATGCCGGAAATGCTGAAATCCACGGTCATTACCATCGTTGATGATCTGTACACAAAATCGCCGGCCACTATGATTTCCATTACAGCCCTTCTGGCTCTGTGGTCCGCTTCCAAGGGAATGCTGAGCATATGCCGCGGTCTGAACCGGATATACCAGTGCAAAGGCCGAAGAGGATATTTTTCCTCCCGTATAATCTGCACCGGCTATACGCTCCTTTTTATGGCGGCCTGTATCCTGTCCCTGGTTCTTCTGGTCTTCGGCACTGCCCTGCAGAATCTGGTGCTGCGGATTTTTCCATTTCTGGAAAATCTGACCAGGCACATTATCAGCTTCCGCTCTCTGCTGGCTCTTGCTCTGCTGACCGCAATTTTTGCCGGCCTTTACACCTTTATTCCGGATCAGAAGCAGAAAGTACGGTTCCAGCTTCCCGGTGCGATTTTTTCCACCGTCTGCTGGATCGGATTTTCTTATGCTTTCTCTATTTATTTCAACAATTTCAGCAACTACTCTTACATGTACGGAAGCCTTACTGCCATTGTCCTCCTTATGCTCTGGCTGTATTTCTGCATCTGCATCCTCTTTCTGGGTGCTGAAATCAATTACTTTTTTGAAAACATGCCTTACGGTTTTAATAAAAAGCACACTTACAAATCCGGCGGAGCGCACCGCTAAAGAGTCTGCCGGAACCATAAGAAAAAGACAGAGAACTCCATCTCCAAAAAGGATGATGTGTCCCCTGTCTTTTTCTTTGGCACATAACTCCGGAAGAAAAAGCTACCGGATAAAATCTCCATATCCCATAACCTTTAAGCAGTCCCGGATGGCAGCTACACTCCCATCAATTCCCAGGCGCGCCGTATTCAGCATCAGATCGTAATTTTCCGTGCTTTCCCACTCCCGTCCGGTATAGTAGCGGTGATATTCCCGCCGTTCCCGGTCAATGCGCTTTATATTTTTCTTTACGTCCCGGCTGTCATAATATCCCAGCTTCTCAATCCGCTCAATCCTGGCATCCAGATCCGCATACAGAAAAACCCGGACCAATCCTTCCGTTCCTTCCAGAATATAATCAGCACACCGGCCAATGATCACACAGTTTTCCGCCTCTGCCAGTTTCCGGATCACCGCCGACTGGAAGCGGAACAGATTATCTGCCGATATCAGATCCGATCCGAAAGAAGGCATTTTATTCTCCGGGGCCAGACTGGACACAATCTTATACAGCAGCTTATTTCCGGGCCGCTCATCTGCCAGATGAAAATAGCTTTCTTTGATGCCGCTTTCATCCGAATTCATCCGGAGAATATTTTTGTCATAAAACCCGAATCCCAGTTCTTTTGCCAGTCTGGCGCCGATCTCTCTTCCACCGCTTCCATACTGCCGGCCTATGGTTATTATCAGACGTTTTTCCTCCATACGTTTCCCCTCTCTTTCCTCGGAACGAATCTCTGCAGTTTCCTGTACATAAATTATACCACATTCTTCCGCACCGTGCCAATAAACCGCAGATACCTTTAAGCACGCACCATTACTGTGGGATAACCGTACTGGCGGAGCTGCTGTTCCATATTTACCGCATTGTCCAGATTCAAGAAAGCTCCTGTCCGTACCTTGTACCATCCGTCTTCATTTACTACAAATGCCGGAAATCCCTGGATTTTCAGCTGTTCTTCCATCCGTGCTGCCATCTGCGGATCCCGAAACGCTCCTGTCTGGATCTGATAATATACAGGCCGTTCCATCTCCTGGAAAGCAGCCACTGTCCCTTCTGCGATGGCCCGGGCTATCTTCTCCAGATTCTGGTCAAAAAACGCATTGTCGGCAGGATTATCAATAAATCCAGCCTCCACCAGCACTGCCGGCATTCTGGTACGGTTAAGTACCGCAAGCCCCGGTCTCTCCTGAATCCCCAGATCTGCAAATCCTGCATCCACCAGAGCCTGCTGGATATTTTCAGCCAGCATCTCAGCTTCCCCGCCGCCTTCATAAATCAGCGAAAGGGCTCCCGATCCGCTCCCCGGAACCGGCATGGCATTTCTGTGAATGGAAATAAAGAAATCCGCATCGGAGCGGTTTCCGATTTCCGCCTTCTGACTGGGGCTCTGATATACGTCTGTCGTTCTGGTATATAAAACCCGCACTCCCATATCTTCCAGAATCTCCCCCAGTTCCAGTGCCAGCCGCAGAGTGTCGTCCTTTTCCCGTCTCCCTTCAAACACCGCCCCCGGTTCCTGTCCCCCATGGCCGGCATCTATAATAACGGTACGCATTCCTTCCATTTCTGCACTTCCAAAATAAAGTCTTCTCTAAAGAATATGCGCACCATTCCCTGCGGTTTCCGGAAAATTATACCGTTTCCGGACCTGCATCCACTCCTCTGGGACCTACGTGGGTGGAAAATACGATCCGGGTACTGGTTTTCCCGAATTTCTGCAGCTGTCCGATAAACTGATCCAGTTCCATGGTGCTGGAAAAAGCAACCTTCATGATCATGGAATACTCTCCCGTCACACAGCTGCACTCCAGTACGTTGGGCATTTCTTCTGCATAGGCATAAAATTTTGCCTTATCTTCCGGCTGAACATTCAAGTTAATATATGCAAGAATATGGTATCCCAGCTTCATGGGATCCACTACGGCGTGATAGCCGGTAATGATCCCTTCCCGCTCCAGCCGGTCGATTCTGGCCGAGACAGCCGGCGATGAAAGAAACGTCTTTTCTGCCATGGTTTTTAAGGATATTCTGGCATTTTCCTGCAAAAGCTTAATAATATGTCGGTCGATAGCATCCATATACTTCACTTCTCCTCCGCTTTCCAGAACGCTTTATAATGAAAAAAAGCGCACGAACCTTACGGAACGAACGCTTTTGCTCATTGAAAAAATATTCAGATTTATTTGGTATAATACCCGTTTTTCGGCCTGTTGTCAACCTTATTTTTTCAGATTCTGAATCCTTCTCACTGCCTCTACCGTATTCTCATACGTGCCGAAACCGGTAAGGCGGAAATAATGCTCACCGCTGGGGCCAAAACCGCTGCCGGGCGTTCCCACCACGTTGGCGTCTTCCAGCAGATGATCAAAGAATTCCCAGGAAGTCATATCTCCGGTGTGAAGCCATACATAAGGGGAGTTTACGCCGCCTGCAACCTGATATCCAGCCTCCTTCAGACCGTCATAGATGGTTCTGGCATTCCGCATGTAATAACTTACCTGCTGTTTTACTTCCTTTCTGCCTTCCTCGGTGTAGACAGCCATGGCAGCCTTCTGCTGGATATAGGGCGCTCCGTTATACTTGGTGCCGTGGCGGCGTGCCCACATATCATGAAGAGATGCCTCACCGCTCTTTAAGTCCTTCGGAATTACAGTAAATGCAAGGCGCACACCGGTAAAGCCTGCATTCTTGGAGAAGGAGCGGAATTCAATGGCACAGGTTCTGGCCCCTTCCAATTCATAAATGGAGTGGGGGACATCCTCCTCCGTAATGTAGGCTTCATAAGCCGCATCGTACAGAATCACAGCATCATTGGCATTTGCATAATCTACCCACACCTTCAACTGCTCTCTGGTAAGAGTGGTGCCCGTAGGGTTGTTGGGGTTGCACAGGTAAATCAGATCCGGCTTTTCATCGGGAAGCTGCGGAACAAAGTGATTCTCTGCCGTACAGGGAAGGTAAATTACATTGGACCACTTTCCGGCAGCCTCATCATACTCGCCCGTTCTTCCTGCCATCACATTAGAATCCACATATACCGGATAAACGGGATCGCACACAGCGATGCGGGCCGTCTCGTCAAAAAGTTCCTGGATATTGCCGCAATCGCACTTTGCGCCGTCAGAAATGAAAATCTCATCTGCCTGGATGCTGCATCCTCTGTCCTGGTAATCTTTCTTTGCAATCTCTTCCCGCAGGAAGCTGTACCCCAGATCCGGAGCATATCCATGGAAGGTTTCTGCCTGTCCCATCTCATCAACGGCTTCATGAAGCGCCTTGATTACAGAAGGCGCCAGAGGAAGAGTCACATCGCCAATCCCCAGGCGGATGATATCTGCCTCGGGATGCGCCTCCTGATAGGCCTTTACTTTCTTTGCAATGGCAGAAAACAGGTAGCTGCCCGGCAGCTTTAAGTAATTTTCATTAATCTTAATCATAATTTCCTCCTTAATTGTCATTATCTTCCGGGAGATCAATTTCTCCCCAAAAAACCTCTTTTGCAGGACCGGTCATATAAATATGTCCTGTATCCCGGTCCCAGGATATGGTAAGGTCCCCTCCTTTTAAAGAAACGGTAACCGTATCATCTGCATATCCCATCAAAACAGCGGCAGCCGCGCAGGCTGTGGCCCCGGTGCCGCAGGCCCAGGTTTCTCCGCTCCCCCGCTCCCAGACACGCATTTTAAGATGCTTCCTGTTCAGGATCTGGACAAATTCCGTATTGGTTCGGCCTGGAAAACGGGAATGATTTTCAAATGCCGGCCCTATCTTCTCCAGATCCAGCGAGTCAATGTCATCCATAAAATACACTGCGTGAGGATTCCCTACAGAAATTCCCACAAAAGAATATTCCTCTCCCGCCACACAGATTTCTTCCGGAAGAGCTGAGGTCTGCTGGGGAATCCCCATATCCACCGTTGCCTCTTCCACATTTCCATTCTCAATCCGAAATGTAAGTGTCTTAATCCCGGAACGAGTCTCCACAGTCAGCGGATTCTTTACCGCAATTCCATGGTCATAAACATATTTTCCTACACAGCGGATTCCGTTTCCGCACATGGCCCCTTCGCTTCCGTCCGCATTGTACATAATCATGCGGCAGTCCGCCTTATCGGAAGGAGCAATCAAAATCAGGCCATCGGAACCAATGCCGGTACGCCTGGCACTTACGATCCTTGCCACGCGGGCCGGATCCGGAACCTTCTCCTCAAAGGCATTTACATATACATAATCATTGCTGATGCCATGCATCTTTGTAAACTTCATCCTGTCACCTTTCTGCCGTAACTGTTCTTCTGCGGTTTTTGCCAGTTACATTTTATTATATATTGATCAAACTCATCACCATCTGCGCTGTCTCCACCAGATTGGTCCCGCTGTTCATGCTGCATTTCTGCAGATAGCGGTGCGCCTCCGTTTCCGTCATGTTGTTGCGCTCCATCAGAAGTGCCTTGGCCCGGTCAATCAGGAGGCGCTCCTCCTGACTCCTTTCTTTTGGCTGAAGCCGCATCTTTTTCTTCCTGCGGATCTGTGAACTGACCATCATTTCCAATGTGCTGATCAGATCATGAACCTTCAGGGGCATGGGCAGGCACACAATCCCCTGAGGAGCCGGGGATATTACCCGCCCCGGCGACGCAATCAGCAGCATTTCCATGGAAGCTGGAAGACATTCCCGCAGCTCTTCATACATCATATCCGAAAAGCGATAACCGCAGACCAGTATCCCTCCGTTTAAATCTTCACAGGTACTTAAGATCTGGGAGCCTGTGGTGCAGATGCTGATTACCTGAAAGCCGTTCCGCATCAGGATTCCCTTAATGCTTTTCGCGTCATCCGGCTTCGAAAAACCCACTACTATTTTGGTCAATCCCGTCACCTCCAAGCCCATCGCCGCTTATTTTTGAAAGCGATGTTAATACTTGAAAAGGTACTGGCCGATTTCCCAGTCTGTCACCTGGGCCCGGAATTGATTCCACTCTGCCTTCTTTGCTTCCAGATATTTATTATAAATATGTTCACCTAAAACCCGGCGCACAAAGGGATCTCTCTCAAAAGCATACACGGCCTCTCCCAGCGTGTGAGGAATCTGACCAACACCCATGTCCTTTCTGTCATTCTCTGACAGAGAATAAAGATTCCCGCTGACCGGATCTCCGATCTCTTCAGCCTTTTCGATTCCCTCCAGACCCGCTTCCAGGATTACTGCCAATGTCAGATACGGATTCATGGCAGAATCCGGGCTGCGAAGCTCCACTCTGGTATTGGCTCCTCTTGCATTGGGAATCCGCATCACGCAGCTTCTGGCTGCGGAAGGCGCCCAGGCTTTATAGACAGGCGCATCATAGCCGGGAATCAGGCGTTTGTAGGAATTTACCAGCGGATTTGTCAAAAGAGCCATTCCATCAATATGATTCATGATTCCGGCCATAAATTGGTAAGCCGTGCGGCTCAGACCCAATCCCCTTATATCTCTGGGATCATCAAATACATTCTTTCCATCCTGGTCAAAAAGGGACAGATTTAAATGCATGCCGGAGCCATTTACTCCTTCTTTCGGTTTTGGCATAAAGGTGGCGTGAAGACCGTGACGCTTTGCAATGGATTTTACCGCCATCTTAAAGGTTACGATATTGTCCGCAGTAGCCAGACCCTTATTATAATGAAAATCAATTTCATGCTGTGCCGGAGACATCTCATGATAGGAAGCTTCGATCTCAAATCCCATATCTTCCAGATTCATCACGATATCACGCCGTACATTCTCTGCAAAATCCAGCGGACCCACATCAAAATACCCGGCTTTTTCATGAGTCACTGTAGTAGGAAGTCCTTCATCATCCAGATGGAACAGAAAAAATTCACATTCCGGGCCGGCATAAAACTCATATCCCATATTTCGCGCACGGTTTAATGCCTTCTTCAGCACGTATCGGGGATCGCCCTCGAAGGGGGTTCCGTTAGGGCGGCAGACGTCGCAGATGAGACGCGCCACTTTTCCCTGCTGGGGACGCCACGGAAAGATCTCAAAAGTATCCAGATCCGGGTACAGATACATATCTGATTCATCATCCCGGACAAACCCCTCTATGGCAGAGCCGTCAAACATGCAGCGGCCGTCCAGTGCTTTCCGGAGCTGACTGAAGGTTACTGCAACATTCTTTAACATTCCGAAAATATCCGTAAACTGCAGGCGGATAAACTCCACATCCTCCTCTTCTGCCAAACGCAGAATATCTTCTTTTCCGTATTTGCTCATGTAGTCTCCCTCTTTTTTCATTCTTATCCGGGCATTTCCCGCCGCTATGCAGCAGCAGCAGCCGGCACTGCCCAATACTTTTACAATATAACAGGCCGTTTTTTATTTGTCAATAACGGGAAAATGCCGGGAAGGCCTCTTTTGGCGACCCTCTCCGGCAGTCTTCTTCCTTATGATTCCAAATGCGCCGCCAGACTTTTATGGGATGACTGGAACACCGCCCGCCGGCGCATGGGGGTGCTCTGTTTCAATTAAACCGCGGTATCTTTAAAACGGGGCGGTCTGAAACTACGATGTAAAATATCCCGGACCGTCTTCGATTCCCGCGCTTTCTGCGTCTGTTTCAACCGGCCTGTTGTAGTAAACGGTAGCATTGGTCTCCGATTCCTCGGAAGACTCAGGAACGGATCCAGGACCGCTTCCTGGACGGCGGCTTTCACTTTCCCTTACCGGTGCAGTGGGCACAATGGTCATATTGCCGTTCTGGCTTCCTCCCGTACTTCCCGGCCCTCCCGAACCGGAAGAGGGCTTTGTATTCTCATCATCGGGAACCGTAATCAGTCCCGGATCATTAATCAGTTCATCTTCCGGTACATATTCATCGGACTCCGTCAAAGGATTCTCTCCTTCTGCAGATTCATCAGAAGCGTCTGTGGGCTTTACGATCACATTTCCGTCGGCATCGGTCTCGGTTTCCACTTCAGACTCCGAAGACGTTTCAGACTCACCGGTCTCAGCCTGGCTGGAAGATTCCTCTGTCTCCTCCTCGGTGCTGGCTGCAGCAGACGTCATCCTCTCCATCTCTTCCTGACGGATTTCCTCTCCCTCATCCTCTGCCTGCGCACTGTTATACGCAATATCCTGGCTGATCTGCTCCACATGATTGGAAGGTTTATAATTTTCGGTCCCAAAAAGGAACTGATGCAGTTTTACTACATTCGATGATAACGTAACCGGGACTACACAGTCAAGAGACCCGATGTTCTGGGTCTTTAAATCAAAGGGGAATCCTGTGGTTTCTCCCAGATGGAAATCATTGATACTCTTGCCCAGTTCCAAAAGATCATTCAGCCCGATACTTGTGGATACCTGAGGCAGACAAACGCCGATAACCGTATTGATCACCCGCAGATCAGCATTCTTGGCCTTCTCCAGACACTGGGAAATTACCTTGCGCTGACGCTCCGTCCGCTGAAAATCCGAGTCCATTTTTCGCAGACGGCAGTAAGCCACTGCCTGCACCCCGTCCAGATGCTGATAACCCGGCTTCTTCAGGTGCTGGGAATAAATTCCTGTATTCTCCACCACCGATGTAATATAGCCGTTGATCTGACTGAATTCTTCCTTCGTTACCTCAATATCAACACCGCCCAGATTATTAATGGCGTCTGCCACCGCAGCCCAGTTTACAGCAATATAATCATCCACTGCAATGTCCAGGTTTTCATTCAGCGCCTGGATGGCCTGTTCCGGGCCTCCTCTGGCATATGCTTCATTGATCTTCCGGTAGGGGTTCTTTTCGCCTACCTTAAGATAAGTATCCCGGTAAACGCTGGCCATCTTGATCTCACCAGTTTCCCAGTTCAGGCTGCATATAATAATCACATCAGAATTGGCACCCTTTCCCAGGTTGCCGTCTGTGGAATCCACACCGAAGACAGCCACTTTCCAGAAGCCTTTCTGTACCTGTTCCGTCTCCTTATCCAGGTTTGGATTGGTCATCTCTTCCATCTTGACGCCTACATCCTGGGTCCTGCCCAGCAGGTAGTTCACGTAATACACAGCACCGCATGCTGCTGCCGCAAGAATAAGGATCACTGCCAGCAGGATCGCCTTCCAGGATACCCGGCGCCGACCTCTGGGCGGGCGTTTTCCCCGGCTCTTCATCTGCCTGGCAGCCCTGCTGTTCTTATCAATACTCATGAGAGAATCCTCCGTCCTTTCCTCTCTTCTTTTCCGTATAAATTGTACCTTGCCTTCTCCGAAGTCTCGGCATCCCTCCGGGGGATGCGCATGGTTCGAAATGGTTTTTGTCTCGCTTTCGCTCAACACGAACCGGCGCTGGTATAATGTCTGCTCTGCAGACATTATACCAAGGATATACCCGCTAATTATAACATATTTTTTACAAAAGTATAGCAATTCTATAAAATATGATACAAAATCTCTTCCCGAAAACTTAAAACGCCTTCTGTCATGATCCTGTTGTGCTTCCCGGACCTGAAGCATTTTGTCCTCCCGGACCGTAAGAAGTGCCCGGACCAGTCAGATCCATTCCCGGTCCATACTCCGTCTCTCCTCCGGGTCCCGGCGGAGTCTGCGGCTGAGTCTCAGCTGCTGCAGTGGTAGGCTGGGTCTCAGCCGCCGCAGTGGTGGGCTGGGTCTCAGCCGCCGCAGTGGTGGGCTGGGTCTCAGCCACTGCAGTGGTGGGCTGGGTCTCAGCCGCTGCAGTGGTGGGCTGGGTCTCAGCCGCCGCAGTGGTGGGCTGGGTCTCAGCCGCTGCAGTGGTGGGCTGGGTCTCGGCTGCCGCGGAACCGGAAGCGGAAGTGCTCTTTGTATTTTCTGTTCCTTCCAGATTATAGCAGATCACCGGCATACCGGCATAAACGTTCTCATACAGCGTCTTTGCCGCATTGTACGGCATGTTGATGCAGCCGTGGGAGCCGTTGGTCTTGTAGATCGTTCCGCCGAACTGATTGCGCCAGCTGGCATCGTGAAAACCGATTCCGCCGTTAAAAGGCATCCAGAAATCTACCGGACTGGCATACCCTTCTCCCCGAAGGACCGCATCCTTCTGCTTGTAAGTAAGGCTGAATAACCCTGGAGGGGTTGTATAGCCTCTGGAAACATTGCCGGACACAAAGTCCGATTCCAGGATTTTCTCTCCATCTTTATAAAAAAACAGATGCTGTGCAGTAAGATTTACTTCCGCATAAGTAGTTCCATAATCATTTCCGTCATGGCTGGCTGCTTTCTGAGAGTATTCCGGCTCTCTTGTCTGGCTCTCGCCGGAACGGATTATTTCCGTAAGAGCCGCCGTCTCCGCCGTCTGATTGATTCTCCATCCGTACACACCGGATACTTCAACTTCCCGGCCGTAACTGGTCATAAATTTCCGTTTTGTATAAGCCGTATTATATTTCTTTGCAAGATCGGATACGTATTCGCTTACCATGGTTTCATCCAAAAGCGGCTGGCCGCTTTCATTCAGCGATACCCAGGTATGGATCGTGCTGCCGTCCAGAACTTCCCGGCTGCTGCCGAAAGTATAGGTAACCACCGTTCCCACATAGCGGTTCATCTCATCTCTGGCATCTACCAGCGCCTGGGCCGGTTCCTGACCTGCAGGATGCACATAGCAGCCGGCCGTCTCCAGAGAAAGCTCCTGCTGAAGAGATAAAACCGCATGGGACAAAGCCTCCGAAAGCGCCTCCCGGTCCACTTCCGTTCCAGGATCTTCCGGAATGATTTCATACCCCTGTCCTTCTATATAGTCCGACAGATATGCTTCCCGGTAAACCCGGACCGTATCTTCATCCAAAAACGAAAGTCCGTCCAGCGCTGCCTCAAACGCATTCTCATCATAGGCAACCACCGTATCAATCTCTGTGGTCCGGTCGCCGAAAAGAGCAAGTCCCCACAGAAGGGGATTCTGATCCTGGATCATCTGCTCCAGCTGCCCGTCATAAACCGTATGAAGTCCGATATCTGTCCCTGCAATGGTTTCTTCTGCATCCTCTCTTCCCACCAGACGGACAGCATATCCGTCAATGGCAGATGCCAGAAGATCTTTTACTTCCTGAGCAGTCAGACCGCCGGCCTCGATACCGTTGATGATTGTATTAGGAAAATATGTATTTCGATAGCGGAACGCGCCAATTCCGTAGGCGATCCCTGCGGCTCCCGCCAGAATTCCTATGCCGATCAGCAGGCGGATTCCTTTTCTTGAGGGCTTTCCCCTGCGGCTCCTGGGAATCGCCCGCTCCCTTTTTATATCCTGGAGAACCTCCGCTTTTGCATCGGTGCCTCCATCACGCTCCGCCTTCGCACCGATGCCTGCATCGCTCTCCGCCTCTCCTGAGGCAGTATCAAAAAGAGCTGCATCTTCCTCTCTCCACTCCTCCTCACGCATGCTTAAGGAAGCCTCGGCAATCTCTTCCTCGATTGTCCGCCATCTCTTTTCTCTATTCTCATTTTCCATGAAATCTCTCATTTAAACCTTTCTAAGACATTTTCTGTTTCATTTTTGACCCTGGTATCATATCATAATCCTCAGTCCCATGCAATGGCCTGCCAGGAAAATCCGCCTGCCGTCCCTTGTAAGCCTCTCGTACTCCTCTTCCCTCCTCTACCGGGACAGCTATAGGAATGCCTCCCGGGTCATAAAATCAGATTCTCCTGCCACCTGAATGCCGTGCTTTTTAAGAAGTTCTGTTGTCTTGCCGTCTCCGGGAATACGTTTTCCCTGGAAGGTTCCGTCATAAATCACACCATTTCCGCAGGAAGGGCTTCTCTCCTTTAATATTGCATGACGGCATCCGAAAAGCTCCGCCAGCTTAAGGGTTTCCTCCGCTCCTTTCTCATAGGCAGCCGTTACATCCCGGCCGTCCCGGGTCATAACCCGCACTCCCTGCCTCTCTGCCGGCATTCTGGGTGTAGAAAGTCCTCCCAGGATCTCCGGACATACCGGGATCAGCTGATGCTTTCCAAGAAGTTCCTTTATTGCCGGATTCAGCTCCCCCTTGCCGTTGTATCGGCAGCAGACGCCCAGAAGACAGGCGCTTACCAGTATTTTCATAACCTTCTCCTTTCCGGTCCTAAAATGCTGTTCAAATTCCTTTTCATTATGCAGGTCTCCTTTAAAATCCGTCAACTGTTTTTTTCTATCACTTTCATTGCGCTTTCCTTGCGATTTCTTAAGGTTTCCTTTGGATTTCTTAATTCCCGTGCAGCAGTCTTGCCGAAATGCCGGCTCCATGTTACCATGAAATTGTATCATTTTACTACTTTTCATTGTTTTAAAGGAGGAAAATTATGAAAAAAGGCAATTTCTCAAGGATCCGATACCCCTCGTTTCTTCTGACGGCAGCCCTCATCCTGTCACTTCTGGCAGGCGGCTGCGGCAGCAGTTCTTCTGACAGCAGCGCCGTTGCCGAAACCGCTGCCGTTTTTGAAAATGACAGCCAGCAGAACATGGCTGCTGCCAGCGAAAACGGCGCAGGAGCCTCCGCCGGCATTACATCCAGCTTTGGCTCCCCCTCCGGAACAGATGACAGTGATTCCTTTTCTCTGGAACGAAAATTAATCCGTACTGTCAGCATGAATGTAGAAACCACTGAATTTGACGCGCTGATCACATCCATTCAGGAAAATGTATCCCGGCTGAATGGCTATATCGAGCGGTCTGACATTTCCGGAAACAGCATAACCAGCCAGGGCTATTCATCCAACCGGTACGGTTCCATGACCATCCGCATCCCGGCCGACAGCCTGAATGACTTCGTGACACAGGTGGAAGCAGACGGAAACGTAACTTATAAATCGGAAAATGTCTCTGATGTAACTTTACAGTACTCCGATGTGGAAAGCCGCTTAAAGACTCTTCGCACCGAGCAGGAACGTCTCTGGGAACTTCTGGCTATAGCCGACACGACAGAAGCCATTATCGCCCTGGAAGAACGTCTCACCGAAGTCACCATCGAAATTGAATCCAGCGAATCCCGGCTGCGCTATCTGGACAATTCCGTAACCTACAACACTGTGACCCTGAGCATCGATGAAGTAGATACAGAAAGCCCCACACAGCCGGAAAACATCTTTCAGCAGATTCGCCGCGGCTTCTCGCAGAATCTCAGTTCACTGCTTTCTTTCCTTTCAGCAGCCGTTATCGGGATTCTGTCCGGCAGCCCTACTTTAATTTTTATTCTTTTGATGGCGCTTCTTATCTGGCTGCTTTTTAAAAAGCTTCCTGTGAAAATCCGCCGAGAAAGAAAAAAGAAGCTACACGCATCGGAAGACATCCATGCAGTTTTGCAGGAAGATGAGGAACCAGACTCAGAAAAAAAGAGTTAACCATAAACCATACATAGAAACGTCCCGCAAAGGTATCGAAAACCTCTGCGGGACATTTCTTATGCCTGCTTTGCGTTGGGTCTTTCCGGCATTCCTGCCCGGTCAATCACTTTGGATATCACCAGGAAAAATGCCGCCGCCGACACCAGCGGGCTGATAAAATCTGATATGGGTTCTGCAAGAAAGATCTGTCCTACATCCCCTATTGCCGGAATCAGGAAAAGGAAGAAAAAATATACCACCTTCCGAAACATAGACAGGGTAATGGCGATCTTGGGAAGTCCCATTCCCGTGGCACCGTCCACGATCGTATACTGAACCCCCAGCGGAATGATCATCATTGTGTAAACACCCACAGCATCCATGGTCAGCGCAATATACTGGGGATCCCGTGTAAATAAAAGGATAAAATAGCGCACCAGAAATCGGGACGCAAAAAACATCAATGTGGTAAAGCCAACCGCCAGAATCAAAATATGCTTCTCTGCCTTTCGTATCCGATCCGGTCTTCCTGCTCCGAAATTATATCCCAGAACCGTCTGCGTACTGCTTGTAATGCCCCCCAAAGGCATGGTAATCACCAGCATAAAGCTTTGAAGTATGGTATTGCAGGTAAGGAGCATATCTCCGCGCTCCGGACCGCCGTATCTCTGGATCTGCGCATTTAACGCAATGATCATCACATTATCCAGAGCAATAATGATAAAGGGCGACAGCCCCAGAAGAAGCACCTGACCCATAATACGCCGTTCGTAACCGCCGAATGTGATAGACACCATAGGACGGCCGCTAAACAAAAATCGCAGAACATAAGCACAGGACGCCATCTGGGACAGTACTGTGGCAATGGCTGCCCCGCTGACTCCCATATCCAGTACAAAAATGAATATAGGATCCAGAATAATGTTCAGAACGGCGCCTAAAAGCACCGACTTCATGCCTGTTCCGGAAAACCCCTGACAAATTATAAACTGATTCATTCCCGTAGACAGGAGGGAAAAGACCGTCCCCAAAAGGATCCAGGTCAAATACTGGTTCGCATAGGGAAAGATCGCTTCACTGGCTCCAAACCAGATTAACAGCGTATCCTTGACCAGGATCATCCCCACGGTAATGGCTGCCGAAAGCACAGTCAGGAGAAGAAAACAATTGGCCAGGATCTTCCTGGCTCCTTCCTGATTTTTCTGCCCCAGGCGGATACTTAAAAGAGGGGCGCCGCCTACGCCTACCCAGGAAGCCACCGAGGTAACCATAGTAACAACAGGGCCGCATACGCCCACACCGGCCAGAGCCAGTTCCCCGATTTCCGGAATATTTCCAATGTAAATCCGATCTACAATACTGTAAAAAACGCTGACAAACTGGGCCAGCATGGAAGGAATCGCCAGCCTCCAAACAAGCTGGCGAATCTGATCGGTTTCCAGATTATTTTCCGCTTTCACTCTACTCTCCCTTCCGGAATTTTCGGATTTCTTCTGCCAGAAGCAGCGTATTTTCGATCATTCCGTCGAAGGCCCCATGACGGTATAAACTCCCTACTAAAAGGCCTGCCGGAACCGCCAGGATCATGCCGGCGATTCCCTGTATTTTAAATCCAAGATATAATAAAAACAAAGTGGTAAGAGGAGGAAGTCCCATAGTATCTCCCACAATCTTTGGCTGGATCACCTGACGCACCACCTGTGTCAGCACGTAAAGAAGGATCAGTCCGGCAGCAAAGGCATATTCTCCGGACAGAAGCTTCACCAGA
>DVKS01000050.1 GCA_018715905.1 Candidatus Caccovicinus merdipullorum | reverse complement strand
GTGAACGCATGCGTTCACAATCTGCTCTTCAGGAAAATACTGATAAAATTTAATGTAATAGTGCAAATTTCTCTTGGAATAATTTTTGCCAAATTCCTTTGTCAATTCTTCTGCCAATACAGAAATCAAGTTACTGCCGTACTCTGCACGGTCGCTACCACTCAGTTCCTGCTCTACAATTCGTTTACCAATATTCCAATAGGTAAACAGCATCGCCTTATTGGAAGCATTATAAGCTGCTTCTTGTCCAGTAGAAATAATGCTTTTTATTTCTGTAATAACTGTATGATATTGCGTCAAATTCCTCTCCATTATATTACCTCAATTTTACTCTGATAGTCTGCCGCCGGATAGGCGGCATGTATTCAGGGATGCCAAATACGCCGCCACGACTTTCATGGGATGGCTGGAACGCCGCCCGCCGGCGCATGAAGGTTTACTCTGATAGTCCTGCCGCCGGATAGGCGGCGTTAATTCAGGGATGCCAAATGCGCCGCCATGACTTTCGTGGGACAGCTGCACATCGCCCGCCGGCGCATGAAGGTTTACTCTAACTCCGCCCCCCTAATGCTTCATCAGGAGCAGACGAGAAGGAGAAAATCGATTATAATCAACTTGAACATCCGGTTATATGGTTTCCTTTGAGCATAACGCCGCAAGCTTCGGCAAATCGGTAATCAAAAGCCTCCCCCGTTTCGTCGCAAGTATTCCTTCCCCACGAAGAACTGTGAGTTCACGGGTAATCTGGACACGGCTCATCCCCAGAATATCGGCAAGCTCCTCCTGAGTCATCTCAATCTGCAAACCGGAATTGGCCGGCTGGCTGACGCTCAGCAGATACAGCAGATTGCAGAGCCTGATCTGCGAAGGGTTAAATTCCTGATGGATATTTTCAAACAACAGAAGGTTTACATACATAGAGTACCAGTTCACCACCTGCTGGCCAAGAGCGGTATTCTCTTCAAACATGTTTGAAAATTGATCCACGGAAAATTCCAGGACGCTCATATCCGCCATTGCCACAGTTTCCAGGGAAAGCTCAATGCGGTAATCCATCCGATGTGAAAACAGGTGCAAAATCATGCTTATAAGCGAACTTAACGCCTGCTTTTGCACCTGTTTTCCCGCCGTCCTGAACTGTTACCTGTATTCTTTTCCCAGTATAACATGAAAGAGGAGACTTTTCTATGCAAAAGTTTTCACGGCTGCATATAGCGTGGGTGTACCCTGATCTGCAGGAGCAGTACTGCGCCGATCCGAAAGCCGGCCCCTGTCCATGTTATCATGCCGGAGACGAGTTTATCTTTGAACGTGACGGCGAAAGAGACGATTTCTGGCACATGGGACTGAATACCCTGGCGAAAACCAGCGGCGACCCTGATACAATAGCCGGCGGTCCGAAAATGCCCCATTGTTCAGAGGCATGGGACGCCATCGCCAGATATATCTATACCGGACTTCAGGGCGGCTCCATCATGAAGGGATGGATGAATCAGGAAAATGTGATGATTACCTGCTGCTCTGACGGGACCAGACCGGTGATTTTTAAAATTGAGCGCATTGACTATACCGATTGAACGTAACCGTTCAGGACAGCTGGATTTTAACACAAAAGAAGGACCATGGGACAAAAATAAGCCCAGGGTCCTTCTTTGTTTTTAGGCTATGCTTTTTTCACAGGCCTCTTATTCTCAGCCTGCGTACGCTTCATACACACGCTGCATGTTATGCGTAATACTCCATCGGATAAGTCAGATAGCTGTGAGGCTCCAGCTGATCGCAGGTCACATAGCCTGCCGGCGCCGCCAGAAGACTGGGGATCCGGTTCACAATGGTGGCGCAGGTATGCTCTACGGTAGCGGGCTTCACCACATGGAACTCGGTATCCGGCTCGCCGGTAATCCACCAGTCACACTGATCTCCGTCTTCCGGTCCGTAGACCTTTCCAATGGTTTCTTCTTCAATGGTAATGCCCTGTAAGGTCTCAATGGTTACCACCGCGGACATGCCGATGCATCTGCCCGCTTCAATAGTCTTCCCAAGAGTGGCACTGTAAACATCATGATCTACAATATACGGCACATGTTTCTGGGTAATGGACTTAATGGTCAGTCCCAGCTTGCTGCAGATGGCCTCGCTGGCATTCCAGGCATAGGATGGCTCGAATTCAGCAGGATGGGCGATCTGCGCCTCAAACTCGTCCGGTGTCAGGTCACAGCCGTGGGCTTCTGCCAGGGCCAATCCGTAGTCCTCTACATTGTAGCTGTAAGCACCTTTGATCTTCTTGATCTGGTTGCAGCCGCTGGCCACCATGGCCACCATATTGATCCAGAAAATATCCTGCATGCCGGATCCGGTAATGGTACAGCCATTCTCCTTTGCCAGGGCATCCAGCCGGTTGATCTGAGCTGCAGATGTGGTCCAGGGATAAATTGCCTCCTCGCAGGTGGTAATCACATTGATTCCCCGGGAAACGCATTTTTCCACATGGTCATAAATGTCACCGATAAAGCTGAACAGGGTAACCACCGCCACATCGGCATCGCACTCATCCAATACTTTGTCCGCGTCATTGGAAATAATCACGCCGGTTTTAAGGCCCAAGTCTGCGAAATCTCCCACATCCATGCCCACCACCGCAGGATTAACATCGATAGCGCCTACGATCTGAGCGCCATGCTCGTAAAGGTAGCGCAGGGTGTATTTTGCCATCTTCCCGCATCCGTACTGAACCACTTTAATTTTCTCCATCACAAAACCTCCTTCTTTTCATTGAACTCTTTTGTCGGAAAATTAACGAACATTTTGCCTGAACTTTTTCCGAATCTTTATCTTCTGCTTTCAGTTTAAACCCTCCTGCCGCAGGAGAGTCAAGAGATTTTGTGACTTTTTGTAACCGTTCTATTTCTGAAAGCTTACCGGCACCTGCAGCCGCAGAAACATGCTGCGAGGATCGCTGTCAAAGACATGGAATCCCGTCATCACCTCACAGATATAATCGCCGGCAATGGTATATCCATTCTCCTGGCAGAAAGCCCGCAGCCGTCGGGCATAAGAAATCTCATCGTCATAATTGTCCAGATAAACACATGCGTACATGCCGCTTTCCACGATCCCTGCAGTACTTTTTTCCCGCTGTTCTCTGCGGCCGGTGAAAATAAAGATCTGTGCCGCAGTAAAACGATCAGCCTCAAAATCTGCCTGTGTAATCGATGTACCGATATTATAGGAATGGATCTGGGCAAATCCTTTCTCTTCCAGCCTAAGCCGCAGCTTGCGTAGCAAATTTTCATAGCTGTGGACATCATCATCGTAAAAATTAGATGCGCAGGGGATGCCCCATATATACCTGCGGTCAATGTATTCAAGAGAAAAGGTTCCGGTAACTGGTGATTTCCGGTATCGTTCGATGGACAGAATTGCCCGTTCCACCGCATCATGCCGCTCCTTCAGCTGCCGGATCTGCTGATGGAGCTGTTCATTTTTCCTGGATAGAATGTCTTCAATCAGGGAAATATCTTCCTTCTGCAGCACCTGGCCAATCTCGGCCAGACTCATCCCCAGCTCCTTCATGTAAACGATCATGTCCAGGCGTGCATTTTGGTTGATATCATAGTATCGGTAACCGGTCCTGGGATCGGTATAACAGGGTTTCAGCAGCCCTTTTTCATCATACAGCCGCAATGTAGAAACAGAAATCCGGTTCAGGGCGGCCATTTTCCCGATGGGCAAAAGCGATTCGTGCATAGGTATCTTCTCCTAAAACTCTCATCTGCAATGGAGAGTTTCCTGTACATATTATACTAATGCTGTCTTTTTACTTCTGTGCCCCTTCTCCATTGCTGTATACCAGCTCCACCCTGCCGCTCTGTATTTCCTGAATAAATACGGGAACCAGTTCCGGATCAAACTGGCTTCCGGCTCCCCGTTCCAGTTCATTGACAGCATACTCCAAGGTCATCTCCTGCTTGTAGCAGCGCTTGGAGATCATAGCATCGAAAGAATCGGCAATGCACAGGATCCTGGCCGCCAGCGGGATATCCTTCCCTGCAATTCTTCTGGGATATCCTTTCCCGTCATACCGTTCATGATGGCCGATTACCGCAGGAATTACGTAATCCATGGAGGGCAGATGGCGAATGATTCCCACCGAATACTCCACATGGGACTTCATAGCCTCATATTCGTCAGGCGTAAGCTTTCCCTGTTTGTTTAAAATATGCTCCGGCACACCGATCTTGCCGATATCATGAAGAAGAGCCGCCTCCTTTAAAATCTCCCGGTACTCATCACTCATATTCAGAGCCTTTGCCAGGCATTCCGCATAGTAAGCCACATTCTTCGAGTGCTGGAACGTATAATGGTCCTTTGCGTCAATGGCAGCCGTAAGCGCATAGATGGTGGAAGCGTATTCAGAATACATACTTCTGTGTTTTTCCAGACTGCCGCCGCTTTTTTGGTTCTGGATAATACCATCAGAAAAGACCATGATGCCGTTTTTGCCTGCCCGCTTCACATGGTACACAGCCTGGTCCGCATTCTGCACCAGTTCCTGGGGTGACGAGGCAGCATAGGGCATTCCGCAGATTCCGCAGCTTACCGTAAGTGTCTTTAAATATCCGTCTTTGGAATTCCGATTCATGTTCCGGATCTGCGCGCTGATATTTTCCGCTAAATTCTGCGCAGAATAAATATCATATTCCGGAAGGATCACTGCAAATTCCTTTCCGCTGTAGCGGGCAGCATAGCCGTTCTCTCCCACCGTTCCCTTAATAATCTGAGCAATATGGCGAAGAGCCTCGTCTCCCTCCCGGTTGCCGTAAAGCTGGTTATACAGCTTAAAATCGTCCACATTAAAGATCACCAGAGACAAGGCGCTTCTGCCGCACCTGCGGCAGCACTCTTCCAGTGTCTCATAAAAGCATTTCCGGTTCAGCAGCGTAGTGAGTTCATCGGTCCGCGCCTCGCTGTATGCCCTCTCATAAAGCCTGGAGTTCTTAACGGCAATGGAACTTACGGATTCAATGGAATTCAAAAATCCGATATCATCAATTCCCAGAGACTTTTTCTTCTCCTTGCCGCTGAGCATGACGATCCCAACCAGATCGTCATTATCCTTCAGAGGAAGAAAACACTCTACCTTCATGTCATCCAGGCGTTTCTTTTCCTCCTCCCACATAGCCTTATAAGCCAGGGTCCTCTTAAAATCCCGCAGGAACAGGCACTGGTCATGCTCTTTCATCCAGCTTACCAGAGGATGGCCCGCATCCATAGTAAAACGCTTGTCATCTAACGGGCTGGTGCTGTAAACAGCCTGATAACTGCCGTCGCTTTCTTCCATGCAGATGTAAATTTTCTTTACCTGCAAAGTCTCTGTAATTACATTTACCAACGCCTGAAAAATCTCATGCAGGTTCAGACTCTTGGATATTTCCATGGTATAAGCGCTCAGTCTCTCGTTCTGCATCCGCTCCTCCTTGACGAAAAGCCGGTCAAATAAAAGATTCATCATACTGTAAATAGCCAGAGCCAGCAGCATAATGAGAACAGCCACAATAATCACATGATACTGGGCCAGTATATTCACATTCTGCTGAAGGAACCGGTTCATCTCCTGAGCCAGGTTAAAAAACACCAGAACGCTGATGGCCATGGCCACCACGTAGCAGTTAGCACGGGATGCCAGCAGCGTCAGCCGGAACACATGGCCGGAATAAAGCGTATAAAACATCAGAACGGCGTTGAACACACCAGCCAGAATGTCCACCGGAAAACCATCAAACAGGCTGATCCCCAGATTTCCCAGATACAGAATCAGGATTCCTGCCAGAAGTGGTAGAAGCTGGTAGGCTGTCTCCGGGCGCTTCCGGTACAGTCTGTAAATAATTGCAGCGATCTTAACCAGCAAAGCAGCGCAAAGGCCGTACATGATCACTACCGGCCATTCCATATGGTAAACAAAGGCAATCTGCTCTCCTTCTCCCACAATCTCCGGCGGCTTTAAGAAAAATCCGGTCTTCCAGTTTACAGCCGTTCCCGCCGCAAGAAGAAGGAGCCAGATTTTCTTGGAACTTTTTCTCTGGGCCCCGGCAAAATCCCGGATAAAGCAATAATAAGCGTACGGCAGAAGCCAGATGCCGGTCAGGGATACGTGGTACCACAGTTCATAAGACGGCCACATCTGCCCGCGCATCAGGAGAGAGCCTCCTGTCCACAGGACCATCAGAAACAGCACACAGATAAAGTCCCAGATCAGGCGGTTCTTCTTTGCAGTAAGGAATGCCAGCATAAAGAAAACATAGCTGTACAGCGCAATGATCGAAATAAAGGCGTAGCTGTTCATAGCGGAAACCTCCTGCCGTCCTGGGCCTGAAATTGATCCTGGGCCTTTACCAGATCCTGCACATCATGCACCGGAGGATTGATATGGCGCAGCTTTTTCCCAGATGCAGCTTCATACGTTTTAAAGGTCCCGCAGCGGAGAATGGTAATTTCCAAAGGATCCATCCCCAGAATCCGCTTTAAGTCATTGTAATCCTGATCTACGTATTTAAAATAAATGGTCAGGTGCTCCTTTAAAAGTTCTCGGCTGATTGCGCGGCTTACCACAGCATCCGGACTTAATTCCACATACATATGGAGAAAAGGCCGTCCTTTATCCTCTGTAAACTCCTTTAATGCCACCCAGTTTTCAATATCTAAACCGGAAAGAGCAATCACGCTTTTGATGGAATTTTCCGAAATTCTGGTAAATCCCGCAATATCGATAATTGTGGGAATCCGGTCAATATACTGAAATCTGGGAATCCTTGTCTCATCTTCCTTGCTGGAAAGCCCCACACAGCGGTACATATCCCCTACCCGATAACGGGCAAACGCGCCGCCTTTTAAGACAGTAATGGCAATCTCGTAAACCTGCCCCGGCACTACCTGATCCATGCAGACGGTTCTGGGCTGGTAGGCGGGATCCTCCATATTTTTGTACATTTCATCTTCCGGAATAAACTCATAAAAACAGGTGTCCGGGAAAAAGTACAGGCCGTTCCTGGTCCAGGTCTCGATACCGATGCAGCTTGGCTCCGTTCCTGAAAAAACCTCAATAGGGCGCACTCCCCACAGATCTTCCAGATCGTCTTTATAGCAGCGGTTATCCGTGCCGGCGCAGACAAATCCCTTCAGATGAAACAGATCCTTCGGCTTTAATTGCCGCTTCTCTTTCCGGCACACATTCTTGGCTTTTATGTAGCGGAGCAGCATGGAAGGAGACATGGAAAACATTTTCTTAAGTTTCCCGCCGGTTTTATCTCCCTCAGACATTTTAGCTGCGCTTAAGCTGACGTAATAGGCTACGCTTCCCAGTCCAAAGAAAAAGTCGATTCCTCTGCGCAGTCCCATTTTAAAGCCCTTTTTATTCCGCTCCGAAAAAGACAGCTTCACTGCGTCCTTCACCGGGGGCAGAAACTCCACGTTAATCTCATCGGTAAGAGCCAGAGGGATCAGTCCCGTGGTATAAGGAAGGGGTGCAAGGGCATACAGAAAGGTATCCGCTTCCTCAATATCAAACTGCCCTTTCTGCGTACTGGTAGAAAGAATCATACAGGCCAGCACATTGTTTTTGTAAGTCTGGAGCATTCCTTTGGTATAAGGAGCCACTTTTATGGGATGCTTTCCTCCCTCCCAGGTTGTCTGAATCCAGATAATCGGCTGGTCCGGAAGCATCTCCTCTTTCTTCAAAAGAAGTACATCCGCATAATCCTCATAAGTAGTCAGCGGCACCATCTGCCTGAACTCCTCAATAGTCTGCGGCTTTTTTCCTTTTAATATTTTCTGTCCCAGCGGGCAGCTGCACCACATCTGCATCTGCTCCATTAAAAGCCGGTTCTGGATCGTCATGTATTCCTTCATGTCCAGATCCAGAAACCCGCAGTACTCCTGCCAGATCCGGTCCCGTTCTCCATTTCTGAGTTTTTCCTGAAATGTCATTTTCTTTTACCGTCCTTTTGTCCCCTTCCCGGAATAAGAAAGGGAACCGCATTCTGATAATCTCTGTAATCACAAAATTCTTCCGGGAATATGTATCGGTCCTGATACCAGGCATAGCCCAGGTTTAAAAGAGAAAAAAACAGTCCTTCCAGAAGTTTTTCCCGGTCTGCGCAGGCCATTCCCGCCCCTGCAAAGCATCCGAAAAACCACCAGATCCCCGGATGGCGGCAGATACCGTAAAGCCCCGTCCTGCATACCTTATGTCTGTCTGCTTCTTTCCGGTAAGTTTCATCAAAAGGCAGGGCAAAAAAAAGGGTATAAACAAGCCCCGCCAGGCACACAGCCGATACAGCCAGCCAGAAAATCCAGCCAGAGCTCTGTTTTTTCAACGCTTCTGCCAGAAAAATTCCGCCGCTTACCACAAGACCCATACAGCCCAGATAAAAAAATCCCCTCATCCATCTCTTCTTCCAGAAAACGCGGTTCCAGTCATAAAGGAAAAAAAGGAGAAAAGATACCGTACCAACCAGCCAGTCCATCTCAGTGCCCCTCCTGTGCAAAACCGGCGATTCCCAGAGCACCAGGGCCTCCGTGGCAGGATATCACACATCCGCACATGGCGCGGCGTACATTGCAAAACCCCAGTTCTCCAGCTCGCTTTTCCAGAAGTTCCAGAAGATTCATTGAAAAGCCGTCTGTATAAAAAAGGTACAGATCCTCCCGGTCCAGACTGTTGTTTCGAACAAAATCTTCCAGATAAGGTACTGCCACTGCATCCATTTTCCCCCTGTATTTCCGGGAAGCCACAAGGAGTCCGTCCTGAATCAGGATCTGCGGTTTCAGCTGCAGAAGAGATGCGCCCAGATAAGCAGCATTGGATACCCGTCCGCCCGCTTTTAAAAATTCCAGACTGTCCGGAAGGAAGGTAACCCTCGCCCGCCGAATCCAGGATTCCAGCTCTTCCAAAGCGGCCTTTCCATCTGCCGCCCTTCCGGCTATCTGTGCAGCCTTCTCACAAATTAAAGAAATCCCACCGGATACATTCAGGGAGTCTGCAAGAAAAATTCCCGGATCATTCAGTTCCTTAATGGCAATCGATGCATTCTGCCATGTGGAGGACGCTTTGGAACTGTAAGCAATATGCAGAATATCTGCATCGGGTTTTTCTCTTCGCAGCTCTTTAAAAAACTCCATGTATTCCTGGGGATTCACTGCTGAAGTGGAAGGAACCGTTTTTGTCTTTTTATAGTAAGTGAAAACTTCTCCTGCCGGAAATGAGCCATCCTGGCGGCTCCTTCCCTCTGTCACAACCCACATGGGAATAATGCGAATATCTAGAGCCTGCGCCCGCTCTGCCGGCAAATCAGTTCCGCTTTCTGTTGTGATGACAATTCGTTTCATCTCGTCCCCCCTCTTTTTGATTTTTCGACTGTTTTTAACAATTTTAGCATATGCAGCAAAAATAAGGAAGGGATTTCTTTATTTTTTCCCTTCCTTTTTCTCAATCTCCTGCCGCTTCAGACCGGTTTTTTATGATTATTCAGCTTTTTTCCCTTTTCCTATACGCTCCAGCACGGCGATCGTCTCCACATGTTCTTCGGTTCCCGGGAACATATCAAAAGGCCAGGCTCCCAAAACCCGGTATCCGCTCCCTGTAAAAAGCCGCAAATCCCTGGCAAGAGTCTGGGGTCCGCAGGAAATATAAACCACCCTCCGGGGACCGGATTCGCAGACCGCACGGATAAATTCCGGCGTACTTCCGCTTCTGGGCGGATCCATAAAGACTGCATCGATATTCTCGCCGGCGCTGCGCATTTCCTGCATAAACATGCCTGCATCCTGACAGTAAAATTCAATATTGGAACGCCGGTTGGTCCTGCCGTTGATCACCGCATCCCGTACCGCATCCGGATTCAGCTCTACACCAATAACCCGCCGGGCCTTCGGCGCTGCAATGATGCCG
The DNA here is from genome assembly GCA_018715905.1 of Candidatus Caccovicinus merdipullorum. Classification (GTDB taxonomy): domain Bacteria; phylum Bacillota; class Clostridia; order Lachnospirales; family Lachnospiraceae; genus Caccovicinus; species Caccovicinus merdipullorum. The sequence continues at coordinate 13,634 of DVKS01000050.1, read as the reverse complement.
ATGGTCCCGATGCCGCAATAAGCATCCAGAACCGTCTCCCTGCCGGTCAGTCCTGCTTCCTCCACTGCTTTCCGGTAAAGCTTTTCTGTCTGCACCGGATTGACCTGGTAGAAGGAGCGGGAGGAAATGCGGAAGGTACAGCCGCAAAGCTGATCTTCAATATATCCCTTTCCGTAAAGCACCTGTTCCCGTTCCCCCAGGACCATACTGGTATCCTTGTCATTGATATTCTGTACAACTGTAGTGATCTCCGGATGTTTGTCCAGAAGTACCCGAAGGAAATTCTTTTTCGATGGAAACAGCGGCGAGGCAGTAACCAGCACCACCATAATCTGACCGCTGGAGAATCCGCACCGCACCAGCACATGCCGCAGAAGTCCCATTCCCGTATCCTCATCATAAGTCCGGATCTTAAAGGACTTTAACATGCCGCGGATGGTTCCGATGATCTCATCCGCCTTCTCATTTTCAATCAGACACTTTTCCACCGGCACCACCCGATGGCTTCCCGCCTCATAAACGCCGGATATGGGATTCCCCTTTCGGTCATGATCAAATACAGCATGAACCTTATTCCGGTAATGCCACGGATTTTCCATTCCAGTAATGGGATAAACGCGGCAGATTCCCTTAAGGAGCTCTTCCATCATCTTCTGCTTCTGCTGAAGCTGCGCAGAATAAGGAAGGTGGAGAAGCTGGCAGCCGCCGCAGCGGTTGGACACAGGACATGGATTCTTTCCGGTGTTCTTTCGTCTCTCTGCCGGCCCCCCTTCTTTTCTCCGTTCCTTTTTTTCCGGCACCGTGGATCTTTCTCCGCCTTTTTTGCCGGCATCTGCCTTCTGCCGGCTGCGTTTTTCATTTTCCCCATTCTTTTTCCGCCCGCCTTCTCCAGGCGCTGCATCCTGTTTCCGGTAAAAATCAGCGATCCACTGGTCCAGTTCCCGCTCCAGCCGGTCTTTTTTCTGATTTTCCCCGTTCTTTGCCGTTTTCTTTCCTGCCATTCTTTTCTCCTGCCTTCCTCCGCATTTTCCGCAGAATCTTCTGAAGAGAATTTATACTAAAGCCTGCCGAAAATGTCAAGCTTTCCTTTCTCTGCCCTTGCCTGACACCATACCGCCGCCCCGTTATTTACAGAATATCTCTGCCATGATAAGATACTTACCAAAAGGAGGCATGTCATTATGGAAACATTATCTTCCCATGAAAAATTTTACATTGACCCTGTTTTATATCACGGCCGCCCTGCAGAGGACTCCGGACGGTTGGAAAAAGAGCGGAAAACCTACGATCTGCTGGACCGGCTTTCCATTCCCTATGACCGGCTGGATCACGAAGCGCTGCCCACCATCGCAGCCTGCCATCAGGTAGATCAGATCCTTGGGACTCCCATCTGCAAAAATCTTTTTCTCACAAATGCACAGAAAACGAAGTTTTACCTTCTTCTCATGCCCGGCGGGAAAAAATTCAAAACAAAGGATCTTTCCCATCAGATCGGCAGCTCCCGTCTCTCCTTCGCCGGTCCGGAATACCTGGAACAGTTTTTAAATCTGACTCCTGGATCTGTAACCATATTGGGCCTGATGAATGACACGGAAAACCGGGTGCAGCTTTTAATCGACCGGCAGGTGATAGAAGGCCATCCCTTTATCGGATGTCATCCCTGTATCAACACATCCAGCCTGCGTCTCCCTACAGACCAGGTATTAACCCATTTCCTGCCGGCCGTTCATCATGACTATATCCTGGTGGATCTGCCGGACGAATAAGAAGCAGTTTGCTAAATTGCCCGGGTGGCTTCCTTAAGCCACTCTTTCTCCTCGCCTTCCAGATACGGAGACAGCGTCTCATATACATGGGCATGGTACCGGTTTAAAAGTTCCACATCATGGTCGGTCATCAGGGATTTCTCCACACCGTCCAAATCAATGGGCGCACAGGTCAGGTATTCAAAGCCCAGGAACTGGCCGTATTCATTTTTCTCCCGCTTTACACACAGCATCAGATTCTCTGTGCGGATGCCGTGACTTCCTTCAATATAAATACCCGGTTCATCAGAAGAAATCATGCCCGGCTCCAGCACGCAGCTGTCCATCCGCTCCGGAACCATCTTCCAGCGGATGCCTACGGGACGCTCATGAACATTCAGGAGATATCCTACGCCATGGCCGGTTCCGTGGTTAAAGTTCAGGCCCCGATCCCAGAATACCTGGCGCGCCGCATAATCCAGCGTCAGCCCTCTTGCGCCATAGGGAAATTTCACATCGCCCAGGCGCAGCATACTGATAAGAACCAGCGTATAATGCTCCTTCTCTTCTTTGGTCAGCGGTCCCATGGCAAAGGTTCTGGTAATATCCGTAGTTCCTTCATAATATTGTCCCCCGGAATCCACCAGATAAAAGCCCCTGGGCTCAACAGGCGTATTTGTCTCTTCGGTGGCAGAATAATGGCACATGGCCGCATTGGCCCCGTAAGCAGAAATGGTATCAAAGCTCAGCCCCAGATTGCCCTCTGTCTCAAAGCGCATACTGTCTAACTTCTTCTCCAGGGAAATCTCATCCATCGGAATCTTACCGATGTTCTTTTTCAGCCAGCATGCAAAACGAGCCATAACAACGCCGTCCTTGATATGGGCCTTTTTCATGTTTTCGATTTCCACCGGATTCTTAACCGCTTTTGCCAGGACCGTGGGATTCATCTGATTGATGATCTCATTAGAAGAATCCAGTCCTCGGATAATCGCATAATTCACACGTGCAGTTTCCAAAAGCACCTTTTCATTTTGGAGAGTCTTTATATATTCATAAATCTCATCGTAAGGCTTAAGGGTTATTCCCAGCCCTTTCAGATATGCTTCCGTTTCCTGGTCTAAAACCTGAGGATTGATAAAAAGGAATGCCTCGGTTCCGGTTACTGCCAGATAGGAAAGCACCACCGGGTTGCACCGCACATCATCACCACGGATATTTAAAAGCCATGCAATATCATCCAGTGAAGTCAACACATGGACGGAGGCTCCCGCCTTTTTCATTTCACCGCGCAGGTCAGAAAGTTTTTCTGATGCCGATTTTCCGGCAAACTCCTCTTTTAAGATCCATACCGGCCGAGCAGAAAGGGCCGGACGGTCCGTCCATACCTGATCAATGAGATCTTCCTGGTATTTTACAGATGCGCCTTTTTCATCCAGACGCTTTTCCAATTCCAGTCCGGTAAAGCTGTCAACTACCCGGCCGTCAAATCCCAGACAACCGCCTTCCTTTACTGCATCAATGATAAAATCAGAGATTTCCGGTACCCCTTCCTCTCCCATCTTCATCAGCCGGACGCTGCTTCCTTTAAGCTGGTTTCCTGCCTGAACAAAATACCTTCCGTCCACCCAGAGGGCAGCATCTTCCAGCGTCACTACCAGGGTTCCGGCCGAACCGGTAAACCCGGTCATAAAGCTCCTGCACTTAAAATAATCACCTACATACTCGGATTCATGGAAATCTGCGGTGGGAACCAGATAGGCATCCATGCCCCGCTCCCGCATCAGGGTCCGCAGGCTGTTTAACCGTTCCTGAATCATTGCAATTCTCCTTCCTTTCTTAACACTTCTTCTTCCTCTCCAGGCTGCCTACCACACCCGCCAGGGGTTCTCCTCCCCGTTCACATGGGCAATACAGCTCCGTATGGAATATTCTATCATATCACTAACTGCTTCATCTGTAAAGAAGGCAGTGTGGGGTGTCATAAGAACATTGGGCATGGCACTTAAGATCGCCATATCGTGATGTCCCAAAGGCTGATACTTAAAATCCTTATAATAAATCTTCCCTTCATTTTCCACCACGTCCAGGGCTGCAGCGCCTACCTTTCCTCCCTCCAGCGCCTGAATAAGGGCGGCGGTATCCATCACCGTTCCCCTGGCCATATTGATCAGCACTACACCATCCCGCATCTTTTCCAGCGTATCCCGGTTTACCATATGGTAGCTTTTCTTTGTAGCCGGCGTATGAAAAGTGATCAGGTCACATTCCCGCCAGATGGTATCCAGATCCACATACTCCGCAAATTCTTTAAGTTCGGTCTTCGGCTTCAGATCATAGGCCAGAATCCGGCATCCAAAACCGCGCAGAAGGCGGATTACCGTCTCGCCGATCCGGCCGGTTCCTACAACGCCTACTGTCATCCGGCCAAGTTCCCTTCCCCGGATATCCAGAAGCGAATAATCCTGCCCCAGAAACCGCGTCATAATCGTCTTCATCCGGCGCACCGCCATCAGCATGGCCATCACAGTATACTCTGCCACGGTATTGGGGGTATAGCTTACATTCGCCACGGCGATTCCCAGCCTGTCGGCTGCATCTTTATCCACATGTTCATACCCTACCGTCCGGGAAGAAACGATCTGGACTCCGCATCTCTTCCACCGGCCCAGAAGCTGCTCATCCACCGGTGTTGTGATAATACTCACGCCCTGGCTCCCTTCTGCCATATGCGCATTTTCCATGGACGGCCCTTCCGGAACCAGGACCAGCTGGACGCCGCACTCCTTTCCGAATTTTTCAAACATTGCCAGCTCATCGGGCCGGCAGCTGTATGCTGTTATTTTCATTGTCTTCTCCTCAAGGATTTATTTTGTCAGAGCATCTGCAATGGCGGCCCGGATGCCTTCACTGTACGTGGGATGCGCCCGCATGGCATAAGAAAGCTGCTCTGCCGTAAGGCCGTTTGCAATAGCCGTGGCCATCTCTCCGATCATATCCGTAGCTCTGGGGCATATGATCTGTGCACCTACAATAGTGTTGGAATATGCTTCAAATACCAGACAGATAAAACCGCCGTCTGCCCTGGTGATAATGGATTTTCCATTGTCATTCATAGAATAATATCCCGTCCGCACATGCATCCCCATCTTTTCTGCCGCCTCCTCCGTAATGCCTACGGTAGCGATCTCCGGATTCGTGTAAATACAGTTTGGAACGATGGGCAGGCGGACAAACATGCCGTTTGGCACCACTTCCAGCCGGATGCTCCGCGGTTTTCCCGCCAGTGACTCCACCACAAAGATGCCCTGTGCCGCTGCCACATGGGCCAGCTGCGTTTTCGCTGTCAGATCACCAATCGCATACACGCCTTCCTGACTGGTCTGAAAATTCTCATCGGTCCACAGCCGCCCCTCTTCCATGCGAAGCTGCACATCTTCTCCCATGAGAGCCTCCGGCTCTGGTTTTCTTCCTGCAGCAATAAGTACGGTCCCGGCCGGCTGCCGGATTTCTTTTCCGTCAGCCGTCTTTATCCGGCAGAGAAGTCCACTTTTGCTTTCCTCCACCTGGCAGCACTGTGCGCCGCAGTAAATCTCGATTCCCCTTGACCGAAGAGAATGTTCCAGTTCTCCTGCCACCTTCCGGTCCATCGGCCCTAAAAGGTGATCGTTCTTTTCTACGATCATCACCTGACTGCACAGATTATGGAAAATAGAGGCCATCTCCACTCCTATCACGCCGCCTCCGATAATCACTACCCGGCTGTAATTCCAGTCCGTCTCACTTAAGATCTTATCGCTGGTCACCACCCCCGGCAAATCGGCTCCGGGAATCGACGGGATAAATGCCCTGGCACCTGCCGCCAGTATTACATGCTGCCCCTGATAAAATTCCAGGCCCTCTGCTCCCCTGACTTCTACCGTCCGGTCTCTTCTTAGGATTCCTTTTCCGCGCACCAGATGGATTCCCAGTTTTTCAAAACTCTGCTGTATGCCGTTCCGGCAGGTCTTTACGGACTTTTCCTTATACTTCTGCATCTTTCCGTAATCAAAGGAAATCTGATCCGTAAAAATGCCGAACTGATCGCTGTTCTGCATCAGCGAAAAGAGATGGGAAGCATAAAGGAGCGCTTTGGTAGGAATACAGCCGCGGTTTACACACACGCCGCCCAGCTCCCTTTCCTCGATCACCGCTGTGCGAAGTCCAAGCTCTGCAGCCCGGATCGCTGCCGTATATCCTCCCGGTCCTGCTCCGATAATAATCAGATCGTATTTCTTTGTCATTATTCTGTTCTCCTTTCCTTCCGGGTCAGGCAGTCTAGCCTTCCCTTTTTTCAATCATTCCCGCCGTTTTCCGCCTTGTCCTGCTCTCCAAAGGGAACAAACCGCGAGAACCACTGAAAATACCGGCATGCCCGGATCACTCCGTCCTCCCGGATAGGATCCGTTACATAATCTGCCGCAGCTTTCAGTTCCGGAACCGCATTTCCCATGGCAATGCCGATTCCTGCCTCCCGGACAATCTCCAGATCATTCATGCTGTCGCCAAAAGCCGCTGTATTTTCTATGGGAATTCTCCAATAGCTGCAGAGACGTTTCAGTCCCTCCGCCTTGGATGCCTCCTGCTCTACCACATCAGCCCCCACCTTTCCGGCAAACATAGGAAACTTTACGCCAGGAAACTTTTTTTCCATCAGACGAACGCCTTCTTCTCCCCCAATATAAGCCAGCGTCCGCACCGGACGTTCAAGAAGCATCTGGGGATCGCCGAAACGCCGGTTCATATCGCCCCATCGCTTCCTGTCATGCTCCCGAACTGTATCCGGACTGGTATAATAGTCAATGCCGTCAATCGTTGCGCCTACACTGAGCCCGTTTTCCCGGGCAAAGTTCAAAAGCGCCTCCACCAGTTCCGGTTTCATAAAATGATCATAAATCCGCTCCTCTCCTGCAGTCACCTTGGTGCCGTTCATATGGATGATCCCGTCGGGCCGCAGCTCATCCCGGAACTGGCAGCTGTAATAATTGTCCATATCCCGCCCGGAAGCAATCACAATCCGGTGATGCTCCCGCAGCCGCTCCACTGCCTCCAGGGCACTTTCCGTAATTCGATAGTCCTGATGATCCAGGAGCGTCATATCCAGGTCAAAACTGATAATGGATTTTCGTTCTCTCATGTATACCTCCAAAATGCTGTAAAATTGCGGCCGGCTCAGACAATTGTCCCCGTATCCTGCCGCATCGGATTGGGATCTTTCAATGCCCATTTACCGTCTGAACTGTCATCGAAAATTCGCATTTGAAAAAAAAATTAAAAAAATTTAAAAAAGTACTTTTCAAATGCAAAATTATCTGCTATAATGCTTAACTGTACGGGGTATGGCGTAGCTTGGTAGCGCGCTCGGCTGGGGGCCGAGAGGTCGCAGGTTCAAATCCTGTTGCCCCGATTTTCTTTGAAAGGCGAGTTTCCGAAACAGTATTCGGAAACTCTTTTTTTAATTTTCTTAACTGTTTCCTGCTGTCTTCGCATCTTTCTTCTTTTCCTCCATTCTCCATTAACGCCAGGTAAAGCTTACCACACTTAACCGCATATTTCAATCATCCCCCCTAATATATACAGCACGCAAAAATCAACTTTCTCCACAAAAACCGGCAGGTATCAAAACCGGCCGGTCTTAAAATCCCAGAATAGGATCATCCGATCCCTCCCCAGGCAATCCCCAGAACAAAACAGAGAACACACAGCGGAACAAACACATAACGTCCAAATGGATAAAACCACTCCATTACCGGCCTGTCCGCTCCCAGCTGCACTGCTGCCACAGCTGCATCCTTTTTCATGATCCAGAAAAACATAATGCCGGCCGTCAGAGCCCCGACAGGCAGAATATAAATTGAAACAGTATCCATCCACTGGGAAGTCCAGGGCTGGATCATCAGGGCAATAATCAGACCGAATCCGTGAATAACCGCAGTGGCTTTCCAGCGCTTCATATGCAGCTGTTCCTGCAGGAAGTTAATAGGTGTTTCAAACAAGTTGATTACCGAAGAAAGACCAGCAAACAGGATCGCCACATAAAAGAAGATAACAATGATCCTTGCCATGGTCCCCATGCTGTTAAATACCGGAAGTACATAAATAAACATCAGCCCCGGACCTCCGTCCCCCAGATCCGCCCCTACAGAAGCCATTGCCGGAATGATGATCAGCATGGCAAGCAAAGCTGCCGAAGTATCCAGAACTGCGCAGACCACTGCGGAGCGGCGGATCTTTACTTTATCATCCAGATAGGAACCGTATACGATGGATCCAGAACCTGCAACCGACAGGGAAAAGAAACACTGGCCGAATGCATAGACCCATATCTCCGGATTCAGCAATCCTGCAGGATCCAGAGAGAAAATATACTGGTAACCGGCTCCGGTACCCGGAGTAAAAATCATAAAAACAGCCAGAGCAATGAACAGCGCATATAACACAGGAATCATCATCTTGCAGGATTTCTCAATGCCGCCGGAAACCCCCATAATCATGATCAGGAATGAAACAGCGATTCCCACAATAATCCACAGGTTATTGGCGCCTCCCGTTTCAAATGTCATCTGCACCGCCTGGATCAGATTATCTGCTTCCGGCGCTACTGCGCTGAACGTTTCGCCGATAACATTCATATCCTGTCCCATTGCCGTCAGCTCGCCGGTAACGGCCATCTTAGCATAATAAAACACCCAGCCCATAATCACCGAATATCCGATGGCCAGGCACAAAGATCCGATAACCGGAAGGATCCCCAGCCGTTCACCGATCTTTCTGGACCTGCCCCCGTTTTCCATAGCCTTTCCAAAAGCGCCGGAAGGCCCGGAACCAGCCCAGCGTCCCAGGGAAAGTTCCTCCATCATGCCGGATTGGCAGATAATAAAGGCAAAAAGAAAATAAGGAAGCAAAAAAGTAAGACCTCCATAGCGGGAAACCAGCATTGGAAAACGCCAGACATTAGCCATCCCAACGCAGGATCCCACGGCGGCCATAATAAATCCCCACTGCGACTTAAACCCATCTTGCTTGTGCACCGTACTCATGTTTTTCATCTTAGTCTCCGTTTCTGTTCTGCGGCTGCCGCATTTTTCTTCATTCAGCATTCTCTTTTTACGTGAATTTCTGCAGCGCAGATTCCATTGTAGTGCAAAAAAACACTTCGGTCAAGCCAGCCTCATAAAAAGAAAAAGAAGAACCATAAACATTGAGAATTTTGTGGTATACTTATTCGGAAACCTGGAAATAGAAAATCACATCAAAGGAAGGGCAACACATGACAGAAAACAAATACTTATTACAAAAAGCATCGAATTTTAAAAGAATTTTCGCACGCTTCTTTCCAGTTCTTACGGCACTGATCCTTGCCGGTCTTCTCATGACTGGCTGCAGCGGGGCCTCCCCCGGATCCGGACAGGATACATCGGCAGTCTCCCTTCTTCCGGACCAGTCAGAACCAGACGCCCATCTGAGGGAATCTGCGGCAAATGAATCTAACAGCGGGGCCTCCGGTGATGCTGCGGCAGATAATATCCTGCGTTTTCACGTGATCGATGTGGGACAGGGGCTTTCCGTCCTGGCTGAAAGCGACGGCCATTTTCTTCTCTATGACGGCGGCGACCGTTCTGCTTCTTCTGCAGTTGTCGCTTATCTGAAAAAGCAGGGGGTAAAAAGCCTGGATTATATAATCGCCTCCCACTACGATGCTGACCACATCAACGGCCTGGTGGGTGCACTGAACGTATTTCCCGTACAGCGGATCATGGGACCGGGCTACGAGGCATCCTCAAAGGTTTACCAGTCTCTGATATCTGCGGCCGAAAGCCAGGGACTGGCCATGGAACATCCGGAACAGGGAAATTACTATCGTCTGGGAAACGCCAGCTTTCAGATTCTGTCCCAGGATGATTCTTCCCGTGACGGAAATAACCGTTCCATCGCCATTATGCTGATTAATGGAAACAATCGTTTCCTCCTTACCGGGGATAATGAATCTTCCGGCGAAGAGGCGCTCCTTTCCTCCGGCCTGGATTTATCCTGTGATGTCTACGTGGCCGGTCATCACGGAAGCGCTTCTTCTACCTCCTGGGATCTTTTAGGGAAAGCAGTTCCTGAATACGCAGTCATCAGCTGCGGCACCGGAAATTCCTACGGCCATCCCCACGCAGAAACCATGGAAAAGCTGGAAGCAATGGAAATCCAGGTTCTCCGCACGGATCTGCAGGGTGATCTGCTTCTGGTATCGGATGGGACTTCCGTCACCTGCACGCCGGCTCCGTGCAATAACTACACCCCTGGCGATCCGGACGATATTCCTCCTTCCCTCCAGAGTTCAGAGGTGGCAGATGAAGACAACAGTGCAGTCCAAAGCTCCGGCACATCATCTGAGCAGGAACAATCCTACGTTTTAAATACGAATACCCGCAAATTCCACCTTCCCTCCTGCAGTTCCGCAGAAGACATCCTTCCTGCAAACCGTCAGGACTACACCGGAACACGGGATGAACTGATTGCTCAGGGGTACGCTCCCTGCGGCCGGTGCAAACCGTGACAAAGCAGGCCCCTTCATTAAGCTTTCCCTCGATGAAAATGCATACAAAAAATATGCCCCCAATATAAGGATCGGCATATAAATGCAAAAACCGGCACAGCCCCTCTCCCTAGATGATCTGTCATCACCTGGGGCGGAGAAAACTGTGCCGGTTTTATAATTCATTTATGAAACGGTTTCAATCTATGAAACGGTTTTATTATGAAGGCTGCTTGCCGATGTAAGCCTGGATACCGCCGTCTACGTACAGAATCTGGCCGTTTACGAAATCAGAAGCATCGGATGCCAGGAATACTGCCGGTCCGCCCAGATCTTCAGCCTCGCCCCAGCGTCCTGCAGGAGTCTTGGAAACGATGAACTGATCGAAGGGATGTCTGGAACCATCAGGCTGGATCTCACGAAGAGGAGCAGTCTGAGGAGTTGCGATGTAGCCAGGTCCGATACCATTGCACTGAATATTGTACTCGCCGTACTCAGATGCAATATTTCTGGTTAACATCTTTAAGCCGCCCTTTGCAGCTGCATAAGCAGAAACGGTCTCGCGTCCGAACTCAGACATCATAGAGCAGATGTTGATGATCTTTCCGTGGCCCTTCTTGATCATGCTGGGGATAACTGCCTTGGATACGATGAAGGGACCATTTAAGTCTACATCGATTACCTGACGGAATTCCGCAGCACTCATCTCGATCATAGGAATTCTCTTGATAATACCGGCATTGTTTACCAGAATATCAATCACGCCTACTTCTGCCTCAATCTGTGCAACCATCGCCTTCACTGCGTCCTCATCGCACACGTTGCATACATAGCCATGAGCCTCGATTCCAGCCTCTTTGTAAGCAGCCAGTCCCTTGTCAACCAGTTCCTGCTTAATGTCATTGAACACAATGGTAGCTCCGGCTGCAGACATAGCCTTTGCAATCGCAAAGCCGATTCCATAAGAAGCACCGGTAATTAACGCTACCTTGCCCTGAAGGGAAAAATCATTCAAACTCTTCATGTCTTCTTCTCCTTTTCTTTTTTTGATTTGTATTCATTTTTAAAATTCGTATACAAATCTTTTGTTTGTATACATATACTAACATACTTTCCAGTCCAATGCAATAGCTTTTCTGTAAATAAACCGCAAAATATTTTTATTTCAGGAACCGTTCGGGCGAATCACTTCCTCTCCGCCTGAAGAATACTCTTATTAACCCAGGTACTTCTTTAAAGTTGCCAGCACAGCTCCCGGTCCGGCAATTTCTTCCAGAAACATTGCTTCAATGCGCTCACCGATCCCGGCCTGATACAGGTCAATGCCAAAAATATTTGCATTAGAGAGAATCGGCTTCAGCTGTCCCTGATACGTATCCGGTTTTCCGACTTCGATGCCTTTTAAAGCGCCGGTAAGCTCTGCAGCCATGGGATCCGGCGACAGCTCAAAAGGCTTTCCTTCATCATCCACAGCAAGCAGATAACGGCACCATCCGGCAATCGCTAACGGGATAGCCGTAAGTCTCTTTGCATCTCCATCCTTTGTCACATATGCCTTGATGGTCTCACCGTAACGGATTCCTACTTTCTGTGATGTGTCCGTAGCAATTCTCTGGGGCGTATCCGGCATAAACGGATTTGGTATTCTCACATGAATAACTTCATCTACAAAATCTGCCGGCGAAAGGATACCCGGATCCGTAACAACGGGCATACCCTCTTCCGGCCCGATCTTCTCCACCAGTCTGGAAAGTTCAGGAGACTTCATCTCATCCGCAATCAGAGTATAGCCCAGAACACAGCCATACACAGCAAGAGCCGTATGAAGAGGATTCAGACAGGTGGTAACCTTCATCCGTTCTACCTTGTTTACCGTATCCCGATCCGTCATATAAACGCCGGCCTTCTCCAAAGGCGGTCTTCCGTTGGGGAACTTGTCCTCAATCACCAGATACTGAGGGCCTTCTGCATTAACAAAAGGTGCAATATACGTTTTCTTGGAAGTGATCACCGGCTGCATGTCTTCCACCCCAGCCTTCTCCAGTTCCGCGCATACCGATTCTGCCGGTCTTGGCGTAATCTTATCGATCATGGACCATGGGAAAGAAACCTGCTTCTCATCCTTTAAATAAGAAAGAAAGGCTTCATCCACAAATCCCTTCTTCAGCCACTCTTCCGCCATAGTTACAACCGATGCCTGCAGCTTCTCTCCATTATGAGAACAGTTGTCCATGGATACCACTGCGATCGGCGCCCTTCCGGCCTGATAGCGGGCATGCAAAAGCGCACATACCACTGCCATGGCTGCCCCTGGCTGTTCCGGTCCATTGTCAATATCCGCCTGAACAAAGGGGAAGAAATTCCCGTCTGCTCCTCTCAGACTATATCCTTTCTCCGTAATCGTAAAGGAAACCATCTGCAGTCCGGGGTCTGTAAAAACAGCCTTTAAGCGTCCCCAGGCTTCCGGATCCTGAGACTGTGCCTTTATCGCTTCCGTCAGCGATCCCAGGACTCTCTTATCCGTACTTCCATCCGCCTTCAGGGTAACTGCCAGGACCAGATTATCGTAAGGTTTGTAAATCTTGTCCACCACATCAAAATCGAAGGTCTCCACACAGGTAATCCCCTTTTCCATGTACCCTTCCGCCAAAAGCGTATCTGCAATTCCCCCGATAAAAATTCGGAAAATGTTTCCCGCTCCAAAGTGTACCCACACCGGTGCCGCTTTGGTCTTATCTGCAGTTGCTGCAATGTCATACTGCGGAAGCGCAATTCCCGCCTTTTCCCAGCCGCTTCTGGCCTTTAAGCCTTCTAATGTAAGCTTCATGCGTCCTTCTCCTTTCTCCTTTTTTCGCCACTTGGCATCTTGCGCCAATCCGGTCCGGAACCGATGGCCGCTCCTTCAAAGTCTCTTTGTTTATTATACTTCAATTTTCTGATATGAGCAAATAGAATCCGTCCATCAGACAGGTATTATGTGGAAAATCCCCTTTTCTTTGTAACATTCCTCCAAAATATCGCATAATTTCTCCTCTGCCTTTTCCTTTCCCCGGAAGGTAATTTCTGTTATAATTATTTACTAAAACTTCCCACATCAGTGAGGTGTGTTGAACCTTGAAAATTCAATATTTCAGCCAATAAAAAAGGCATAAACCTGTTCCGTTTGGTATAATGGAATTGACTAGAAACCATCTTTACAAAGGAGATTTATGCCATGTCCAGTATACCACAAAACCATTGCGATGAGAACGAGTTAATTGATTGCATTCAAAGATTTTTTTCCAGGCATCATGTCAGCAAGCTTCTTGCCAGATGTAATGGGATGA
>DVKS01000049.1 GCA_018715905.1 Candidatus Caccovicinus merdipullorum | reverse complement strand
GTGTGGGAATCAGCCTGTATTCTCTGGCCGGTGCAGTAGCAAAGGCAGGGGGAGTTGGGCTGATTTCCACCGCACAGATCGGATTCCGGGAGCCGGATTTTTTCCAGAATGCAAAGGAAGCAAACCTGCGGGCCATGGGATATGAAATGGAAAAAGCCAGAAAGATCGCGCCGGACGGGGTGATTGGTTTTAACATTATGGTGGCTACCAGGGATTATCCGGAATACGTAAAGCGGGCCGTGGAAGTGGGCGCGGATATTATCGTTTCCGGCGCCGGTCTTCCGGTGAGTCTTCCGGAGTATGTGAAAGGAAGCGGTATTAAGATCGCACCCATTGTCTCTTCTCCGAAGTCGGCTTCAGTGATCTGTAAGATGTGGGACCGGAAGTACCACAGGGTTCCGGATCTGGTGGTAATCGAGGGTCCTCTGGCAGGTGGTCATCTGGGATTTTCCAGAGAAGACCTGACACGTTTTAAGGCGGACCGGGAAGATACGGATCTTGTTTATGATCAGGCTGCTTATGATCAGGAGATCCGCGAAATTCTTAAAGTGGTGGAAGGGTATTCTGAAAAATACGGCCGCCATATTCCTGTAGTCAGCGCCGGCGGCGTATTTTCCAGAGAGGATATGGAACACCACATGTCCCTCGGGGTGGACGGCGTCCAGGTGGGTACCCGGTTTGTGACCACGGAAGAATGCGACGCGCCCCAGGCTTATAAGGATGCGTATATCAAGGCAGAAAAAGACGACATTATGATCGTAAAGAGTCCTGTGGGAATGCCGGGCCGGGCCATAAGGAATCCGTTTCTGGAGAAAATGGAAGGCGGCAAGGAGAAGATCACCCGATGTTTTCGCTGCCTGGAACACTGCAGTCCGTTAACGGCGCCGTACTGTATCAGTCTGGCTTTGATCCGGGCGGCTACGGGGCAGATTGACGATGCACTGCTGTTCTGCGGATATAATGCTTACCGGTGCCGTAAGATGGAGACTGTGGCAGATGTGATGACAGATCTTTGCGGATAGGGAGCAGTTATGCTGTACAACGAACGAATTGAACTGATTCTGCAGCAGCTTCAGCTTCAGGGGATCGTCAAGATCAGTGATCTGACGGAACTGCTGGGTGTGTCTGTGGACACAGTACGGCGGGATTTAAAGACCATGGAGCAGAACAACCTGGTCCGGTGTGTCCGGGGAGGCGCCTGTCTGCCGGACTCTCTGACTTCGATTTCCGGTTTTTCGGGACGTCAGATCGTTAATGAGGGACTGAAGCGGGAGGCGGCCAGAAAGGCGGCTGCCTACGTAAAGACAGGATCGGTTATTGCGCTGAATTCCGGCACTACCAATACAATCCTGGCTCAGGAGCTGGCGGTACGCAGCGACAAGTTTACTGTGATTACCAACAATATGGCAGCTGTGCAGATTCTTATGCAGAATCCTTCCATTGACCTGATCGCCGTAGGCGGGATGATCGATGGGGTAGAGAAATCTACATACGGTTCTGTGTGTGAGCAGGAGTTTGACCGGTATTATCCGGATATTGCTTTTCTTTCAATCAATGCGGTAAATTATCAGGATGGTTTTACGGATTTCCGTTTTTATGAGATTCCCGTTATTCAGATTCTGGCCCGGCGGGCCGGGAGTGTGATGGCAGTTATGGATTCGGGAAAACTGGGAAAACGCTCGAAGCAGAAAGTTCTTTCCTTTGATAAGGTAGATAAGCTTCTTATGGATGATAGAGTATCCGGAAGACTGAAAGAAGAGTATGAAAGCAGGGGACTGCAGATTGAATAAAAGTTTAATACAGAGACTGGAATGATTCCGGCCTGGACGAAAGGATTTTCTTTTCGTCCAGGCCTTTTATATTTTATGACAGCCTGATACAAAGATTTTACATTTAGTTTAATTAGATTTGATTGTTTTTGCCGCAGTAAGAAAGTATTGTAAGAGCATAAACAGTAAAAAACAGCAAATAAATGCAAAATAACGCATCGCAAATTGCAGATGCAGGAGGAATGTGAGAAATGGAAAGCAGACAGGAAATCAGGCTGGTTGTATTTGACTGGGCAGGCACAACAGTGGATTACGGTTCATCGGCTCCGGTGGCTGTATTTGAACGGGTATTTACAGAGGCAGGGATCGCTCTTACCAGAGAGGAGATAAACGGTCCCATGGGCATGGATAAGAAAACGCATATCCGAAGTCTTCTGTCCCTGGATACTGCCAGAAGCCAGTGGAAAGAAAAGTACGGAAGGTGCTGGGATGAGGAAGATGTGGAACGGCTGTATGCTGCTTTTGAGGATGAACTTTACCGGGTAGCCGCAGAGTACAGCAGCCCCATTGCAGGAACTGTGGAAGCTGTGGAGGAATTAAGAAAAATGGGAATTGCCATCGGATCCACCACCGGTTATACATCCGAGATGATGAAACAGGTAGCTCCTGCCGCTGAGAAATACGGATATAAGCCGGACTGCATTGTAACGCCGGATGTAACAGGGGCCGGACGGCCAACGCCTTTCATGATGTATGAGTGTATGCGCCGTCTGAATGTTTATCCGCCCTGTGCCGTGGTGAAAGCAGGAGATACCATTACCGATATTCGGGAAGGAAAGAACGGAGGAGCATGGAGCATCGGCATTCTGACCGGATCCAATCTCCTGGGGCTTACTAAAGAGGAATACGAAACTATGGGACAGGAAGAACTGGCCCAGCGTAAGGAAGAGGCAAAGAAGCGGTATATGGAGGCCGGGGCAGATATGGTGATTGATTCCATCCGGGATCTTCCTCAGGCCATCCGGGAGATAAACAGGAGAATGCAGGAGGAGAAAAAAGATGAATGCGTATTATAACCCGGTGCCGGCCATCCAGGGAAAAGGAAGCACGGCAAAGATTCCGCAGCTGGTAAAAGAGATTCTTCCGGAGGGAGGAAGCGTGCTTCTTTTGGCATGGGGCAGTCCTGTTTTTTCTATGGAACCATTTCAGGCGCTGATGGATCAGAATGAATACTGTGTGATTCCCATGTGTTTTCAGGCATCCAATCCTACGGTGGAGCAGCTTTATGAAATCTTCGAAAAGACCAGAACGGCAGCACCGAAACTGGTGATTGCAGTAGGAGGCGGAAGCGTTATGGATGTGGGAAAATCCCTGTGCTGCCTGTATGGAAAACCCATTGCTTCTGCAAATGATTTGAGAAAGAGGATTATAGAAAAGGACTATGGAAAGCCGCTGTCCAAGTGGATCGGCGTTCCTACCACAGCAGGAACGGGAAGTGAGGTAACCTGCTGGGCCACCATCTGGGATCCCAAAGAAAATGCCAAGCGTTCGGTAGAATCAAAAGAGAATTATGCCTGCTTGGCTGTAGTGGATCCGGATCTTTCTGAGGGAATGCCGGTAAGTCTGGCAGTATCCTCCGCCCTGGATGCGGCGGCCCACGCGGCAGAAAGCTTCTGGGCAAAGCACACCAATATGACATCCAGGGCCCTGGCATTGGAGGCTGTCCGAATCATTATGAGCCGGATTGATGATCTGGCAGCGGGAGATAAAAGCGCCTGTGAGGCCATGTCTCAGGGAAGCCTCCTGGCTGGAATGGCATTCAGCAATACAAAGACCACGGCCTGCCATTCCATATCTTATCCGCTGACCATGCACTGCGGAATTCCTCACGGAACAGCTGTCAGCCTGCTTTTGGGACCTGTATTCCGGATCAACCAGGAAAAGACAGAGGGAGCAGAACGCCTCCTTGCAGCCTTTCATGTGGCAGATGGATATGAACTGGAAGAGAGGATCCGCGGGATTCTTGCAAAAGCGGGAATTCCCTCTTCTCTGAAAGACTGGAATGTAAAGCGGGAGAAGCTTCCGTATCTGGCTTCCCAGGGAATTACCAAAGGAAGAGCAGATAATAATCCGGCAGAACTGAATGTAGAGATGATTGAGAAAATTCTGGAAAGGATCTATGAATCGGAGAGAGGAGAAAATTGACGATGAAAAAGAAATTATGTGCAGCCTTATCGTTGTGTCTGTGTGCAGCTCTGACAGCCTGTGCAGGTTCTGCTGCCGGCGGAGGAAATGAGAGCGTTCAGGAATCCCAGAGTTCCGGTCCGGTCAGCAGTTCGGAGAACCAGAGCAGTGCGGAGTCATCCTCAGAAGAGAAGGAAAGCGCCGGAGAAAATCAGGAGGATCCCTACGCGGTGACGGAGCCCATTACCATCACATTCTGGCATACGGTGGAAGAGCAGTACCGGGATACCCTCCAGCAGCTGGTGGACCAGTTTGAGGAGGAAAATCCTCTGATTACGGTAGAAGTGGTTTACAGCGGAAGCGCAGGCGATACGGAGGAGAAATTTATTGCGGCAAATGTAGCCGGCGGCCAGGACCTTCCGGCAGTGCTTACTTCCAATTCAGACAGTATTGTGGAATACCAGGAAGCGGGGATCATGGAGCCGCTGCAGCCATACTTTGAGGCGGATAATTTTCCCATTGATGAGTTTGCAGACGGTATGGTAGAGACCTTTACCTGGGATGGAGATACGATCTTTCTGCCTTTCCTGAATTCTGCCTGCGTGTGGTTTTATAACAAAGATGCCGTAGAGGCAGAAGGAATCACCATGCCGGAGACATGGGAAGATATGGAAGAATTTGTGGAAGCCGGTACAAAGGACGGACGGGCAGCCATCTGTTTCGGCGGATGGGATGCATTTTATGAAGATCCGATCTGGGTAAATGAAGGAACCCAGTGGGTAAAAGAAGACGGAACCACAGATGTGGCAGAAGGGCCTGCCCTTGCTCTTTCTCAGCAGATCCAGCAGTGGGTGCGGGACGGAAAAGCTGCCTGGGCTTACGGTTCCGGCGCATCCGCAAATATGCGGACCGCTTTTTCCGAAGGCAAGTATCTGGCGGTGATCCATTCTACCGGAATTTATCAGACTTATCTGGATCTTTGTGATTTCGAAGTAGGCATGATGTTCCCGCCGGCCGGATCGGTGTCTCATATTTCAGAGGTGGGCGGAACCGGTCTTGGAATCCCGGCAAATATCAGCCAGGAACAGAAAAATGCCGCCTGGCAGTTTATCAAGTTTATGACCTCTCCGGAAAGCAACATGGCCATGGTGGAGGCCACCGGATACCTTCCTACCCGCACCACTACGGCACAGGGAGAAATGGGACAGGCTTATCTGGAAACGTATCCGGAATATGCAGATATCTTTGAAAATCTGGATTCTATCGTACCCAGAGAGCGGGGAACCGGTGTGGCGTCCATGAAGACACTTTGGGAAAATGCCATGGGACAGGCTATGCTGGAGGATCTGGATGTAAAGGAAACGCTGGAGTCTTATCTTCCGCAGATGAACGCGGCTCTGGCGGGCGAGTAAGAGAGGAAGACGGGAAATGAAAAGAAAAAAGCGGTTTCTGGATCTGCTCTGTGTGCTGCCGGTGGTGATTTACTTTCTGGTGATGACTTACTATCCCATCGCAAATCTTCTCCACACCAGCTTTACTGACTGGAACCTTCTGCGCAGCGATTATGAGTATGTGGGGCTGGAAAATTGGGAATGGCTGTTTTTCGGAAACGGCAGAGGGCAGTTCCTTCAGACGCTTATGGTTACGGCAGTCTATACTTTCGGCGAGGTCATCGCCACACTGGCAGGAGGAATGGCTCTGGCGCATCTTTTTAACCGGAAGACCAGACTGTTTCGCTGGATGCGCTCCCTTCTGGTACTGCCCAAGTATATCTCGGTTTCATCCATTGGCGTGGTGTTTGTATGGATGATGAACGATCAGTACGGGCTTTTTAACCGGCTTCTTACATCTGCCGGACTGAACCTGGTGCGGTGGCTCATATCTCCGGATCTTGCCATCTGGTCGGTGATCCTGGTGGCGGTATGGAGGAATATCGGGTATGCCATGATCATTTATCTTTCTGCCATGCAGGGGATCTCTGAGGATTATTATGAGGCGGCATCTCTGGACGGGGCGGGGGCTTTTAAACGGTGGAGATATATCACCCTTCCCCTTCTGGCGCCTACCACACTGTTTCTTTTCATTACCTCGTTTCTGGGAGCAATGAACGTGTTTCAGACTGT
>DVKS01000048.1 GCA_018715905.1 Candidatus Caccovicinus merdipullorum | reverse complement strand
ATATACCACCTGATCGACTGGGAAAAGTATGATATTGAGGTAATCGGCCTCTGCCAGAACGGAATTGAAGCATACGATATGATCCTGGACGAATCACCGGACATTGTCCTGACGGATATCCGAATGCCGGGCATGGGCGGTCTGGAGTTGATAAAAAAATTCAGCCATACCGACCTGTTTATTCAGTTTATCATCCTGTCCGGCTACGGAGAATTTGAATATGCAAAAGAAGCCATGAAATACGGAGTAAAGCATTATCTCCTGAAACCCTGCAATGAACTGCAGATTCTGGAATGCATCAAACAGTGCAAGCAGGACTACTCCCAGATTATTATGGAGCGACGTATTCTGAAGCAGCAATTCTTTCTTCAAAGCGGAATGCTGCATAATGTAATCTCCAGCATTATCAATGACCGTCTATGCCAAAATGAACCTTTAGAAAACATCATAGCTCAATATGAACAGTATCTGGATTTTCATTTTACATCCTATCGGCTGTTTTATATTTACTTTTTGGAATATGAAAACCTTCCTGCTTTTCTGGATATGCTGAAAGCCTATGCAGCCCAGCATCTTCCGCAGGTCATTCTCTATGGTGTTTACGTAAAAAATACGCTGCTGCTTTTTATGCAGGACATCGGCGGTCATCCGGACCGGCTGAAAGAATTTCTCAGACAGATCCAGCTGAAAACACAAAAGGTAAGCCTGGAATCCGAAGATATCTCTTATTCCAGCCTGCAGGAACTGTTAAGAGATATTCTGGAAAAATTAAAGCGTTTCAGTATGATCTACTACATAAATAATTTTCATATTACCTCCACCTGCAACTACAATATTTTTATTTCCCGTATTCAGCAGCTTTGTATTGAAATTATGGGCGGTAAACAAGAATCTGTGGACCAGGTGGCAGAGCTTTTGGATGGAATTGAAAACACAGACTTTCTCAAACAGCTGGCCAGCAGCATTTTCCTTAAACTAACTTCCAATCAACCTGCGCTGTCTACCATAGAACTGGCAGAATGGCTGATGAAGCTGGATAAAGAAGAGAATCTGATCAATTTAAAAGACATGATCCTGCAGAAATTTCTGGATTTTTCCACCTGCAAAAATACAGATGTATCTCTCAGTTCCATGACACAGCAGATTTACACCTATGTAAACGAACATCTGCAGGACGCGAACCTTACCTTAAAGCAGCTGGCTGAAAATTACCTTTTTATGAATGTTGATTACGTCAGCAAAAAATTCTATAAAGAAACCGGACAAAAATTCTCTCAATATCTGACCGCAGCCAGAATCAAACGTGCAAAACAGCTGATGATTCAAAATCCGGCTGAACCGGTTAAAAATATTGCAGAGCAGGTGGGCTGCGGAAATAATCCCCAGTACTTCTCACAGCTTTTTAAAAAGCAGACTGGCATGACTCCCACAGATTATATTAACTCACTGAATTCCCCTGCATAGGAACCCTTCCCTCCGATTCCACCTGACGGATATTCTGCAGAGGAAGTCGGTTTTCTTCCTTGATTTTAAGGGTTCAAAATCAGAAAATAAATACATCGACAATACAGGAGGAAATATTATGGCATATCATGTAATAAACTGCGGCGCTGCAGGCGATGGAAAGACCAACGACGCTGCAGCCATACAAAAAACTATCGACTTATGCTGCCAGGAAGGCGGCGGAAAAGTAATTCTTGACGGCGGACACACCTATCTTTCCGGCTCCATTGTATTAAAGCCTTATGTAGAACTGGTAATTGAAAGCGGCGCGGTACTTAAAGCCAGCGAAAACCTGGAGGATTACCAGTTTATCGATGAGGCCGCCCGGCAGGGAAAAAACCGCATGGTTGAAGTCCCTACCTTTGTCAACTGTGAATATGATGGAAAGCCCCGTCAGTTCTTTATCTATGCCCAGAGTGCAGACCACATCCGCATCAGCGGCGGCGGCACCATCGACGGCTCAGAAGAAATCTACTATGGCGAGATCCGTGAAGATCAGATCGACGGCGCATTTTATCCCAGAATCCCCTTAATTCTCATGGAAAACTGCCGCCATCTCACCATCCAGGATATAACAATCAAAAAAAGCGGTTTCTGGACCACTCACCTGGTGGGATGCGAAGAAGTGGAAATCACAGGAATCCGCATTTTGAATAATCTGAAAATGGCAAACTGTGACGGCATTGACCCGGACCATTGCCGCCATGTACGCATCACCAACTGTCATATCGAATCTGCCGATGACTGCATCGTGCTGAAAACCACAGAGGCAAACCGCCATTACGGACCCTGCGAGGATATTCTGATTTCCGGCTGCACGCTGATCTCCACCAGCGCAGCCATTAAGATCGGTACAGAAAGCGTCTGTGATTTCCGGGATATCGTTATCAGCAACTGCAGCATTTACGATTCAAACCGCGGGATTTCCTTCCAGCTCAGAGATGAGGGAAATGTGGAAAATGTCATTATATCAAACTGCATTATCCGCACCCGTCAGGCTTCCTCCTGCTGGTGGGGATGCGGGGAGCCAATTAATATCGCCTCTATTAACCGGAAAGCAGAAATTCCCTCGGGCCGCATCCGAAAACTTACCATCACCAATGTACTCTGCCGCGGAGAAGGCAGTATCTATATCGCAGGGAAGCCGGAAACTCCCCTTGAAGACCTTACCCTAGAAAACATCCGCCATGAACTGGTCAAAACTTCCAAATATCCCATTAAGGGCTATGATTTCCGCCCTTGCTGCGGTCCGGATTTCCAGGAAGGCCCCATCCACGGAGTCTACGTGCGCAATGCAAAAGATGCCTGCATAAAAAATGTATCTGTAAAACTGGATTCCTCCATGGAGCCGTATGTGGATTCTCTTATTAATTATGAAAATACAGAGATATGTCAGTAACCGTCATGCACCGGCTGCTAACACTCCGGCCGTTTCATAAAACCCGGCGGCGCATTTGACAGTGTTAAATACATGCAAAAAGAGACTGGAAAAGTGTTAATCAACTGCTTTTCCGTCTCTTTTAAATTTCAGTATCTCCCGTTCTCCTGCAATCTGCAGGAAACGCCTGCCGCCGGAACATCTTTTTACAAAATAAAAAACACCGTCCCCGCATCTTCCCCTGCGAAAACAGTGCTTTCAACTGCGCCTTCAGGGACTCGAACCCTGGACAAATAGATTAAGAGTCTACTGCTCTACCAACTGAGCTAAAGGCGCTTGCTCTCAATGGAACGTTATTTATTCTACCGCATCCCAGGGAAAAAATCAAGCCCTTTTTTGATTTTTTTCAACAATTTTTACTCTTACAAAAATTCCCACAATTTGCATGAAAATCCCCGGAGATCTTATACAGGCAAACTTCTGCATCCCTGCAGAAAACCGC
This sequence comes from Candidatus Caccovicinus merdipullorum, assembly GCA_018715905.1. GTDB lineage: Bacteria > Bacillota > Clostridia > Lachnospirales > Lachnospiraceae > Caccovicinus > Caccovicinus merdipullorum. The sequence continues at coordinate 16,887 of DVKS01000048.1, read as the reverse complement.
CTGCTTAAGACCTCCGGGGTGATGTTCTCCGAAATTCTACAGTGCAGAATCCAGCAAAGCGTTCAGAGCGGCTTTGGACTGCAGCCCTACCATGCGCTTAAGCTCCTGGCCGTTCTTAAAAAGGATCAGCGTAGGGATGGACATTACGCCGTAACGCTCCGCCACATCTCCGTTCTCGTCTACATTCAGCTTTCCTACCTTGATCCGGCCGCTGTAGCTTTCTGCCGCAGCGTCCACTGCCGGAGCCATCATCTTACAGGGACCGCACCAGTCTGCGTAAAAGTCTACCAGTACCGGCACCTCTGCCTTCAATACCTCTGTCTCAAAATCTGCACTTGTAAATTTTTCTGCCATAGTATTTCCTCCTTATGAATCTTATCTGCAGCCGGCCCCAGTCCGGCTACTTTCCAGTTCCGTGCCGGCCGGAAAACGTCAGGATTCCTTTTTTTCTCCGCTGTTCAGCCGGCGGTTTACTTCCTCTAATGATTTTTTCCAGCGGAGAACCTCTTTATTCAGTTCCTGTTTGCCGCTGAGTTTTTTCTCCAGAGTCCGTTTTATTTTGCTGCTTATTCCCATTTTCCACCCGGGCCTTTTCTTTTCTTTATTTTATCCTATGATCCAGGATTGGCCGGATTGCTGAAATCCCGCAGCTATACATCTCTCACAGCTGTCAGCTTGCAGATGGGATTTCCCAGAGCAGAAAACTTCATCTCGTACTCCGTCATTACATTTCCCTCTGCCATAGGTGAATGGTGCAGATCCCAGGTTACATCTTTCAGTTTCCAGCCGGCTGCCGGAATCGACTCCAGGGAATAGGCAAAAAGTCCCTGATTGTCCGTTTTAAATTCCACACATCCCTCCGGCGCCAGAATCCGGCTGTAGACCTCCATAAATTCCGGCGAAGTCAGCCGTCTTTTTGCGTGGCGGTCCTTGGGCCATGGATCCGAAAAATTCAGATAAATCCGAGACACCTCTCCCGGTGCAAAAATGTCTGCAAGCTGCTTTGCATCAATGCACAGAAACCAGATGTTCGGAAGTTCCAGCTGTTCACGCTTTTCAAGACCCCGCAGAAGGACGCTGGAATACCTCTCGATTCCAATATAATTCCTTTCCGGATGTCTTTGGGCCTGTTCCATAATAAAACGGCCCTTTCCCATTCCCACTTCGATTTCAATGGGATTTTTATTGCCGAACCGGGCGGACCACTGGCCTTTCTCCCGTTCCGGCTCCTGAACCACATAGGGGCTGGCGGCAATCGCCTCCTCGGCGCCGGGTATGTGACGCAGTCTCATAATTTCATTTCCTCCATTTCTATGCGGGCGCATTTGCACTGCTGATCCACGCCGCCTATCCGGCGGCAACTGTCATGGTAACTTGCATGCGCCGGCAGCCGACACTCCAACTGTCCAGCAAAGATCTGGCGGCGCATTTAGCATCCCTGAATCCACGCCGCCTATCCGGCGGCAACTGTCATGGTAACCATTGTAACATCCCCGGCAAAACTTTGCAACCGGCGAAGATTATTCCATCTCATCCTGCACGCTCCCACTTTTGCAAAAATATCAGCAAAATCTGATGCACAAATTGTCGAAATCTTGTATAATAGCAAATATAATGAAGAATTTATTCCATCTACATAGATGCGATCAAAGGAGGACCTGATTATGGCAGATGCGAACAGCCCCTGGGAGCGGATCCAGCAGGGGGTAACCGAGACCGAGCGTTTAATCGGTCAAAAACAATATAATATGGCAATGATTAAATCCAGACAGACTCTGGAAATCATGGTTAAGTGCCTGGCAGAAAAAGCCCTGATTCTGGATGGCAGCGATATGTCGGAAATCATTGACCAGCTGTATGAAAGCAAGTGGATCACCAAAACCACCATGGAGCACTATCACCGGCTCCGCACCATCGGAAACAAGGCCGTTCATGAAGGATATAACAATGCATCCGACGCCAACCAGGCGTACCACATCCTGTCCCAGGAAGTCTACGCTTTTTCTAACGATTACAATCCCAGGCGGCGCCGTACTGCTTCCTCATCCCCTTCCCGGTCTTCTTCACGTCCCCGTACCAGCGCTTCTGCAGCCCGCAGACGTAAGAAAAAATCACCGGCTGAGGATATCCTGCGCATTTTAATTCCAATCATATGCGTAATTCTTCTGATCCTTATTATCCGCGCCCTGCTTCCCTCCGGGGACACCAATGAGACGCAGGCGCCCACCACAGCAGCCACCGAGGCGGTAACCATGGAATCCACCTCCTCCAGCGCAGATGCTCTTCCTCCGGACGATGCTTCTGCTGAAGCGCCTGAGACCTCCGCAGCTGTATACCGGACTACCACCACACTGAATGTCCGCACGGAGCCTTCCACCGATGCTTCGATCCTGGTACAGCTTGCACCGGACACCGAAGTAAACGTAACCGGTACCTATGACAGCCAGTGGACAATCATCAACTATGACGGCCAGGACGCTTATGTGGCCACAGCATACCTGACGCAGTGACCCATTTCCTAAAAGCAGTCTTTATCATTTTTATATTTACAGTCCTAATTTCGGACCCAGCAGCTGCGCAAAGCCCCTTTGCGCAGCTGTTTTTTCATTGTTTCATCTTAATTTTACATGATTCTAATCTTTCCCCAGGCGTTTTTGGTGCATTTTGCTTAATATCTCCCGTCTTTTTGAGTTTTAATTGTAACTTTCGTCATGGCTTTTTTTCTTTCCTTTGTAGTATTATATGGAAGGAATACAATACTGCAAAATCAGAGAAAAGGAGGGTTATCGTGGATACGCTGATTAAGAAAATATCAGAAATTGAAGAAGCCGCGTCTTCCGTCATGGACAGCATGAATGACAGGAAAGCCGACTATGCGGCGGAAATGAAAGAAAAAACCGCAGCCTTTGACCGGCAGCTGGATGAAGCCACCGCAAAACAGCTGGATGAACTGCGACAACGCATGAAAGCTGAGATGCAGAAAAAGCTGGATGAGCAGAAAAACGCCGGTCAGAAGGCATTGGATGAGCTGGAAGAAATTTATCAGCAAAGCCATGCCGAACTGGCCGCGTCTTGTTTTCAGCAGATGATAAAGGAGTGAGTTTATGGGAAATCTGCTTACTTACGGCGGGCTGACTACAAAAATCAAGGCGATGAAAAGCCGGCTGATCCAGGACGAACAATTCCGGGAAATGGCCGGTCTGGATTCTGTAACCAGTGCGGTTGACTTTTTAAAGGGCCTTCCCTCCTATTCCCATATTTTAAAGGGCGCCGAATCCGGTGAACTTCACCGGGGCCAGATCGAACAGCTGCTTTTGCAGGCCATGTATTATGATTTCTCCAAACTGTACCGGTTCTCCAATCTTTCCCAGCGAAAGTTTATGGATCTGTACTTTATGCATTTTGAAATCACCATACTGAAACGCTGCCTGCGCAGTATCATAGGGCATCAGCCCCTGGAAGTCGATCTCTCCCAGTTTGCGGACTTTTTCAGCCGCCATTCCAAGGTGGACCTGATCCGTCTTTCCGCATCCCGGAACCTGACGGAATTTACCGCGAATCTGACCGGCTCACCCTACTATCCCATGCTGGTTCATCTGAATAATCAGGAGCATATGACGCTTTTTGACTACGAGATGAATCTGGATCTGATCTATTTTAAAACCATGTGGAAGGTAAAGGACAAGCACCTGAAAAAATCCGAGCGGGAAGCCATCTCCCAGTGCTTCGGAGAAAAACTGGATATGCTGAACATCCAGTGGATATACCGGAGCTTAAAATATTACCACATGGAACCGGCACAGATCCTGGCACTGCTGATCCCCATTCAGTACCGCCTGCGGGTTGAGCAGATACGCAGCATGGCCGAAGCCGGAAATCTGGAAGAATTTTTCCAGATCCTTGGGACCACCTACTACGGAAGCCTTCCTGTTACCGATATAAGCACGCAGCCAAATCCGGAACTGCTCTCTGAGGAGATCCTGGAGCGGGTGTACCGGATGACAGCCCAGAAGGATCCGTACTCCATCGCGATGGTAAATTCCTACTTTTATTTTAAGGAGCGGGAAATCCAGCGCATTATCAACATTATAGAAAGCATCCGTTACGGTCTGACCCAGGCGCAGATCCTGGCTTCCGTAATGAATGTCACCTGAAGGGGGTAACTTGTTGTGATTGAAAAGATGAAATTCTTAAGTCTCACAGCCCCGAAGACGGAATTTGACCGGGTGGTGGACTCCTACCTGTCCAAGTATGAGATTCACCTGGAAAATGCCCTGTCAGAACTTCGGAGCGTAAAGGACTTAAGGCCCTTTGTGGAAACAAATCCTTACCGGGAAGAATGGAAACTGGCAAACGATCTGGTCCAGAACCTTCCGGCCCAGAGCACACCGGTCAGGGAACTGAGCCTGGAAGAAGCGGTTGATGCCGTGCGCTCCATCCGCCAGACGCTTGCCCAGTTAAATGACCGGGAAGCAGAACTGGAAAAACAGCTGGAAACATATACTGCCTCCTATGAACAGGTGGCTCCTTTTACCCAGCTGAACTATGACATCTCCAGCATCCTTCATTTCCGCTGCATCAAATTCCGCTTCGGCCGGATTTCCCTGGAATACTTTGAAAAGTTCCAGTCCTTCGTCTATGATGCAGTAGATACGATCCTGTTTAAATGCCGGGAAGATGAAGAATACGTCTGGCTGGTTTACTTTACTCCGGCCCCCTGCGCCGACAAGGTGGATGCCATCTACGCTTCCATGCATTTTGAACGTCTCTTCCTTCCGGATGATTACGAGGGAACGCCAAAGGAAGCGGCCCAGCTTCTGGAAGAGAAGATTGCCGGGATAAAGGCAGATCTGGAAAGCATTCGCAAAGAACGACAGTCCGTTCTGGAAAGCCGCAGGGAGGAACTGACCGGCGCCGCAGAGCGTCTGAACCGCTATACCAGAAACTTCGATGTGCGCAAGCTGGCAGCCTGCACCAACCATGATGACAATACTTTCTTTATTCTCTGCGGCTGGATGACCGCCAGAGATGCCGCCGCCTTCCAGAAGGAATCGGAATCGGATAAAGATCTGTTCCTGATCCTGGAACCGGATCACAATGACATATTAAGCAAACCGCCTACCAAAATGCGCAATCCCGGAATCTTCCGTCCCTTTGAGATGTTTATCCAGATGTACGGTCTTCCGGACTACAATGAGATCGACCCCACCATCCTGGTAGCCATCACTTACTCAGTGTTTTTCGGATTCATGTTTGGTGACATGGGACAGGGGCTGTGCCTGCTGATCGGCGGCTTCCTCCTTTATCGTGCAAAGAAGATGAACCTGGCAGCCATCATCAGCTGCTGCGGCTTTTTCTCCACCATTTTCGGCTTCCTTTTCGGCAGCATATTCGGATTTGAAGATATTATCGATGCGGCCTGGCTGCGCCCCGGCGAAGCGATGACCACACTGCCCTTCATCGGAAGGCTGAACACGGTATTTGTTATTGCTGTGGCTCTGGGCATGGGCATCATCATCCTGACCATGATATTAAATATCATCAACAGCATTCGGGCCCATGACCCGGAAAAAACCTGGTTTGATACCAACGGCGCAGCCGGTCTGGTATTCTACGCAGCCATGGCTTCCGTGATCGTACTGTTTATGACGGGCCATCCCCTTCCTGCCGGGATCGTGCTGGCGGTGATGTTCGGCATTCCTCTCCTTCTGATGTTCTTTAAGGAGCCGCTGACGGCCCTTGTGGAAAAGAAGGCAGCTGCCATAGAAGGCGGCAAGGGAATGTTTGTGGTACAGGGCTTTTTCGAACTGTTTGAAGTGCTGTTAAGCTATTTTTCCAATACGATTTCCTTTGTCCGTGTAGGCGCTTTTGCCGTAAGCCATGCTGCCATGATGGAAGTTGTGCTGATGCTGGCCGGCTATGAATCCGGCTCCGCTTCTTCCGTCAACTGGCTGGTAGTGGTTCTGGGAAATGTGTTTGTATGCGGAATGGAAGGCCTGATCGTAGGCATCCAGGTTCTGCGTCTGGAATATTACGAGCTTTTCAGCCGGTTCTACCGGGGCACCGGACGTGCTTTCAAGCCTTACGGACGCAGCTCCAAAGCAAACTGATTCTTTGCGGCAGCCGGATATCCGCCCTGCCCTTTGAAACAATGACAAAATAGTATATGTAGAAAAAGGAGAATATAACCATGACTTTGACTGTAAAAGTATTATTAGCAATTGCACTGCTTGTAAGCATCCTGATTCCATTCGGCGCCTTTGCTGCCGGCGAAAAATCCAGAGGCCGCTATAAAGCTGCCCTGGCTGTAAATTCTTTCCTGTTCTTCGGCACCATGCTGGTATGCTGCCTGCTGTTCTTCTCCGGCAACGCTTTCGCTGCAGAAGAAACCGCTTCTGCAGCATCCAACTCTTCCGCCGGCATGATCTGTATGGCAGCAGCCCTGTCCACCGGACTTTCCTGCCTGGGCGGCGGCATCGCCGTATCTGCCGCAGCATCTGCGGCTCTGGGAGCCATCAGCGAGGACGGTTCCATCCTTGGTAAATCTCTGATCTTCGTAGGCTTGGCCGAAGGTGTATGCTTATACGGACTGATCATCTCCTTCATGATCATCGGACGTCTGTAATCTTATGAAGATGTTTTTAATCAGCGACAACATCGACACTCTGACCGGCATGCGGCTGGCCGGAGTGGAAGGCGCCGTGGTCCATGAGAGGGACGAGCTGAAAGAGGCTCTGAATAAAGCTCTGGCCGATAAAGACATCGGGATCCTTCTCCTTACAGAAAAGTTCGGGCGTGAATTTCCGGAAATCATTGACAATGTAAAATTAAACCGGAAGCTCCCCCTGATCGTGGAGATCCCCGACCGTCACGGAACCGGCCGCAAGCCGAACTTTATCACTTCTTATGTAAACGAAGCCATCGGCCTGAAACTATAAAGAAAGCAGGTGACCGATTTGACAACGGACGAGAAATTACAGCATTTTCTGGACATCTGTATGGAAGATGCCAGAGACCGGGGCGCCCGCGTCTTTGACGAATACGCGCAGGCCCTGGATAAAACCCTGGAAGAACATAAGGCCAGCGCCCGCCACCGGGCGCGGATGCAGATCCAGGGAGAAAGCGAAAAAATACAGCGTGAAATCAACAAAGAGCTGGCCCTGGAGCAGATCAATCTGAAGCGCATCATCAGCCGGCGTCACGATGAATTAAAAGACAAGCTTTTTGCAGAGGTCCAGGATCTTCTGGACAGCTATATGAAGACCCCTCAGTACCTGGAACTGCTGGATTCCCAGGTTCGCCATGCCACGGAATTTGCAGGAACCGATCCTCTGATCATTTACATGGACCCTGCAGATGAAGATAAGCGCGGCGCCCTGGCCCAGCATTATCATGCCAATATCAAGATCAGCGACTACTCCTTTGGAGGCGGAATCCGCGCGGTAATTCCCACCCGCCATATCCTGATCGATAATTCCTTCGGCACCAAGCTTGCGGAGGCGAAACGGGATTTCCGCTTTAAAACAGGAGGTGTGACCAATGGCTGATTTAAAGAAAACAGGAACCATCTACGGCATTAACGGACCGGTCATCTATCTGGAAGGCGATCCCGGCTTCCAGATGAACGAAATGGTTTATGTCGGTGAAGAAAATCTGATTGGTGAAGTCATTGGTCTGACCTCAGACCGGACTACCGTTCAGGTATATGAAGAGACCAGCGGATTAAAGCCGGGGCAGCAGGTTACCGGAAGCGGCGCTCCCGTATCGGTAACTCTGGCCCCTGGAATTCTTGATAATATCTTTGACGGCATCGAGCGGCCGTTAAGCGAAATCGCCAAGAGCGGCGGCCCCTATATCAGCCGGGGCGTAAACGTGTCCTCCCTGGACACGGAAAAGAAGTGGAAGACCCACATTACCGTAAAAAAAGGCGATCATCTCTATCCCGGTGCTATCATCGCCGAGGTGCCGGAAACGAGAGCCATTGTCCATAAGGTGATGATTCCCCCTGACCTGGAAGGCGAGGTAACGGATGTGGTTTCCGACGGCGAATATACCATCGAGGAACCTCTTCTCACCCTGCGCCTGCCGGGCGGCACAGAAAAGAAGCTGTCCATGACCCAGAAATGGCCCATCCGGGTTCCCCGGCCCACAGCAAAACGTTTCCCGGCCACGCAGCCTCTGATCACCGGCCAGCGTATCCTGGATACCCTTTTCCCACTGGCAAAGGGCGGCACTGCAGCCGTTCCCGGCGGATTCGGAACCGGAAAGACCATGACCCAGCACCAGATCGCAAAGTGGTCCGATGCAGACATTATCATCTATATCGGCTGCGGCGAGCGGGGAAATGAGATGACCCAGGTTCTGGAAGAATTTACCCATCTGGTGGATCCAAAGAGCGGCAATCCTCTGATGGACCGGACCACCCTGATCGCCAATACCTCCAATATGCCCGTGGCTGCCCGTGAGGCCAGCCTTTACTCCGGCCTGACTCTGGCTGAATATTACCGGGATATGGGATACCATGTGGCTATCATGGCCGACTCCACCTCCCGCTGGGCGGAGGCTCTCCGGGAGCTGTCCGGCCGTCTGGAGGAAATGCCGGCGGAGGAAGGCTTCCCCGCCTATCTGGCATCCCGCCTTTCTGCTTTTTATGAGCGGGCCGGCATGATGCAGAATTTAAACGGAACCGAAGGCTCCGTATCCATCATCGGCGCCGTATCCCCCCAGGGCGGCGACTTCTCCGAACCGGTAACCCAGAATACCAAGCGTTTCGTCCGCTGTTTCTGGGGACTGGATAAGTCCCTGGCTTACGCCAGACACTTCCCGGCCATTAACTGGCTGACCAGCTACTCGGAATATTTATCCGAACTGGCCCCCTGGTATATGGACCATGTGGACAAGCGGTTCGTGGATTACCGGAACCGGATCGTGTACCTGCTGACCCAGGAAAGCAGCCTGATGGAGATCGTAAAGCTGATCGGCGCAGACGTGCTTCCTGACGATCAGAAGCTGATCCTGGAAATCGCCAAGGTGATCCGAGTGGGCTTCCTGCAGCAGAACGCCTTCCACAAGGATGATACCTGCGTTCCCATGGAAAAGCAGTTTAAGATGATGGAAATTATCCTGTACCTGTACAAGAAATCCCGTTCTCTGATCTCCATGGGCATGCCCATGTCCGTATTAAAAGAGGACAAGATTTTTGACAAGATCATTTCCATCAAATACGATGTTCCCAATGACCGTCTGGATCTGTTTGACGACTACCGGAAGCAGATCGATGATTTCTATGACGCAGTGGTAGAGCGGAATGCATAAGGAGGCTTACTATGGCAATTGAATATTTAGGTTTAAGCGGCATTAACGGGCCTCTGGTCGTCCTGGAAGGCCTGCAGGGCGCCTCCTACGATGAGATCGTGGAAATGACGGTAAACGGCACCCAGCACAAGATGGGCCGCATTATTGAAATCTATCGGGATAAAGCAGTCATTCAGGTCTTTGAAGGAACCGAAGGCATGGCCTTACGAAACACGCACACCCGCCTGACCGGTCATCCCATGGAAATCGCCGTGTCTGAGGAAATGCTGGGCCGCACTTTCAACGGTATCGGCGAGCCCATTGACGGACTTGGTGAAATCTCCTCCGATGTGAAGCTGGATGTAAACGGCAAACCCTTAAATCCTGTAACCCGTGAATATCCCCGGAACTATATCCGCACCGGGATCTCCGCCATCGACGGACTGACCACCTTAATCCGCGGACAGAAGCTTCCAATTTTCTCCGGAAACGGTCTGCCCCACGACCAGCTGGCTGCTCAGATCGTGCAGCAGGCTTCTCTGGGGGAGGATTCTGATGAGCAGTTCGCCATCGTCTTTGCCGCCATGGGCGTAAAGTACGATGTGGCAGACTTCTTCCGCCGGACCTTTGAGGAAAGCGGCGTATCAGACCATGTAGCTATGTTTATCAACCTGGCCAACGACCCGGTGGTGGAGCGTCTGATCACGCCAAAGGTAGCCCTGACCGTGGCAGAATACCTGGCATTTGAGAAAGGCATGCATATCCTGGTTATCCTTACGGACATGACCTCCTTTGCTGAGGCCATGCGTGAAGTCTCCTCCTCCAAGGGAGAGATTCCTTCCCGTAAAGGCTTCCCCGGCTATCTGTACAGTGAGCTGGCTGCCCTTTACGAGAGAGCCGGCATCGTAGCCGGGCGCCCCGGATCGGTAACCCAGATTCCTATTCTTACCATGCCCAACGACGATATCACCCATCCCATCCCCGACCTGACCGGCTACATCACAGAAGGCCAGATCGTTCTGGACCGGGATCTTAACGGCCAGTCCATTTACCCGCCCATAAACGTGCTTCCTTCCCTGTCCCGTCTGATGAAGGACGGCATCGGAAAAGGCTTTACCAGAGAGGATCACCAGGATGTGGCAAACCAGCTGTTTTCCTGTTATGCAAAGGTAGGTGACGCCAGAGCTCTGGCATCGGTAATCGGTGAAGACGAACTTTCTCCCACCGACAAGCTGTATCTGGCCTTCGGAAAAGAATTTGAACATCGTTTTATCGGCCAGGATATCCATGACAACCGGAATATCTTTAAGACTCTGGACATCGGATGGAAGCTTCTGGGAATGTTCCCCCGTGAAGAGCTTGACCGGATCGATACAAAGATCCTTGACCAGTATTACAAACCATCGGAAGTGGCCGAGGACGGCTCTCTGATTCTTGATGAAGAAGACAATGATGAGCGTTAGGAGGTGATTCCATGAATCTGAATGCATTTCCCACAAAAGGAAATCTGATTCTGGCGAAGAACTCCCTGGCCTTAGCAAGACTGGGATACGGTCTGATGGATAAAAAGCGGAACATCCTGATCCGTGAACTGATGAACCTGATCGATGAGGCAAAGGACATCCAGTCAGAAATCGATGCCACCTTCACCGCCGCATACCAGGCTCTGCAGCAGGCCAATATCGAGCTGGGAATCCACTATGTTCAGGAAATCGGCATGTCGGTACCTGTAGAGGATTCCATCCGGATCAAGGTCCGCAGCATCATGGGAACAGAAATCCCCCTGGTGCAGCATGAAGCGCCTCCTCTGACACCCACCTACGCCTTCGGAGACACAACCCAGTCCTTAGACGAGGCCAGGATGAAATTCGAAAAAGTAAAAGAGCTTACCATCAAGCTTTCCATGGTGGAAAATTCCGCCTATCGGCTGGCTACCAATATAAAAAAGACCCAGAAACGGGCCAATGCACTGAAAAACATCACCATCCCCTCCTATGAGACACTGACCAAAAATATCACCAATGCGCTGGAGGAGAAAGACCGGGAGGAATTCACCCGTCTGAAAGTGATCAAGAGAACCAAGGGGGGCTGAAAAGCCTCCCTTTTTTATTACGAAGTATCCTGCCAAATAAAAATACTCCGCGCTTAAGGAAGCTGGTTGCTGACGCAACCGCGCTCCGGCCATTCTAATCCTTGCATTCCCCGGAATTCTGTTATATTATGATACAAGGATCAAAAAGGAGTGACTGCAATGAAAAAAACCGTTCTCCATACGTTCCTGGGCGTTCTTTTCGCCTTCTGTTTGATGATCACCCTGCTGATCACATCGGTAGAAGCCGTATGCTACTGGACGCCGGGATATTTTGAAAAAGAATACACCAAGTACAACGTCCTGAATGATCTTCCCGAAATGACCATGGATGACCTTCTGAACGTAACCGATCAGATGATGGATTACCTTCGCGGCGACCGGGAAGACCTGCATGTATGGACCACCATAGGAGGGGAATACCGGGAGTTTTTTACGGAACGGGAGATCGCACACATGGAAGACGTCCGCGGCCTGTTCCTGGGGGCCATGGCTCTGCGGCGGATCTGCCTGGCAGTGATCATTCTCTCCCTGGTTCTCATCTGCGCCACAAAGGGAAAACTCAAAAAAGTCCTTCCCCCTGCTGTTTTCGGCGGCACTCTCCTGTTTTTTGCCGCTGCGGCTCTGATCGGACTGATCGTGTCCACCGATTTTAACCGGTACTTTATTATCTTCCACCACATTTTCTTTAACAATGATCTGTGGATTCTGGACCCGGCAGTGGACATGCTGATCAATATCGTGCCGGAGCCTTTCTTCATGGACACAGCCGCCAGGATTCTTCTGACCTATGGCGTCTGCACCCTGGCTGTGCTGGCCCTTTCCTTCTTCTTTATGATGAAGAACCAGAAAGCTTCCGCCGCCCAGAAAGACCGTTTCAAATAAGGAGTTTTATCATCTATGTTAAATAAAAAAACATTTCCTGTCTGGCTCCTCTGCCTGATCTTAATCTGCAGCCTGTTTTCCGTCCGCCCGGTCATGGCAGAAGTCTCCTGGCCGGAAAGCACCGGAATTCAGGCCGACGGCGGAATCCTCATGGATGCCGATTCCGGGGCCGTCCTCTACGAAAAAAACGCAGATCAGGCTTATTACCCTGCCAGCATTACCAAGATCCTCACCGCCCTGGTGGTGATTGAAAACTGCGATCTGGATGATATGGTCACATTTTCCTATAATGCCGTCTACAATGTAGAAGCCGGCAGTTCCAATATGGGTGCGCTGGACGGCGACCAGCTTTCCGTCCGGGACTGTCTCTACGGCATGATGCTGGCTTCCGCCAACGAAGCCGCCAATGCCCTGGCCGAACACTGCGCCGGCAGCATCGAAGCCTTTGCAGAAATGATGAATGAGAAAGCCGCCGAATTAGGCTGCACCGGCAGCCATTTTGCCAATCCAAGCGGCTTAAATGATGAAAACCACTACACCACGGCCCGGGACATGGCGCTGATTACCCAGGCAGCTTTGGCCAATCCCACCTTCGTGGAGATCGACAGCGCCCTTTACTGGAAGCATGCGCCCATCCAGCGCTACCCCGATCCGGATGACCCGGGAAATACCGTATATGCCCACCATGCCATGCTGAAAAAGAACGATTCCCGCTATTACTCCGGCGCCTTTGCCGGAAAGACCGGCTATACTTCCCTGGCGGGGAATACGCTGGTAACTGCTGCACAGCGGGACGATATGACTCTGATCTGTGTGATCTTAAACGGCCATCAGACCCACTACCAGGATACGAAAACCCTTCTGGATTACGGTTTCCAGAATTTTAAATCCGCAAAGGTTTCCGATTATGATCAGTCCTACCAGTCTATTCAGAATGACATGACCATAGACGGCCTTACACTCAGTCCCATTTCGTCTCTGGCCATTGACGGCGACTGTTCCATCACCTTACCGAAAACTGCAGACTTCAGTGATACGGATATTTCCCTTCAGTTTGATCCCGGCACCGCCGCGCCGGAGGACGCGGCTGCACAGATCATTTATACCTGTGGGGGCCACACGGCAGGCTCCGCCTGGTTAAAAGTACACCAGACCGCTGCTGCCAGTTCCCTGGCACGGGCTGCGGCTACTCTGGCCGCATCGGAAGCTGTGGGAATCCCTGAGCCTACTACAAAAGCTGCAGAATCCCTGACAGAAGAAGCAGACAGCCAGTCTGGTGCCGGCGAGTCCGGAAATTCTTCTTCCGGAAATACAGAATCCGGAGACGCAAAAACCTCCAATACGGAATCCGGGAACGAATCCCCAGGCAGCGGCCGGTCCGCTGCGGAGCCCTCACCCGATATGGCAGAAGATCCTTCTGAAAATGAAAGCACCGGGGGCAGTTCCTTTTCCATCCCCTCTGTATTCTGGCCGGCAGCAGCTGTCACACTGATCCTGGCAGCACTGATCACCGCTGTTATTTTGTTTAAAATGCATCTGGAAAAAAAAGAGGCGGAAGAACGGTTCCAGCGCCTGGAACGCCGGAAAAAACGCCTTCAGGATATTGGATTTACAAAAGAAGAATTCGACCGTCTGGTAGAAGAACGCAAACACCACCGGAGGAGTTGATACTTTATGAAAAATCTGATTATCACAATTATTTCTATGGCGATGGCCACAGCTTTGGCGGTATTATTCTTTTACCTGGGGAATAATACCACCAGCGTGGCAATTGTCTATATCCTTGCCGTAGTGTTCATCGCCCGCTATACCGATGGATATCTGCCGGGTATTGTCGCCTCCTTTATCGGAGTTATCTGCGTTAATTACGTATTTACATATCCGTTTATGAAACTGAATTTTACCATGGCTGGCTATCCGGTGACATTCCTGGGAATGATCATTATCTCCACCCTGATCAGCACCATGACCTCCCATTTAAAACTCCAGAGCAAGATCATCAACGAACGGGAAAAGCTTTTGATGGAGGCAGAAAAAGAAACCATGCGGGCAAATCTCCTGCGGGCTATTTCCCATGACCTGCGAACCCCTCTTACCGGCATTATCGGCACCAGTTCCGCTTATCTGGAAAACCAGAACAGCCTTTCAGAAAACGAAAAGCGCGCTTTGATCCAGAACATCTACGATGATTCCAACTGGCTCTTAAATATGGTGGAAAACCTGCTGACCATTACCCGCATCCGCACCGATGACACACCCATCCACAAAACTTCCGAACTTTTGGAAGAAGTAGTCTCTGAAGCGGTCCAGCGGTTCCGCAAGCGGATCCCCCAGGCCCAGATCCGGGTCTCCATACCGGAAGACTTCGTTATGATTGCCATGGACGCCACTCTGATTGAGCAGGTACTGATCAATCTGCTGGAAAATGCCTATTACCACGGCTCCTCCAGCACTCCCACTGATCTTAAGGTCTATCTCCAGAATCAGCGGGCATACTTCCAGGTAATTGATTACGGAAAGGGAATTTCTGAGGAACAGCTTCCCCACATCTTTGACGGAAGCCCTGCCTCACCCAGTCAAAGCGGCGATTCCCGAAAGGGAATGGGAATCGGCCTTTCCATATGCAAGACCATAATCACTGCCCACGGCGGAGAGATAAAAGCAGAAAATCACGAAAACGGAGCCCGATTTACATTCTGGCTCCCGCTGAAAAAGGAAGGAAAAGATGAATCTTAAACCTACGATTATTATTATCGAAGATGAAAAAACCATTTGCAATTTCATCGAGACAACCCTGACTGCCCATGACTACAAAGTTGTCACGGCCGGATCCGGCCAGGAAGGACTTTCTCTGATCACTTCCTGTTTTCCGGATCTGATCCTTCTGGATCTGGGGCTTCCGGATATCGATGGTCTGGAAATCATCCGGCAGGTACGGGAATGGTCCATGATCCCTATTATCGTCATTTCCGCCAGATCCCGGGAACAGGAAAAAGTCCTTGCCCTGGACAGCGGCTGCGATGACTACATCACAAAGCCCTTCGGCACATCCGAGCTTCTGGCCCGGATCCGTACGGCCCTCCGGCATCACCAGCAGGCCGGAGGTGCTCTGAATAAAAGCGAACCGGTCTACGTATTCGAAGATCTGACCATCGACTTTACCCGCCGTCTGGTTCTGTTAAAAGGGAAGGAAATCCATCTGACCCAGATCGAATACAAGCTGGTCTCCCTGCTGGCCAAAAACAGCGGCCGCGTCCTCACTTATGATTACATTATAAACCACATCTGGGGGCCTTACGCAGATAATAACAACAACCAGATCCTCCGGGTAAACATGGCTCACATCCGCCGGAAGCTGGAGACAAACCCGGCAGAACCCCGCTATATTTTTACAGAAATCGGTGTGGGGTACCGTATGAGGGAGAGCCAGGGAATTTCCGAATAAGCCCTCATGTGCCGGCGGGCGGTGCTCCAATGGCCAAAGTCAAAAAGCCCGCAGCAGAGCTGCGGGCTTTTTGTTTTTTAACCGTTTTTTATCCGATGCTTTCCATCCTGCGGTTCTGTTCCGTGGCTTTGTTCCGCGCTTTTCCCCGCCTTGACTGCTTCCTTGCCAGCCGCTTCTGCTTATTTTTCTCCGTCCGCCTTACCCGGATCTCATCCCGTTTCTCCGCGATCAAAGCAGCGCCGGCCTCGTCAGTAAATTTCGTAGTACGCACAGCAAAAACGCCGCCGTCTTCTGCTTTTTTTATCCGGATCTTACCCCGGACCAGGCCGTGCTCCGGACAAACCGCAAGGCAGACATAAAGCCTTGAATTCATAGGAAACCAGCGTATCTTCTTTCTCAGCATCCTGCGGCATGCAGGACAGATCACATCCGTTACCCTCTTATCGCCTATGGCTTCTTCCTTCACAGGAAACTCCCGGGAAACAAACTTGGTATATCCCGGAAAATTCAGGTATACCTCCTCCTCCGGCTTCTGAGGTATCCGATAATAGTCCATGGAAAGGAATTCCTTTACCCGGTTAAACTCCATGGCCGCCATAACTCTTCCGGTGTAATAAGCGTCATCCAGGGCATGGTGGAAAGGCCGGTCCTTTTCCACAAGGATATTTCTCTCCTCCACCGCCTGATCCAGAGAAAGCTTGTCCTTTCCTCCCTCTGTGTACAAAAGCCCGTAAAGCTTCTGCAGATCGTAATAAAGAAAAGGCATGGGGAAAGGAATCGTTACCCCGTAATAGACCATATTCCTCTGCAGCTCCGTCAGATCCATAGAACCCCAGGTTACAAAGACATAATCTGTTCCGCACCAGGAAAGGAAACGGCAGGCTGCCTCTGGAAAGGCAATGCCCTGCCGTTTTAACAATCCCATATCCAGATGGGTGACTTCCGATATTTTATAATGAAGCTGGGAATAAACGCCCGGTGAAATCAGCTGGTGGAAATCGTCGATCTGCCGGAAATTTTCGTCCAGCTTCACAGCCCCGATCTCAATAATTTCAAAAGGAAGGCTCTCCACAGCCCCTTCTTTCCCGCTGGGACTCTGGTTCCATTCCAGATCAAACACAATATACTTCATGACTCACTCCGTGTGCAAATATGTTTGAATCAAACAATGTTT
>DVKS01000047.1 GCA_018715905.1 Candidatus Caccovicinus merdipullorum | reverse complement strand
CATATTATACAGAACTGCCGGAAATGGATTTTCTGTCTAAAATATTTCACTGCATGGATGCTTTTCAGGCTCCATATAAAGCGGTATTGATTACGCTGTATGAAAGTGCATTTCAAAACGGGAACCAGTCTGTTATGGCTTCCGTTAAGGAAAATTTTGATATCCCATTTACAAATCTGGCAGAACGTTTTCGTTCCCTGGGCCTTGATGACAGCTTAGTGATGCCGTCCTTTGTGGTAAATGTCGGGTCACTCCAAGCCAAGATCCAGGATCAGATTCAGAAGGATCCAGAACTCGCATATAACCATAATAATGCCGCATTTCTGGAGAACATTGTAAAAGAAATCAATTTGGTGATGAGGAACGTGGATGTTTAATATACCGAAATACACAGAGTACAGAGGCGAAACCAAAATCGCCCTCTTGGACAATTCTGCGATATCATTTATGGAACAAATGGAGCGCAGCAAAATCCCGGCTAAATCTCTTTTATGCGGTTATGACGTAATCTTTATTCCCAACTGGGTTTTAAAAGAAATAAAAGATTCCGTATTCCGCAGCAGATATATTGAATTACTAAGAGAAGAGGGTTTTCCCATATATACTGTTGCAGAAGAAAGTTATGCTGATCTGGCAAATGGTGAAGAAGGGAATCTTTACCAAATCGTTCTTGCGGCAGCATCCTCTTTGGGCATTTTAAAAAGTTATATGCGCCGGTACATAGAAAAACCAGATCCTCTTGATATGATTGCATACAGTCAATGGATTTCTGAAATGTATCAGAACTGGCCAATATCTGACACAATGACAGGAACTGGCCGTGCAAAGAAGAAAAATGCCGGCGAAATATCACTGACGATTTTAGCAGAAGTTATTTCATGGTACTACCCCAAGATCGAAACAATAACCGTTTTTACACAGGACAGGGATTCTTATCATTATCAGATCAATGCACATCGAAAACTAAAAGAAGTATTTGACACCCGTTCACCGGTTACTGTCAGCTATAAATCCAATGACTTTTTGCTGTACCAGATGTACCGGTGTCAAATGATCGATCTGGAGAAAATCAAAAATATGAGAAAAGATGCGCGGGTTGTCATTTACACGCAAAAACGCTCTGACCAGTCTGTAGCACTGGTTTCTAAACAACTGGATAATGAACAATTTGCTGAACTGGTAAGGAATGAAAACTGTCAGATATTATTTTAACTGAAATCCTTATAGTCATCGGCAGGATATTCTGCTGAACCATACTCACCTTGCTATGCTGCAGAGATAAATGGCGAAGAACTGATTGGAGACGCAATAAATGATAAAAGATATTCATATTATCGAAATACAGGGGATATATTTGTATGTGGGGTTCATCCAGATTATCACCTCTGCGGCGTAGGAAAAGCTCTTTACCATGCTGCAGAAAATTATTTTATTTTAAAGGGATGCAAATATGTGATTGTAAAAACATTAAGTGATACTGTTGATTTCGAACCTTATGCGCAAACTCGTAAATTCTATAAAAGCATTGGGTTTGAATCACTTATTACTTTGACAGAAATGTGGGACGCAGAAAATCCCTGTCTTATTATGTTTAAGTCACTTGTTTAAGAAATTAATTTTTATTTTGCCCGTATGACCCTAAGCACCTGTCATAACACTAAAAAATTCAGGAGGCGACATGAAAATGAAAAAAATCCCATTAAATCATGTACGTATTATCGGCTGGACCTCTCCTGTACTGGGCATTCTGCTTATCCTGCTTGGCTGCTGGCTGAAATGGTTCTGGCTGGTGATTGCCGCACTTTTTGTTATGCTGGCAGCAATTATCTTTCTCGCCATTTTTAACCGCTGCCCGCATTGCGGACACTTTTTAGGACGCGCCGGCGGCGCTGCATTCTGCCCTTATTGCGGAAAAAAGCCGGAGGTGGAGTCTTAGGCTTACTGCACTGCAAATTTGATGCCCCGCAGCAAGCTGCGAGGTTTTTGACTCATTGCATATTCCACCGGGCGGGAGTATAATACCCTTGTCAAAAAACGCATTTATTTTAAGAAGCAAATGACAAAAGGGAGCGCAGCAAACTTTGCTTGTGTGCTCCGGAACGGAGGAAAATATGCCCTGTACAACAATACTGGTGGGAAAAAAGGCGTCCTACGACGGGTCGACGATGATTGCGAGAAATGACGATTCCAGCGCCGGACGTTTTACCCCAAAGAAATTCGTGGTGGTACATCCAGACGAGCAGCCGCGGATCTATCAGTCTGTCATTTCCCATGTGAGGGTGGAACTGCCGGACAATCCCATGCGCTATACCGCAGTACCCAATGCCGTGGAAGGCGAAGGAATCTGGGCTGCCAGCGGTGTCAATGAGGCTGGCGTTGGAATGACAGCCACCGAAACGATCACTTCCAATCCCCGGGTCCTTGGGGCTGATCCGCTGGTGGTCTATCAGCCTGCGGAGAATGGAAAAGAGGAAGTGCCCGGCGGCATCGGCGAGGAGGACATCGTCTGCCTGGTGCTTCCCTACATACACAGTGCAAGAGAGGGCGTAAAGCGGCTGGGAAGCCTGCTGGAGCAGTACGGTACCTATGAAATGAACGGCATCGCCTTTCAGGATCATGAAGAAATCTGGTGGCTGGAGACCATCGGAGGACATCACTGGATAGCAAAGCGGGTGCCGGATGATGTTTACGTAGTGATGCCCAATCAGCTTGGTATCGACAGCTTCGATCTGGAGGACGCCTTTTCTGAACAAAAGTCCCATATGTGCTCTGCGGATCTGAAAGAGTTCATCGATGCCCATCACCTGGACCTGTCTCAGGACGGCGTGCTGAATCCCCGGGATGCCTTCGGCAGCCATGACGATTCCGATCATGTCTATAACACTCCCCGCGCCTGGTTCATGGAGCGGTATTTCAATCCCAACACCTGCAAGTGGGACGGCCCGGATGCACGCTATACGCCTGTTTCTGATGACATTCCCTGGTGCATGGTTCCGGAAAAGAAGATCACCGTGGAGGACGTGAAGTATGTGCTTTCCTCCCATTATCAGGGGACGGCTTACGATCCCTATGCCTCCTATGGAGACAGATCCATGCGCGGAGCCTATCGTTCCATCGGCATCAACCGGAACGATTTCTGTGCGCTGATCCAGATGCGTCCGGAGAAATCGGCGGACTGCAGCACCATTGAATGGCTGGCTTTTGCCTCCAACGCCTTTAATGTACTGGCTCCCTTCTACGCAGATGTGGAAGAAACGCCGGAGTACCTGGCAAATACCACGAAAGAGGTATCTACAGACAACTTCTACTGGACCAGCCGCATGATCGCAGCCATGGCGGACGCGTCCTACAGTAAATCCCTGATCCATGTGGAACGCTGTCAGGAACATGTAGCAGCGAAAAGCCATGAACTTCTGAACCGGTACGACGCCCTCCTGGAAAAAGAAACGGATGGGGCTGCCAGGAAGGCCCTTCGGCAGGAAGCAAACCGGGCTGTTGCCGATATGGTGAAAAAGGAGCTTTCCGGGACGCTTAATAAAGTGCTGTATGAGCTGAGCGGACAGATGAAGAATGCTTATTCCCGGTCAGATGCGTGAAAAAGACTCGCGCCGTAAAATAGGGGGAACAGGCTCCCCATGGATCCTGTTCCCCCGCTTTACGGTCCGGCCGTTGTCCGCACTGCGGGCGCTTTTTTAGATATGACGGCAGAACTTTTTAATCAGTCAAAATCACCGTAAACGTGCGTAAGCAGCTGCGGACAGTCGAAACATTTTCCAGCACAATTCCTTTTCCCTCCACCGTTCTCTGCTTTTCCCGGGCCAAAGCATCTTCTTTCGTTTCTGCAGGCATGCGGTCCGTCTCTGTTTCTGTTGTTTTCGTCATTTCCATCATTTTTCCTGTCTCTTCTCGATGCCTCAGCACTACACATCTGCCCGGTTCTCCGTGCTTCGTTTCACCGCTTCCTTCAAATGTATAGTTTACATACTCCTGCTGCCATCCTGCCGGATTCACGCCATATCGTTTTTCATCCAGCTCCCTGGCGGATATTTCCATAATCTTTCCTGCTGCAAAATCCTCCAGTTTTAACATTCCACAGACGGAAACCATTGTTATTCCAGGGTAAGCAGCACAGAAAAGAAACACTGCCGCAAGAATCACCGCTGGCCCCTGGTTTTTCCTTATCCTTTTCCCTACATTCTCAATCCGCCAGGCAAGTACTCTGCCCGGAAAGGCTCTGCCCGGAAAGCCAGAAAAAGAAACGCCGCATCCTTTTCCCGGGGATATCCCGCCTCTCTCCTCTCCGGCAGAAAACCGATACAAAAGTTCAGCATATCGATACCGCTCTGCACTGCTTCTGCCCGCCAGGACTATGTCATCGCAGGCCATTTCATTTACTGCCACAAACCAGTCCGACAGCAGATAGATTCCCGGATTAAACCAGTATACCGCGCACAAACAGGAAAGCAGAAAGCGATAAAGAGAATCTCTTCTCCTGCAGTGGGTCCACTCATGAGCAAAAACAACTTCCTTTTCCCATTCATTCAGGCCTTCGGCAGGAAGAACAATATTCCGGCTAAATACGCCCCATGAAAAAGGGCAGGAAAGCATTTCACTTTGATATACGCGGGCAGAAATTCCTTTAAGGATTTCCTGGGGAATCCTTTTCGAATGGCAGACAAGCGTTTTCAGCAGTCTCTGGTTTCGGCAAATGGGAGATATCCCAAACCACAGAAACCCGAAAAACCATACACAAAAAACCACCTGAAATCCGGTCTGATATCCTGCGGGAAGGCAGGCTGCCAAGGTCTGATACCGCTGCAGGATTTCCAGATCAAAGGGTCCGGAATCGACCTGCCGGACATGAAGAATCGTCAGTATGTGAAATAAATATCCGGTAAAAAGCGGCAGAAAAAAGGTGAAACAGCATACCATTCCTTTCAGAATCCGGTCTCCATAAACTGCCCGCATCCTTTTCCTGCTGAACCCGCCAGCAAATGCCAGAATGAGAAGCATCAGGTCCATGATGCATGCGGTCGTGATGAGAAAAAGAATAAAATCAGCAATTGTGGTTAGGTTCATCCAGAGTCCTCCTTGCAATGGGTTCGATTATTTTTAACTCATTTATATGGCCATACTCCCTATCTCCAGAATAACACAGGCGATTAATTGCGTCAATATATTTGCATATAATCTTATAAAAATAATTATATTTGTTTCTCCAACTCCTCCTCCAGCTCCGCCAGTGCTCCCCGCACCCGCTCCAGCTGCCGCTCAGACAGCTCTTTTTTCCCGCAGAAAGCCGCCACCAGCCGCTCAAAGGAACTGTCCCCGAAGCTTTTCTTTAACTGCTGGCGGATCAGCGCCTTCTCGTAATCGCTTTCTGAGACGACCGGCGTGTAGATATGATGCCTTCCCTCCTGCCGGTTTCTGGCATATCCTTTTTCGCAGATTTTATACAGGATTGTGCTCTTCGTTCCCCTTGCCTGGGGAAAGGTTTCGTAAAGGACTTCACTGCTGATTCCCTCCGGATGAACCCAGATCACCTTCATAAATTCCAGTTCTGTAGGAGACAGTTTTTTTAACCCTCCCAGCGCTTCCAATGCTTCTTCCGGCACTCTTGCCATAACAAATCTTCTCCTTTTCTGCAGTTGATTTAAACATGGGTTTAATTCAGTATAACACATATTTTTATATTAATATATATCGATTAATATATAATTATATTTTTAATATATCTTTTTTACTCCAATCCGAAAAGACGTATCTCTGGCACGTTCTGCCGGATACTGCGTAAAAGAAAAGCCAGTCCGCTTTCCGAACTGGCCTTCTCTTATGTTCCGCTGTTATGATTTTTATTTCGCAGATCATTTTTCCCTGCTGATCCGCTTTTCCCATTGACCGGATGTCTTCCATCCCAGCATCCCGGCAATCTGCATTTCATCCCTGCCGCCGGATGATCGGCATATCCCGCCCGGCATCGCTCAGGTATCCATCCGCTCTATTTCGTGGATCGCACGGTTCCGATAGACCAGGTCGTCTCTGCTCTCAAAGCCTATCTTCTCCCAGAAACCGTTTCCCGACACGTTCCGCTTAAACACCACCAGGGCCGTCTTATGAATTCCTTCCTGTTCCAGGGCATCCATGGCCCGCTCCACCAGGTTTTTCCCGATTCCCCGGCCCTGGTATTCTGCGCACACGGCGGTGTGATAGATAAAGCCGCGTCTGCCGTCATG
>DVKS01000046.1 GCA_018715905.1 Candidatus Caccovicinus merdipullorum | reverse complement strand
GGCCGGAAGACCGGTATGCATCGGCAGAAGAGGTTATTGCCGATCTTCGTCGGGCGTTGATTCACCCCAGCGGATTTTCACAGGCATTTGCAAGAAAGACCAGGGGAAAGAGATATGCCGGACCGGAAGGGGCGGTTTCAGAAGTTCCTGTTCCGGTACAGGAAAGCAAAGATGCAGTTCTGGCGCAGGAAGCAGACGCAGACCAGGAACGTTCCGTTCCTTCCAGAAAAGCCGGGTCTTCCGCTTCCGGCAGACCGGAAGGAGACGGACCGAGGAAGCGGAAACCCCAGCAGATGGACATCAGTCACCAACTGGAACGGATTTTTGCTGTAACCGGTGTGGTGGCCGCCATTCTTATTGTGGCAGTTCTGATTTTTGTGGTACTCCATCTGGGGGGGCTTCTTAAGTCAAAGCCCAGCGGAGAGAGTCCTGCAGGTCAGGCGGCGGAGACCAGCATGGCGGAGGTTACCACAGCGGCCCTGGCGGAAGGACAGGTGTATATGCCTCAGGTGGTAGGGCTTCTGGAGGAAGATGCCAGGGAGCTTCTGGATGATTCCGGGATCCGGATGGTGGTAAGCAGCGAAGAGACATCCGACAGGTATCCGTCGGGATACGTTATGGCTCAGGAATATCCAGAGGGTACGGTTCTGGAGAGAAACAGTACGATTACGGTAAAGGTCAGCAAAGGAAGCGGAACCATCGACTTAGCGGGGCTGGGCCTTGAGGGAATGGAATTTCAGGCGGCACGCACGCTTCTTCAGGAGAAAAATCTGGTGGTGGCATCTAATGAAGAAAGCAGTGATACCATTCCTGCTGGAAATGTGATCCGCTACAGTCCTCAGATGCTGCGGGAAGGTGAGACGGTAACTCTTACCATAAGCAGCGGACCGGCTATGCTTCCGGTGCCGGATGTAACTGGCATGACGCCGGAGGCGGCCAATGAACTTCTGACGGCATCGGGATTTGTTCCGGAGGCTGCAGGTTCCGATTACAGCAGTGATGTGGAGGAAGGTCTTGTCTTTAACCAGACGATTACAGTCGGCTCCACGGCTCCCAGAGGCACGGTGATTCAGTATACTGTAAGTCTTGGACCGGAAGAGACGCTGATTGGAAAGACCAGTTATATCGGGTCTATTGATAAGGAATATAAATTAAGCTTAAATTACGGGCCGGGCTATGCCGAAACCAGTGTACGGATCGTCATCCGCCTGCGTCAGGATGTGGATGGAAAGCCGGTTTACCGGAACCTGATTGAACCCAGGACTGTGGTAGGCGACTCTGTGATTCCCATTTCTTTCTCAAGGATTGTAGGAGCCGACGGAGTGGAAGAAGGCACCGTAGAACTGGTTGATCTGGATAAGGACCAGGTTCTGGTATCCTATCCGGTGTCCTTCTTTAAGACAGAGGAATAAAAGAGCATGACAGGTAAAATAATCAAAGGAATCGCAGGGTTTTATTACGTACATGACGGCCAGGCCAGAGTGTATCAGTGCAGGGCAAAGGGGGTCTTCCGAAACCGGAAGATCAAGCCTCTGGTAGGAGATAATGTAACTTTTTCTGTGCTGGATGAAACAGGGGGAGAAGGGAACATTGAGGAGATCCTTCCCCGGAAGAATGCGCTGATCCGTCCGGAAGTAGCAAACGTGGACCAGGCTCTGGTACTTTTTGCCGTAAGGGATCCGGAGCCGAATTTAAATCTTCTGGATCGCTTCCTGGTGATGATGGAGCGGGCCAAAGTCCCGGTGGTGCTGTGTTTTAACAAGATTGATCTGTGCGGCCAGCAGCAGATGGATGTTTACAGGAAAATTTATGAGGCGGCCGGTTATCCGGTAAAGTTTATCAGTGCCAGAGAACAGGCGGGGGTGGCAGACATCCGGGAGTTTATCTGCGGAAAGACCACGGTTCTGGCCGGTCCCTCAGGGGTGGGAAAATCTTCGCTGACGAATATCATCCAGCCGGAAGCAGATATGGAGACCGGCGGAATCAGCGAAAAGATCAAACGGGGAAAGCATACCACCAGGCATTCCCAGCTGTTTTACGTGGAAGAAAATACCTATATGATGGATACGCCGGGATTCAGCTCCATGTATGTGAATGATATGAAGCCGGAAGAATTAAAAGATTGTTTTCCGGAATTTGGTTCTTACGAGCATCTGTGCCGTTTTAACGGATGCGTCCATATCGGAGAGCCGGACTGCGGGGTGAAGGCTGCGCTGGAGAGGGGAGAATTAAGCGAAAGCCGTTACGGCAACTACAAGCTCCTGTATCAGGAGCTGAAAGAGAAAAGGAGATATTAGGATGAATATATTAGCACCCTCTCTTTTGGGCTGTGATTTTTCCAATCTGGAAAGACAGATTAAGGCGGTGGAGGAGGCGGGAGCCGGATACCTGCACCTGGATGTGATGGACGGACTTTTTGTCCCCAGTATTTCTTTCGGGATGCCGGTGATTGCCTCCATAAGGAAATGTACGGATATGGTTTTTGACGTACACATGATGGTAAAGGAGCCGGGACGCTATGCCCAGGTCATGAAGGAAGCCGGTGCAGAGCTCCTCTGTGTTCATCAGGAGGCCTGCCTTCATCTGGACCGGACCGTCAGTCAGATCCATGCTCTGGGTATGAAGGCCGGTGTGGCTTTGAACCCTGCAACGCCGGTTTCTGTACTGGAATGTATTCTGGATCAGGTGGATCAGGTCCTTGTTATGACAGTGAATCCCGGATTCGGCGGTCAGGAATACATTCCTTATACACTGGAAAAGGTACGCGCACTGCGCCGCCTGGCCACGGAACGGGGACTGCATCTGGACATTCAGGTGGACGGCGGGATCACACCGGAAAATGCAGCTGTTTTTCTGGAAGCAGGGGCCAATATCCTGGTGGCGGGATCTTCCGTATTCCGGGGAGACCCAGGAGAGAATACCAGGAAATTTATGGATGTGTTAAGGAAATACGAGGCGGACTAACCATGAAAAACTGTCTGATTCTTACCGGCGGAACACTGGATCTGGATTTCGCCGGTGATTTTTGCAGAAAAAATAAATTTGACCTGACAATAGCTGTAGACGGCGGCCTGGCGGCGGCAAAGGCCCTGGGGATCCTGCCGGATGTAGTGGTGGGGGATCTGGATACGGCAGATGAGAGTCTTGTGGAAGAATTCCGGCAGTACCCCTTTATCCGGTGGGACGTGCATCCTCCGGAAAAAGACGAGACGGATACGGAACTGGCTCTTCGCCGTGCCATAGCAGGAGGCGCCGGGAAAATTTCCATACTGGGCGCCACAGGTGGGCGTTTTGATCATATGCTGGCAAATGTATTTCTCCTATACGGCTGTCTGCAGAAGGGCGTGGAGGCCTGTATTCTGGACCGGCAGAATCGGATCTTTCTGATTGAGGACCATTATACCTTCCATAAAGACCAGCTGTGGGGTAAGTACGTCTCTTTTCTTCCCCTTTTGGGAGAAATACGGGGCATCACTCTGGAGGGATTTAAATATCCGCTGCAGGATTATGACCTGGAGGCGGCCAGCAGCCGGTGCATCAGCAATGAACTGACAGAGGAGTCCGGAACGATCCGGTTTCAGGAAGGCATTGCCATCTGTGTGGAAGCCAGGGAAT
Organism: Candidatus Caccovicinus merdipullorum; assembly: GCA_018715905.1. Lineage (GTDB taxonomy): Bacteria > Bacillota > Clostridia > Lachnospirales > Lachnospiraceae > Caccovicinus > Caccovicinus merdipullorum. Next base: position 9,681 of record DVKS01000046.1, on the reverse strand, counting down.
AGGTGGACTGGTTAAAATCAAACAAACTGGATATTTTAAGCACTCCACTTCCGTGCTATGATGTAGCCCAGAAAGCGAAAAAAGGAAGAGGAGGATATGCTATGGAACAAAAAAATGATAAAGTTTATAAATTGGCGCTGACCGGCCTGATGGCGGCGCTGTCTTATGTGGTTTTTACGTTTCTTCAGATCAAGATTCAGCTTCCCGGAGGGGATGCCACATCGATTCATCTGGGAAATGCGGTCTGCGTTCTTGGAGCCCTTCTTTTAGGTGGTTTCTACGGCGGCCTGGGAGGAGCCATCGGTATGGCAATAGGAGATCTGCTGGATCCGGTTTATGTGGTTTACGTGCCGAAGACGCTGCTTCTTAAGCTGTGCATCGGCCTGATTACCGGTTTTATTGCCCACAGGCTGGGAAAGATCACAGAGTCCAATGACCGGGGCCATGTACTCTTCTGGACAATCCTGGCAGCGGCAGGAGGATTGCTCTTCAATGTGGTCGCGGATCCGCTGGTGGGCTATTATTATAAACTCCTGATCCTGGGGAAACCGGCAGCGGAGGTATCTTTGGCGTGGAACCTGGCATCCACTTCCATCAATGCGGTAATTTCCACCGTGGCTTCTGTGGCGGTGTACATGGCTCTGCGTCCGGCTCTTAAAAAATCCGGCCTTTTCTTCCGGATGAAACCCATCATCCGCCGGCGGCCCATGCACCAAGGATAAAAACTCCCGGAAAAATACTTCCTTTTCCTGCAGAAATGTGGTATCTTAAAAGGCAGAGTAAACCATCATGCTCATAGCAAATACTGCATGCAGGAGGAATATCATGTTAGATTTAAAGTTTGTTCGCGAAAATCCGGACATCGTAAAGCAGAACATTAAAAATAAGTTTCAGGATGAAAAGCTGCCTCTGGTAGATGAGGTCATTGAGCTGGATGCAAAAAGCCGTGCTGTACAGGCAGAGGCGGATAATCTCCGTGCTTCCCGGAACAAGCTTTCCAAGGAGATCGGAAAGCTAATGGCCCAGGGAAAGAAGGAGGAGGCAGAGGCCGTAAAGGCACAGGTCAATGCAAACGCGGCCCGTCTGGCGGAACTTGAGGAGCAGGAGACGGATTTAAAGGCCAGAGTGCGCAAGATCATGATGACCATTCCCAATATCATCGATCCCAGCGTGCCCATCGGAAAGGATGACAGCGAGAACGTGGAGATTGAGCGGTTCGGCGAGCCGGTAGTTCCGGACTTTGAGATCCCCTATCATACGGATATTATGGCACGTTTTGACGGCATCGACCTGGATGCTGCAGGCAGAGTGGCAGGCAATGGATTTTATTATCTGATGGGGGATATTGCAAGACTGCATTCCGCTGTAATTGCCTACGCACGTGATTTTATGATTAACCGCGGTTTTACCTACTGCATTCCGCCTTTTATGATCCGCAGCAATGTGGTGACCGGTGTTATGTCCTTTGCAGAGATGGACGCCATGATGTATAAGATCGAAGGAGAGGATCTGTATCTGATCGGTACCAGCGAGCATTCCATGATCGGAAAGTTCATTGATACCGTTACTCCGGAGGAGAAGCTTCCTCAGACTCTGACCAGCTATTCACCCTGCTTCCGCAAGGAGAAAGGCGCTCACGGAATCGAGGAGAGAGGCGTATACCGGATTCATCAGTTTGAAAAGCAGGAGATGATCGTTATCTGTAAGCCGGAAGAGTCTCCCATGTGGTATGACAAGCTGTGGCAGAATACGGTAGATCTGTTCCGCTCCATGGAGATCCCGGTGCGTACTCTGGAGTGCTGCTCCGGCGACCTGGCTGATCTGAAAGTGAAATCCTGCGATGTGGAGGCCTGGTCTCCCAGACAGAAAAAGTACTTTGAGGTAGGTTCCTGCTCCAATTTAGGAGATGCACAGGCGCGCCGCCTGCGCATCCGCGTGGACGGCCCCAACGGCAAATATCTGGCCCATACCCTGAATAATACGGTAGTAGCCCCGCCGCGTATGCTGATCGCCTTCCTGGAGAATCATCTGCAGGCAGACGGAAGCGTGACGATTCCCGAGGTTCTGTGGCCTTATATGGGCGGAACCAAGGTGCTGATCCCGAAGCACTAAGGATTAAAGGTATCAGGAAGCAAAGCATTAAAAATCAAAGCGTTAAGAATTTTAAAAGCTGCTGAAGTGTCTGTTCTTCGGCAGCTTTTTTCGAGAAGCTGCTCAACAGCTTTTTCGTTATGATTAAGGAAAAAAGATGCAGCTGTGGAAAGAGAGGAAAGAAAATGATCCATGCCCATGGCGGAAGAAATTATTCCATCTATCTGGATAAGAAAACCAATGTGCTTTACGGTTATCTGGAAGTGGAGGATGAGGAATTGTGGGCCCGGTCTGCGGATACGGAGATTAACCGGAAGTGGTGGGATTATATGGCAGACATTATGGAAACGAATCCTGACAACAGTCCGGTATCTGTTGATTTGGATTTGGTGTTTCATCTGGATTAAAGCGGAAGATAATTTTTAAGGGACCAGCGGAGAAAGGATAGTTATAAAAGGATGCGGTGTATTTCATTACACCGCATCCATTATTTCGCCTACGGTCATCTCGGGATTTTCCACTCCCATAAAGATGATCCGCATCAGATAATAGTACAGAAGTTCTACATCGTGGTCAGAAACCTGAGCTGTCTGATATTTGAAGTAAAATTCCAGTCCGCCGGATGGGCAATCCATCACGGTAAGATACAGTTCCTGGATGGCAGTTCCGTTGGTAAACCATTTGGTTTTATAAGGAATCTGAGCCAGTTTTTCATTTGGCATGCGGATGGGCACCGGCTGATAGGTCAGGGCAACGCTTTCATAGGTGGTCTTGGGCGGCGCGTTATAGGCCTTCAGGTAGGCTTGAACTGCGGCTGTGGAATCGTAGTTCACATGCTTGTAAATGTTATTCTGGAGAATCTGGATGGTGCGGACTCCGTCCAGAAATTCGGTATCTTCAGGAATGATAGTCCGGCAGGGGTAGCAGTGGATCCGTGTGCCTCCGGAAAGACGGCTTAAACGGGAGGTTCGGCGGGAAACGTAATTGCGGACGCTGATATCCGGCTGTCTTCCGTTTACTTTGGAAAGATAAGTCCGCAGTCCCATCAGGAACAGATTGGTCATGGAAATGCCGTACATGGCGCAGTAGTCCATCAGTCTCTGTGATGGTTCCGGCTCCAGAAAGTAGCTGGACTGTCCTACGGAAAGATCGGTCATCTGCCGGTCAGCGGCCCGCAGGGAGGGATTATGGTGACGGCGGCGGCTTTCTTCCAGCAGGCGCGGGCCGGCAATGGAGGTAAAGATCGGTTCTCCCAGGGCGGCCTGTTCTTTCCAGAAGGCCTCATCCTTTGCGTGACGTATGGGATCAGCGGCCTTTTTTAAGTCTGCTTCTGCCGCATCGCGGTAGGAAAGCAGAGGCTGGGGATAGGGGGTGCCGAAGACATAGTGGCTGTATAATTCCATGATATCCTTTACCATGGCAATAACGCCGCAGGAATCTGTAAGCATATGGTCAAAAAGCAGATACATCCCCTGATAGCCGTCAGGAAGGGATACCATGACAAATTCATTCATAGGAGAATCATAGCGGGCAAAAGGAACTGCTGTCCAGTCATACATGGTTTTCTGGATCTCTTCCTGGTTTTTCCCGGTAAAATCCACAAAACGGATGTCACGTGAGTCAAAGGGAGCGATGTACTGGCGGATCTCGCCCGAATCATCCGGGGGAGTAAAACGAATGCGCAGACTGTCGCATCGCTGATATTCCAGCTGGATGCATTTTTTCAGCAGGCCGAAATCCAGATTTGCCTTCATGGTCAGGCATACACCGATATTTACTACCTGAGGATTAAATTCCTGTACGGCAAGAAGGTGGAGCTTTTCAGCGGCAGTTAAGGGAAAGGTTTCGCACATCATATTATGGGCCTCCTTGATTTTGGATGCTGATTTGCAGGTACATACTTTCTACGTGTATGCTAACACAAAAAGATAATTGACACAATACAGGGGGAGTGTTGATTAACGTAAAGAGCTATAGAAGAAATTTCGGGAATATTTATAGGAATTTTCCGGGAAATGGCAGGAAAAATCAGAAATTTAAGAAAATGCAAAGGAAAAAAATTGCAGAAATACCGTTTGTCAAGAAACGTTGTGATTAATTCGGGCGAAAAATCAAACTGAATTTTGTTGATTTTTTCGTCCGGATTTTTTTGTATACCAGCGCATATATTTGTGGAAAGCAGAGAAAATAAGGTGAAACAGATTGGAGATTTATGTGGTAAAAGAAGGCGATACTGTAGATGCCATAGCACAGGATACCGGAATTGCCATAGATGCGCTTTTGTGGGCAAATCAGATCGCGTATCCTTATCGGCTGGCAGTTGGCCAGTCATTATACATTCCGCCGAAAGAAGAAGGCACCGGGGAAGAAGGAGGACGTGATCTTTATGTCTTTGGATACGCTTATCCATTTATAAATTCCCGTACCCTGGATGAGACACTTCCCTTTCTTACGGATTTGTATGTGTTTTCTTATGGATTTACCGCAGAGGGAAACCTGGTGCATCCCGTCAGTGATGACCGCTGGATGATCCAGGCGGCCAGGGAGGCAGGGGTTGGGGCGGTAATGACCCTGACCCCCATTGACTCCAGCGGCACCTTTAATAATAACCTGATCTCAGTTCTGGTCCATGATGCTGCCGTTCAGCAGAAGCTGATCTGGGAACTTGGGAGAACAATGCAGGAAAGCGGATTTACGGGCCTGGATATCGATTTTGAATATGTGCGTGCGGAGGACGGGCCGGCTTACGTAGAGTTTGTGTCCCGGATACGGCAGATTCTGAATCTTTTCGGATATTTTGTGACGGTGGCCCTGGCGCCGAAGACATCGGCAGCCCAGAGGGGACTTTTGTATGAGGGGATTGATTACCGGCTGCTGGGGGAGGCTGCTGACCGGGTGATGTTAATGACTTACGAGTGGGGCTACAGCCAGGGGCCTCCCATGGCGGTGGCCCCCATTCATATGGTACGCCGTGTGGCGGAGTATGCTGTGTCAGAGATTCCGGCGGAGAAAATCAGCCTTGGGATTCCCAATTATGGCTATGACTGGCCGCTGCCCTATGAGAAGGACGTTACCAGGGCCAACACTATCCATACGCTGGAAGCCATCCAGCTGGCAATTGACCATGGTTCCGAGATTTACTTTGATCAGACTGCCAGGTCTCCATACTTTTATTACTGGCAGTATGGGATCCGTCACGAGGTTTGGTTTGAGGATCCCAGAAGCCTTCTGGCGAAATTTCAGCTGATTGAGGAACTGGGGCTGACCGGAGCAGGGTACTGGCAGCTGATGAATTTTTTCCGGGCAAACTGGCTGATGTTAAAGGAAATGTTTCATATTGAGAAACGCCCGATGGAATAAGACGGTTTGAAAGTCAGGCAAAAATGATAAAAAATCTAATTAGTACTTGACAGAATCCGGCATTTTGCTGTAGACTGTCGTAAATGATACAAAATCTGTCCTTTGACAGATGAAAGTGACAAAAACACATCTGCGCCGTGAATAAACAATACTTTTGCGGCAAAGAAGAAAAATATATGGAACTGACCGGTAAGCGAATCTGACGGGAAGAAGAGGATCTGCATGGCACGGATGTGCATGCGGGCTTATTTCGTGCACCCTGCGGCGCCGGGAGGATTGATCTTTGAATTCCCCGGCGCCTTTTTCTGTCCTTTCCGTCTGCCGCCCGGTTCCCCGAAAGAAAGGAAGGTTGCTTTGGAGGAATCCAGTACGAGAATTGCCGTTATCGGCATCATTATTGAAGACCGCCGTCAGGCGGAAAAAATCAACGCCCTGCTTCATCAGTATGGTTCCTATGTGATTGGCCGTATGGGCCTGCCCTACGAAAAGAAGCAGGTGAATATTATCAGTGTGGTGCTGGATGCCCCCATGGATGTGATCAGCGCCCTGTCCGGGAAGCTGGGGAGGCTTCCTGGCGTCAGTTCCAAAGCACTTTATTCCAAAGCTTCCGGAACACCCGGCACAAACAGGGAGGGAGATGCAGGATGAACCCGGAAAAAGAGAAAAACCTGAAGGCTCTGGAGTCGGGGGAAATCCTTTCCCGGGAACAGTGGAAGAGCCTGATTAAAGATCCCACCAAGGAGGATGCCCGGATTTTTGCGGAAAAAGCCTGCCGCATCCGGGACAGGCAGTACGGAAAGCGGGTCTTTATCCGGGGACTTATTGAATTTACCAATTACTGCCGCAATGACTGCTATTACTGCGGTATCCGCAGAAGCAACTGTCATGCCAGCCGCTACCGTCTGACGGGAGAGGAGATCCTGGAGTGCTGCCGGAGCGGCTATGAACTGGGATTTCGGACCTTTGTCCTGCAGGGAGGAGAAGATCCGTATTTTAATGATGAGAGAATGACAGAGATCATCCGGACTATCAAAAAAGAATTCCCCGACTGTGCCCTGACGCTGTCCATCGGTGAGAAGGAAAGAAAAAGCTACGAGGCTTTCCGTCAGGCAGGAGCCGACCGGTACCTGCTGCGCCATGAGACGGCGGATGATGACCATTACCGCCTTCTGCATCCGGCTGAAATGTCTTTGAGACACCGGAAGGCATGCCTTTACACCTTAAAAGAACTGGGTTACCAGACCGGAGCCGGATTTATGGTGGGTACTCCCGGCCAGACGGCGGACACGCTGGCTGCGGACATGGAATTTTTGCAGGAATTAAAGCCGGAGATGGTGGGGATCGGGCCCTTCCTTCCTCATCACGACACGCCCTTTCGCCATCAGCCGGCGGGGGACGTGGGCCTGACCTTATATCTGTTAAGCCTGGTGCGGATCATGCTGCCGGATGTGCTCCTTCCGGCCACCACAGCCCTGGGAACTGCGGCGCAGAACGGAAGGGAAGCCGGTGTTCTGGCCGGGGCCAATGTGGTGATGCCTAATCTGTCGCCGGGAAATGTGCGGGAGAAGTACCTGCTCTATGACAATAAAATCTGCACGGGAAATGAAGCTGCCGAGAACCTGCGGGATCTCAGCTCATCCATGAGCGCCATCTGCTATGAGACAGTAACTGACCGTGGAGACCATAAAAAATTTATATAGGCAATGATGACGGGGAAGACCAGTGCCTGCCCCGAAGCATCAGAATGCCGCGCCCCGAAGGGAAAGAAGCGAAAGCAAAAAAAGATCTGACCCCGAGGCAGAAAGGAAAAATCATGTACGATCCAAAATCAAAATGTGCAGACGATTTCATTAACCATGAAGAGATCATGGAGACACTTGCCTATGCGGAAAAGAATAAGCATAATCGCCAGCTGATCGATGAGATTCTGGAGAAGGCAAGACAGAGGAAGGGATTAAGCCATCGGGATGCTGCCGTTCTTCTGGACTGCGACCTGGAAGATAAGAACCAGGAAATTTATGCTCTGGCAGAGCAGATCAAGAAGGATTTCTACGGCAACCGCATTGTCATGTTTGCTCCGCTGTATCTGTCCAATTACTGCGTGAACGGATGCGTATACTGTCCCTACCATGCCAAGAACAAGCACATCCCAAGAAAGAAGCTGACTCAGGAGGAGATCCGCCGGGAGGTGATTGCTCTCCAGGATATGGGGCATAAGCGGCTGGCACTGGAGACAGGAGAGGATCCGGTAAACAATCCCATTGAATATGTGCTGGAAAGCATTAAGACCATTTACAGCATCAAGCATAAAAACGGCGCCATCCGCCGGGTCAATGTAAATATTGCGGCAACTACGGTAGAGAACTACCGGAAGCTGAAAGAGGCAGGCATCGGCACTTATATTCTTTTTCAGGAAACCTATCATAAGGAGAGCTATTTAAAGCTTCATCCCACCGGGCCAAAACACGATTACAATTACCATACGGAAGCCATGGACCGGGCCATGGAAGGCGGAATCGATGATGTAGGCTGCGGCGTGCTTTTCGGGCTGGAACTGTACCGGTATGAGTTTGCCGGACTTTTGATGCATGCAGAGCATCTGGAGGCGGTGTACGGCGTAGGCCCCCATACCATCAGCGTTCCCAGGATTAAGAAGGCGGACGATATCGATCCGGATGTATTTGACAATGGAATTGACGATGATACCTTTGCCAAAATTGTGGCCTGTATCCGGATCGCTGTTCCCTACACAGGCATGATCCTTTCTACCAGAGAAAGCCAGAAATGCCGGGAGAGAGTGCTTCATCTGGGGATTTCCCAGATTTCCGGAGGCTCCCGCACCAGTGTGGGCGGTTATGTGGAAGAGGAGCCGGAGGATGAGAAATCCGAGCAGTTTGAGGTCAGCGACCAGCGCACCCTGGATCAGGTGGTAAACTGGCTTATGGGCATGGGCTATATTCCCAGCTTCTGTACGGCCTGCTATCGGGAAGGACGCACCGGCGACCGGTTTATGTCCCTGTGCAAATCCGGACAGATCCAGAACTGCTGTCTCCCCAATGCACTGATGACATTAAAGGAATATCTGATGGATTATGCTTCCGAGGATACGAAACAGAAGGGACTGGCCCTGATCCAGCAGGAGATCCAGAATATTCCCAAAGAAAAGGTGAGAGAGATCGTCTGTCATCATCTGGAGGAAATTGAGAAAGGAAATCGTGATTTTCGCTTTTGATCCTGAGAAGACTTTCGGGCAGCTCCGGCTGTGTCAGGCTGCAGAAGGAAAAAAGAGAGCCGGAAGCGTTTCGGGAAATTTTCGGAAAGAGAGGAAGAACCATGGGGATGAATGAGACACCGTCGTCGGAGCGGGTACATATTGGTTTTTTTGGAAGACGGAATGCGGGAAAGTCCAGCGTGATGAATGCAGTAACCGGGCAGGAGCTGGCGGTGGTATCTCCGGTGAAAGGAACCACCACAGATCCGGTGTTAAAGGCTATGGAACTGCTGCCGTTGGGACCGGTGGTGATGATGGATACGCCAGGACTGGATGATGAGGGCGAACTGGGCAGCCTTCGCATAAAGAAAAGCCGCCAGATCTTAAATAAAACAGATGCAGCGGCGGTAGTGATCGACGGAACGGAAGGAGGAAGCCGGGAGGATCTGGAACTGGTGGAACTCCTTAAGAAAAAGGAAATTCCATTTCTGCTTGTTTTTAATAAGTCAGATCTGACAAAGGAAGCAGAAAAAAAGAAGACAGACTTTCGGGAGGCTGTAGCTGCTCCGTTTCTTCAGGCGGGGGTTTCTGCAGAGCAGATCATCTGGACCAGCGCCGAGACCGGAGAAGGGATCCACGAACTTAAAGAAGCGCTGGCCAGGACGGCAGCGTCAGAGGGGGAAGCCAGATCGTTAGTCCGGGATCTGATAAGTCCTGGAGAGACGGCGGTTCTGGTGATTCCCATTGATAAGGCCGCGCCGAAGGGAAGGCTGATCCTTCCTCAGCAGCAGACCATCCGCGATATTCTGGATGGAGGCGGTTTTGCGATGGCAGTAAAGGAAACAGATCTTTCTGCAGCGTTACAGACACTTTCACGAAAGCCGAAACTGGTGATTACAGACAGCCAGGCGTTTCGGACTGCGGCGGCACAGACGCCGGAGGATATCTGGTTAACATCCTTTTCGATTCTCTTTGCCCGTTATAAAGGAAATCTGGAGGATGCAGTCCGGGGTGTGCGG
>DVKS01000045.1 GCA_018715905.1 Candidatus Caccovicinus merdipullorum | reverse complement strand
GAAATATCCGGCAGCCGTCATGAGGCGGCGGACTTTCGCCGAAACTGATTAAAAAAAGAAAAGGAGTGGAAAACATGCAGGTGTATGACGAACTGGTAGCAAGGGGCCTGATTGCCCAGGTTACAAATGAGGAAGAAATCAAAAAAATGGTAAACGAGGGGAAGGCGGTATTTTATATCGGATTTGACCCCACGGCAGACAGCCTTCATGTAGGCCATTTTATGGCGCTTTGCCTTATGAAGCGTCTGCAGATGGCAGGAAATAAGCCGATTGCACTGATCGGCGGCGGTACGGCTATGATCGGCGATCCTTCCGGGCGGACGGATATGCGCCAGATGATGACGGTGGAGACCATTCAGCATAATGTGGACTGCTTTAAAAAGCAGATGAGCCGCTTTATTGATTTTTCCGAGGGCAAGGCTCTTATGGTAAATAACGCAGACTGGCTTCTGGACTTAAATTATGTGGAACTTCTCCGTGAAGTGGGACCGCATTTTTCTGTGAACCGGATGCTGACGGCAGAGTGCTACAAGCAGAGAATGGAGCGGGGATTAAGCTTCCTGGAATTTAACTACATGATCATGCAGAGCTATGATTTCTATGAGTTGTTCCAGCGTTACGGCTGCAACATGCAGTTCGGCGGAGATGATCAGTGGAGCAATATGCTGGGCGGAACCGAACTGATCCGGAGAAAGCTTGGCAAGGATGCCCATGCCATGACCATTACCCTGCTTTTGAATTCCGAAGGCAAGAAGATGGGAAAAACCCAGTCCGGTGCTGTATGGCTGGATCCTGATAAGACCTCACCCTTTGACTTCTTCCAGTACTGGCGGAATGTGGCGGATGCAGATGTATTAAAGTGCCTGCGGATGCTGACGTTTTTGCCTCTGGAGCAGATCGATGAGATGGATCAGTGGGAAGGAAGCCAGTTAAATCAGGCAAAGGAAATCCTGGCATTTGAACTGACCAAGCTGGTACACGGTGAGGAAGAGGCAGTAAAGGCAAGAGAAGCTTCCAAAGCTCTTTTTGCCGGCGGCGGAGACGCTACTCATATGCCCAGCTATGGATTAAAAGACGAAGACTTCCGTGACGGAACCATTGATATCTTAGGCGTTCTCACCGCATCCGGCTTAGCTTCCAGCCGTTCCGAGGCAAGAAGAAATGTAGAGCAGGGCGGCGTATCGGTAGACGGCGTACAGGAAAAAGATGTAAAGCGCAGCTTTTCTGCCGCAGACTTTGCCGGAGACGGAATCGTATTCAAACGCGGCAAGAAGAACTTTATGCGGGTTTACCTTGACACTCCAGCCGCCGAATAGGCGGCTTGGAATCAGGGATGCCAAGAGCACCCGCCAAAAGCTGGAGGCGGCCCCCTTTTGCCGGAAAATAAAATGTGTCATCCTCTTGTATTTGATACAAAGTAAGGGTATGATGTACGTATAAGAAAGGGGGTTTTTCCATGAGGAAAAGCATAGGAAAGAGAATCGGCGCCCTGGTGCTGGCTTCCGTGATGGCAATCAGTGCCTCCACAACAGCTTTTGCCGGATCCTGGCAGCAGAATGAAACCGGATGGTGGTATCAGAATGATGACGGGTCTTATCCGATGAATACCTGGTATCAGGATACGGACGGGTCCTGGTATTTCCTGGACGAGCAGGGGTACATGATTTCCAACTGTTACCGGCTGATTGACGGAAGTTATTATGCATTTGGCAGCGACGGCAGATGGACTGGTGTGATGTTTTCCGATATTTATGCCGGGGCTTGGAATGCCAATAATTACAGCAATGAATGGTCCGGCTTCCATATGAATGTTCCGGCAGGATATCAGATTCTGACTGCAGGGCAGACCGGCACCATTGACAGCACACAGAGCATGGTGGAATTCGTTGTCTATGCACCGGATGGAACCGGATCGGGTATAGAACTGGAATATGTGGATGCTTATGATTTCCCCGACGGAGCGGCTACTACCGCAGAGTATCTGGTAAGCATGCACAGCATGATGCTTGCGCTGGAGGGATACACCATCGAAGGTGTCAGCACAGTAAATATGGGCGGCAAGGAATATTTAAAACTTTCTGCTGACGGCGCAGGACTGGTGAAACGGGATCTTTACTGCCGGAAAGTGGGAACCCATTATTTCGAGTGCGTGACGGCCATATACTGGCTGGCCAGTCAGAATGCGGTGGATACGCTTTTAGCCAATGTTTATTAAAGCTGGAAGCGGCGTATGGGCCATTCTATGGGAAGGGTTCTTTCGATGTTTTATTGAGAATAATTCTTGACAAGGAGCCGTTCTTTCGATAGAATAACGAGGACAGGTAAGGGAGTAGTTAGCGCGCTTTTATGCGCGAGGTAGAGTCAACATACTGATAGGATGCTATCTGGCTTTACGGTAAGTAATGAGACTTATCTGCAGAAATTTTTCTGCAGGTAGGTCTTTTTTTCGTGTCATGGAGTCCTGGATTTGTCCTGCCGTATGAAAAACTGCCGAAACTATAAAACCATTGCCATTAAACGAAAACAGGTTAGGAGGAAACAAGTTATGTCGCTTCTGGAGCTATTTATCATTGCAGTGGGGCTGTCTATGGATGCCTTTGCTGTTGCCGTCTGTAAAGGGCTTTCTCTTCCCAGGATGGAGACAAAACATTGTGTTTTGGCAGGCGTATATTTCGGTGCATTTCAGGGCCTGATGCCTTTGCTTGGGTATCTTTTGGGCGTACAGTTTCAGAACGCCATTACTTCGGTGGACCACTGGGTGGCATTTATCCTGCTGGGGCTTATCGGCATCAACATGATTAAGGAGTCGAGAAGCCAGGAGGAGGAAGGAGATCCATCCTTTGATGTACGTTCCATGCTGATTCTGGCGGTAGCTACCAGTATCGATGCTCTGGCTGTGGGCGTTACCTTTGCTTTTCTGCAGGTGCAGATTATTCCGGCGGTTCTGTTTATCGGTGTGACTACCTGCATTTTATCCATGGCAGGCGTGCGGATCGGCCATGTATTCGGCAGCCGGTATAAGTCCAGAGCGGAGTTATTGGGCGGATTGATTCTGGTGATCATGGGCGTAAAGATTCTGCTGGAGCATACGATCCTGGCGTAAAGAGTTAAAACCGGCAGCCGGATTTTGCTGCTGAAACGGGAAAATAAAGGGCGGCCGGGCGATTTGTGCATTTTTCTGCTTGAAATGAAAAGCGCCGTATGCTATGATATTTCCAATTCGCAAGTCAAAATTACGGCCGCCTGCCTGATAAGCTGCTGTGAAAAGGGCAGGCGGTTTTGTGAAAGCAGCAGAGAAGGAGACAAAGGCCCGATGCAGGAAGTGCCGGGCACCGCGGCATCAGACAAAATTTGTCTGTTACGATAATCGAAGCAAGGACGAGGTTGTCCCAGAAGTTGTTGTGAATCGCATCCATACCGTGTTGTCCGGCAGGGTTTTGCCGGCGAACCGGTTTCCGGAGAAGATGGCAGCGGCTTTTCGGGGCAGCCTTTTTTCTGTTTTTGGAGAGTTCAGCCGGATGAAACCGGATCTGAGAGGGAAAGGAGAACCGCCATGGCAAATAAAATCAGTGACGAGACCATTGAATATGTAGGTATCCTGGCAAAGCTGGATCTTTCTGATGAAGAGAAGGAGGCGGCCAAGAAGGACATGGGACGAATGCTGGATTATATTGATATGTTAAACCAGCTGGATACGGAGGGCGTGGAACCTATGTCCCACGTATTTCCGGTTCACAATGTATTCCGCGAGGATGTGGTGACCAATGGCGATGACCGGGAGAATATGCTGGCCAATGCGCCGGAGCAGAGAGACGGAGCTTTTGTGGTTCCCAGAACAGTAGAGTGACAGGGGGGATAGGCATGAGTATAGTTGATTTAACAGCACTCCAGCTGGGAAAGGAAATCCAGGCGGGGAATCTGACTGCTGTGGATGCGGCAGAGGCGGCCCTGGAGCAGATCCGCAGGGCGGAGCCGCAGATTGGCGCATTTGTTACGGTGGATGAGGAAGGTGTGCTTAAACAGGCCAGGAAGGTTCAGAAGCAGATTGAAGCCGGCGAATTAAAGGGACCTTTGGCCGGCGTTCCGGCAGCAATCAAGGATAATCTGTGTATCAGCGGGATGCGGACCACCTGCAGTTCCCGGATCTTAAGCAGCTTCGTTCCCACTTATACGGCGGAAGCCGTCAGGAAACTTGAAAAAGCAGGAGCTGTAATTCTGGGGAAGACCAACATGGATGAATTCGCCATGGGAAGCACCACAGAGACTTCTGCTTTCGGCATTACCCGGAATCCGTGGAATCCGGATCATGTTCCCGGCGGATCTTCCGGCGGTTCCTGTGCGGCAGTGGCAGCCAACGAATGTTTCTATGCCCTGGGATCCGACACAGGCGGATCCATCCGACAGCCCAGTTCCTTCTGCGGTGTCACGGGAATCAAGCCTACTTACGGCACGGTGTCACGGTACGGCCTGGTGGCCTACGGCTCTTCCCTGGATCAGATCGGACCCATTGCAAAAAATGTGTCGGACTGTGCTGCCATTCTTGAGACGATTTCTGCTTACGATAGAAAAGATTCCACTTCCATCCGGCGGGATGATACGGACTTCACCAGCGCGCTGACGGAGGATGTGCGGGGGCTTCGGATCGGCATTCCCAGAGATTATTTTGGAGAAGGGCTGGATCCGGAGGTGCGTGACTCCATTATGAAGGCAGTAAAGGTACTGACGGACAAAGGAGCCGTGGCAGAAGAATTTGATTTAAGCCTTGTGGAATATGCCATTCCGGCTTATTACGTAATCGCGTCGGCGGAGGCCAGTTCAAACCTTTCCCGATTTGACGGTGTTAAATATGGATACCGGGCAGAGCATTACGAAGGACTTCATGATATGTACAAAAAAAGCCGTTCCGAGGGTTTCGGGCCGGAGGTTAAGCGGCGGATCATGCTGGGGTCTTTTGTGTTAAGTTCCGGCTATTACGATGCATATTATCTGAAAGCGCTGCGTACCAAGGCTTTGATCAAAGCCGCTTTCGATAAAGCATTTGCGCGGTTTGATGTGATTGCAGCGCCGGCTTCGCCTTCTACGGCGCCGAAGATCGGAGAGTCATTAAAGGATCCCATTCAGATGTACCTTGGAGACATTTATACCATTTCCGTGAATCTGGCGGGGCTTCCGGGCATGACGGTTCCCTGCGGTCTGGATTCTAAGGGGCTGCCCATCGGTCTGCAGCTGATTGGCGACTGCTTCCAGGAAAAGAAAATCATCAGGGCAGCTTACGCCTATGAACAGAGCAGAGAGTATCAGAGCCCTCCCATGGCCAGGAAGCTTTCTGGGGAAAGCGCTGCGGTTTCCGGCGGCAGATGCGAGAAAGGAGCGGATTGTCAATGAGCAAACAGTATGAAACAGTCATCGGACTGGAAGTTCATGTAGAACTGGCAACAAAAACAAAGATTTTCTGCTCTTGTTCTACTGCCTTTGGAGGAGAGCCCAATACACATACCTGCCCGGTGTGTACCGGTATGCCAGGTTCTCTTCCGGTGTTAAACAAACAGGTGGTGGAGTATGCTCTTGCAGTAGGCCTGGCTGTGAACTGCCAGATTAACCAGCACTGCAAATTTGACCGGAAGAATTATTTTTATCCGGATAATCCGCAGAATTACCAGATTTCTCAGCTGTATCTTCCGATTTGTCATGACGGTTTTGTGGAGATTGAGACAGAGGCGGGAAAGAAAAAGATCCGCATCCATGAGATCCACATGGAAGAAGATGCAGGAAAGCTGATCCATGATGAATGGGGAGACTGCTCCCTGGTGGATTATAACCGAAGCGGAGTTCCGCTGATTGAGATCGTGTCGGAACCGGATATGCGGAGCGCGGAAGAGGTTATTGCCTATCTGGAAAAACTCCGTATGACCATTCAGTATCTTGGCGCTTCGGACTGCAAGCTTCAGGAAGGCTCCATGCGGGCAGATGTAAATCTTTCTGTCCGGGAAGCGGGAAGCGCGGAATTTGGCACCAGGACGGAGATGAAGAATCTGAATTCTTTTCGTGCCATTGCCCGTGCTATTGAAGGCGAGAGAGAGCGGCAGATCGATCTTTTAGAATCCGGAAAGCCGGTGGTCCAGGAGACCAGAAGGTGGGATGACAATAAGGGGATATCCCGCGCCATGCGCTCTAAGGAGGATGCTCAGGATTACCGGTATTTCCCCGATCCGGACCTGGTTCCGGTAGAGATCTCGGATGAGTGGATTGAACGGGTCCGCAGCGCACAGCCGGAAATGCGGGAGGATAAAATAGCCCGCTATCAGTCACAGATGGGACTTCCGGCCTATGATGCGCAGATCCTTACCAGCTCCAAGCATCTGGCCGATATTTTTGAAGAGACTGCCGCCATCTGCGGCCAGCCAAAGGAAGTGTCAAACTGGCTGATGGTAGAGGGCATGCGTCTGGCCAAGGAAAAGGAGATGGATGTGGATGAAATTTCCTTTTCGCCGGAAAATCTGGCACGTCTGATCGGTCTGGTGGAGCGGAATGTGATCAATCGCACCGTGGCGAAAGAGGTATTTGAAGAGATTTTCAGCAGTAATGCAGATCCTGAGTCCTATGTGGAGGAACACGGTCTTAAGGTAGTAAATGACCAGGGGCAGCTTCGAAAAGTGATTGAGGAAATTCTGGAGGCAAATCCCCAGTCGGTTCAGGACTTTAAAAACGGCAAGGAAAAAGCTGCCGGCTTCATTGTGGGCCAGACTATGCGGGCCATGAAGGGAAAAGCAGATCCGGCAGTGGTAAACCAGCTGGTAAAGGAACTTTTAAGCCAGGCCTGACCAAACGGTGACGAAGCGGAATGCTCTGACTAAAGAGGAAAGTACCGGCCCAGGCTTACGCCGCGGCCGGATTTCAATAGAAAACTGTAATCAGGAAAAGCAGGTATAAAGAAGGAGGAAATAAATGAAACCATATGCAGAAATGACCAGGGAAGAACTGGCATCGTTAAAAGAACAGCTGATCATTCAGTACAAGGAGTATCAGGGAAAAGGCTTAAGCCTGAACATGGCCAGAGGAAAGCCATGTATCGAGCAGCTTGACCTTTCCATGGGAATGATGGATTCTTTAAGCAGCGATGCAGACATGACCTGTGAGGATGGAACCGACTGCCGCAACTACGGCGTGCTGGATGGAATCCGGGAAGCCAAGGAACTGATCGGTGATATGATGGAGAACCCCATCGACAACATCATCATTTACGGAAATTCCAGCCTGAATGTGATGTATGACACCATTTCCCGTTCCATGACCCACGGCGTTATGGGAAACACACCCTGGTGCAAACTGGACAAGGTAAAGTTCTTATGTCCTGTGCCGGGATATGACCGCCATTTTGCCATTACCGAATACTTCGGCATTGAGATGATTAATGTACCAATGACGCCTACCGGTCCGGATATGGATATGGTGGAGGAACTGGTTTCTTCCGACGAGGCCATTAAGGGAATCTGGTGTGTCCCCAAATACTCAAACCCTCAGGGCATTTCTTATTCGGATGAGACGGTGCGCCGCTTTGCACGCTTAAAGCCGGCAGCAAAGGACTTCCGTATTTACTGGGATAACGCCTACGGTGTACACCATCTGTATGACCATGATCAGGACCATCTGATTGAGATTCTGGCAGAGTGCAAGCGCGCAGGAAATCCGGATCTGGTATATAAGTTTGCTTCTACATCCAAGATCAGCTTCCCCGGTTCCGGTATTGCAGCCCTGGCTACTTCTCAGAATAACCTGGAAGATATCAAAAAGCAGCTGCAGATCCAGACCATCGGACATGACAAGGTAAACCAGCTGCGCCATGTACGTTTCTTTAAGGACATTCACGGTATGGTGGAGCATATGAGAAAGCATGCAGATATCCTTCGTCCCAAGTTTGAAACGGTAATCCAGATCCTGGATGAAGAGCTGGGAGGACTGGGTATCGGCGAATGGACCAGACCGAAGGGCGGATATTTTATCTCCTTTGATTCTATGGATGGCTGCGCAAAGCGCATCGTTGCGGCATGCAAGAAGGCCGGTGTGGTAATGACCGGAGCCGGTGCAACCTATCCTTACGGAAAGGATCCCCATGACAGCAATATCCGTATTGCACCGACTTATCCTTCCATTGAAGATCTGCGCACCGCCATGCACATTTTCGTACTTTGCGTAAAGCTGGCGTCCATTGACAAGCTTCTGGAAGAGGCATAAGGTCAGCAGAGAGAACATCATAGGGGGCAAAAGACCTTTTGCCCCAAAATTATAATATAAAAACCGGCTGTTTTCGGAACGTGATGCCTGACAGACATCACTGTTTTGCAAAACAGCCGGTTTTTACGTGGAACTCCGGACGGGCGTATCTGCCGGGAAGGATTACTGCAAGGCGGTCCATTGATGAAAACCTTCCAGTTCCTCTTGTGAAAACTCCAGCAGCCTGGCGGCCTGCTCATGGGGCATACCGGAACGGATTAAAGCAGCAAGATCCCGGTAACGGGTCTGCGCAATTCCCTGCGATATGCCTTTCTCCATACCTTCTTCAATTAAGCTGTCGACTAATGTACACATGGTGATGGATTCTCCTTTCCTGATGCGTTCTGCAAAGCCGGATTTTAATTCCCGATAACGGTCATCACCGGCAAAAACATAGAAAAATTCCAGAAGTTCTTCTACGTGTATCCATTCTTTCTGATGTGTCCGCAGTTCATCTGTATTTTTCAGTCTTCGTGCCCGGAACCACCAGGCGACGATCTGAAAGTCACTGGTAAATTTTTCGATGGTGTCCGGCGTAAGAAAAGCAACTTCAGCCAGATTTATCGGATAATCGGGAAGAAATTTTTTTATATCTTCCGAAAGAAAGAGAAGATCATGGAGGCAGCGGGGGCCGTTCCAGGGAGTCAGGCCAAAATAGAGGGTCAGCGTAATGACCGGATTCAGCTTCTGATCACTGTGGATTTCCATGGCGTAATCTGCCGGACGGCCTTCTGCAAGGTTCCGGGACTTGATCAGACGGATATTATGATCGTAGGAAGCAGCGTCATATCCCATGACTCGTGCAGGCATGATAGGACTTGGTTTTGTCTGATTTTCCAGTCCGTAGAGAATGCAGAGAGGCGAGCCGGATGTATCATACATAGCCAGATCACGGTTTTTCTGACGGAGAAAGCCGTCGGCTGCTTTGTATATGGCAGCAGAAGGACCGTCCGTAAGAAACTGTGGATTCACTATCGTATTTCCGTTATACAGCAGGACATTGATGATATCGGCGAATACATCCGGGTAAGCTTCCAGGAGTTTATCCACTGTGTCGGGACGGGATTTTCTGCTGTGTTTCTTTTGGCGGGGGTGTGCTGGGGGCATTTCTCCACTCCTTTTTTGCTGCGGCATATACCACTGAATTTCTAATTTTTTCCAACTACCTATACTATATCACAACATGGTCGAAAAATCAACCATCATTTTCGAAATTTTCCCGCAGGTTTTGCTGTCGTCCTGTGTGACAGAATGTTCTATACACAAATGAATTTTCGTGATAATATGATAAAAAATACGAAAAGGAAGGATAAAATTATGCAAGTTTACTGGGGCGACCTTCATAATCACTGCGACATTACATATGGGTATGGCAGCCAGGCCAATGCCCTGGCCAGGGCCGCAGATCATTTGGATTTCTGCGCCATTACCGGACATGCCATGTGGCCGGACATTGTTGAGCGGAATGAAGAGACGGCTTTTATCATTGATTTCCACCAGGAAGGCTTTAAAAAACTGCGAGATCACTGGGATGAGGTGCGGAGAGAGATTGCGGCTGCCAATGGGCCGGACTTCGTTACGTTCCAGGCTTATGAGATGCATTCCGGACAGTATGGAGATCATCATATTGTATCGCCTGATGATCAGCTCCCTCTGATCTACAGAAATTCTCCGGGTGAATTAAAAAGGGATGCCGGAGTTCCGGCGATTACCATTGTGCATCATATCGGTTATCCGCCCTCTTACAGGGGAATTGACTGGGATCTTTTTGATGAAAGGGTGACGCCTCTGGTGGAGGTTTGTTCCAAACATGGTTGTGCCATGAGCGAGACAGCACCTTTTCCGTATTATCATGACATGGGACCGCGGGACAGCAGAAATACTGTCTATGAGGGACTGAAAAGAGGTCTGCATTTCGGATTTGTGGGATCTACGGACCATCATGCAGGATATCCGGGATCTTATGGAGATGGAAAGCTGGCTGCCCTGGCTGAAGCCAAAACACGGGAATCCATCTGGGAGGCATTTTTAAATCGGCGGACTTATGCGGTGACTGGTGACCGGATCCGCTGCAATTTTACGGTAAACGGTGCCCTTATGGGAAGCATTCTGCCGCCTTCAAAAAAGCGGGAGATTTGCTGGAATGTGGAGGCTTGTTATCCCATAAATAAGATCGTGCTGTACCGCAATCTCAAGCCGGTTCAGGTAGTCTGCGGAGAATCCCTTCTTCCGCTTTCACAAAAGAGCGGAAAATATAAATTGCGGATCGAAACCGGATGGGGAAATAATGAAGAAGAGGCTTACGAATGGCAGTGCAGCGTGCAGGTGACGGACGGAAAAATTATCGGCGCAGAACCCTGTTTCCGGGGGCGGAGCGTGCTTTCACCCAAGGATACGGACACCAGCGGACGGGATAAGGTTAATGATCTGCCCAACCGCATCCTTTCCCTGACACCGGATTCCTGCAGCTGGCAGTGCTTTACCTTTAAGAACATGACTACCCTTCACCCCCAGACCTGTGCGGTGATTCTGGAGGTGGAAGGTGATCCCTCCACGCAGGTGTCGGTTGATATTAACGGCCGCCGTGAGACAAGGACCATAGCTCAGCTTCTGGAGGCAGGATATGCAGGCGAAATGAAGAAGTGGCATTCCCAGGCCTTTAAAGTGCATACGGCAGTTCCAGCCTGCCGGTATCAGGTGAGCGGAAGCTTCTCCGATACGGCAGGAGAGGGGCAGAAAGAGGATTTTTACCATCTGGAAGTTTCGCAGCTTAACGGTCACTGGGCTTTTGTGACGCCGGTTTGGGTGAAGTGCTGAGAGAACCGGAAGGATTTTTACGGGAAGACGGGACCGGGGGGCACTCAGAAGGAGGAGCCGCAGGGTGGCGGAAGGATGGGGCGGCAGCGCCGGCAGAGGCAGGATTTTTTCTGGCGAAAGGCGTATCGGTCAGAGACGGACCGCTGTATCCGGCGGCGTACTGGCGGGGGGACATGCCTGTACAGCGTTTAAACTGCCGGGAAAAATGGGTAGCCTCCGAGAAGCCGCATTCAGCGGCAATCTGCTGGATCTGGGCGGCCTGGTTTGTCAGAAGGTATTTGGCCCGCTGGATCCTGGCCTGGATCAGATCGTTTCCGGGAGAAATATGGAAAAATTGCTGATAGTAACGGTAAAACTGGCTTTTTTCCATGCCGGCCATCTGGCTCATCTGCCGGATCGTCCAGGGCTTTTCACAGGAAGAGAGTATGGCAAGGCGGATTTCCTGGAAGGTGTCCTCCAGAAGAGAGGCATGGTTTTCGTCGGGAAAAGATTCAAGGCTTCGGGCTGTACGGACGAAAAGCTGTTCTAACAGGCTGTCCAGTTCTGCTTCGCAGTAACGGTCACGCCGCAAAAATGCCTGGTGTATGGCCTGGATCTGCCGGTCAATTTCCTGTACTGCTTCCGGATAAAAAAGAGTATTTTCCGGAAGGCAGAAGGACTTTACAAAATCTTCCGGTGCGGAAAAATGCACATAGCTGTTTTTAAAGGTTCTGAGAGCCTGGTAATCCTGGGGGGTGCCGGGGGTATAAAGGATGCAGGCGCCGGGGCGGTTTTGAAAGGCGCCCTCCGGCAGACGGAAGGCCATCTCGGAATGAAGCAGCAGAAAAAGGTAATCGCCGCTTCCTCCGGGGCGGTAGATCCGGTCGCAGTCCCGGTTGAAATATTGAAAATTGCAGTAGTTTACAGTCATCAGCGTTCTGGCCATGGAAGTTTCTCCTTAACGGTCCTTATATGTTACCGATTATTTTACGGCTTGCCGGAAGATATGTCAAGAATATGGGAAATTCCGCTCTTTTATTTGCAGGATGATGTGGTAATCTATATTCACAACAAATTGGAATGTGCGCAGTAAAAAGATACTGCAGTCCTGCAGGCGGGACGGCGTGCATTCGCTGCTGATGAAACAGCGCCGCTTATCCGGCGGCAGCATCATAAAGAACAGGCGGCGCAGAAAGCGCAGAGGCCTGGAAAAGGAGGACTTCATGAAGAAAGCAACCATCAGAACTGACCGTTACTTTATTACCGGAGATGTGGACAAGAGAATTTACGGCTCCTTTATTGAGCATCTGGGAAGAGCCGTGTATGAGGGAATTTATCAGCCGGGACATCCTCAGGCTGACGAGAAGGGGTTTCGTCGTGATACCCTTGCGCTGGTAAAAGAACTGAATGTGCCGGTTGTTCGCTATCCAGGCGGAAATTTCGTATCCGGCTACCGCTGGGAAGACACCGTGGGACCGGCAGACAAGCGTCCCGCCAGAGCAGAACTTGCCTGGAACGTAATCGAGACCAATGAATTCGGTCTGAATGAATTTGCAGACTGGTCAAAGCTTTCCGGAAGCGAGATCATGATGGCTGTAAACCTGGGAACCAGAGGCGTAGATGATGCCAGAAACGTTCTGGAGTACTGCAATTTCCCAGGCGGAACTTACTACAGCGATTTAAGAAAGCAGCACGGCTATGCCGAGCCTCATAACATCAAGCTGTGGTGCCTGGGCAATGAGATGGACGGACCGTGGCAGATCGGCCATAAGACTGCCGAAGAGTATGGCCGTCTGGCAACTGAGACTGCTCATGCTATGAAGCTGCTGGATCCTTCCATTGAACTGGTAGCCTGCGGCAGCTCCAACGGCGGCATGAAGACCTTCGGCGAATGGGAAGCGACTGTCCTTGACCATGCTTATGAGGACATTGATTACCTGTCCCTTCACGTTTATTATGACAATAACCAGAACAATACGCCGGAATTCCTGGCAAAGAATCTGGATATGGATGATTTTATCTCCACCGTTGTTTCTATCTGCGATTATGTAAAAGGAAAGAAGCACAGCAAAAAGCAGATCAACCTTTCCTTTGATGAGTGGAACGTATGGTATCATTCCAAAGAAGCAGACAAACTGATCACGCCCTGGAGCAAGGCACCTCACCAGCTGGAGGATGTGTATAATTTCGAGGATGCTCTTTTGGTAGGAAGTATGCTGATTACGCTCTTAAAGCACTGTGACCGGGTTAAGATCGCCTGCCTGGCTCAGCTGGTAAATGTTATCGCACCGATCATGACTTCCGATACAGGAGCCTGGCGGCAGACGATTTTCTATCCTTTCCTTCACGCAAGCACTTTGGGCCGGGGAAAAGTATTGACCACCCTGGTTGATGCTCCCTGCTACAGCGCGGGCAAATTTGACTGTGTACCTTATCTGGATGCAGTGATCACAGAAGATGAGGAGAATGAGAGTCTCACTGTATTTGCGGTAAATAAGGACCTGGAAGAAGATATGGAAGTAAGCTGCGACCTGCGCCAGTATGAGGGCTATCAGGTGGCAAGACACATCGTTCTCACCAACGATGACATGAAGGCTGTGAATACGGAAGCGGCACCCAATACCGTAGCACCCCATGAGAATGGTGTATCTAAAATGGAAGATGGATGTCTGCAGGCGGTCCTGGGAAAGCATTCCTGGAATGTGATCGTGCTGAAGAAAGTAAAATAAGATGCAGCGTCTTTGGATGGATGAGGAATAAAATTCAACAGTCAGGCAGAGGTATGAAAACTTCTGTCTGGCTGTTTTTTTATGTAAAAAGCAATAACAGATCTGGAGAAAATCAAAAGTTCTTCCAATTTTCCTTAGCGTAATTTACGGCAAGGTCTACAAGGTATTTATGGGGAGCCTCTGTAATCAGATCTTTTCGAAAAAGAACTGCATGAATGCGGTATAATTTGGGCTCAAGTGAAAAATATGTAATCTGCGGAGCAGGGGGAGCGTAACCGGTGGGAATAAAGCCCACGCCGATATTGCTGGCAACCATATCCCAGATAGACTGTGCATGGCTGGTACTGCAGGCCAGAAGCGGGGTAAAATCTTTTCCCCAGAATGCGTCGACAAGATAACGGATACAGGATCCCTTAAGCTGTAAAATAAATGGCGTACTGCCAAAGTTTTTAATAAGTTGTGCACTGGTTAAAGAATGTTTCTTTTTCGAAGAAAGTGACTGGCAGTAAGGATGGGTGCTGGGGACGGCAAAAACTACTTCTTCTTTTTTTAATTCCAGGCTTTCAGCTTTGTGGGATTCCAGTGAATCGGTGGTGACAAACGCAATATCTACAGTTCCTTTATTGATAGCATTTCGCATCACCTGCAGATTATCGTTGGAGAGTGTGATCTCAACCCGCGGATAATATTTCCGAAAGTCAATCAGGATGGAGGTGATCATTTGTATGGCGCGGGAGGTAGAGGTACCGATGCTGATCCTGCTTGTGGTGGACAGTCTCTGTACGTCCTTTTCCAGCATATTTGTAAGAGAAAGAACCTTGCGGGCATATTCTGCGTACAGATGTCCTACGGGCGTGAGAGTATATACGCCATTGATTCTTTGGAACAGGGGGGATCCGATCTCCTGTTCCTGCTTGGCAAGAAACTGGCTTAAAGTAGGCTGAGAAATGAAAAGTTTTTCTGATGCACGGGTCATATTGCCGGTTTCTGCAAGGACCAAAATGTATTCCAGGTATCGAGTATCCATGGGCAACCTTCTTTCTTGAAATCTCGCTATTACTATAGGCATTGCCTATAATAATGATAGGAACGAGTCATTGGAAAAAATGTATAAATTCTATTATACTAATAGCAGATAGATGGTGAAAACAAACATAATCATGAAAAGAGAATCAAAAATATATCTAAAAAATGTCATTTTATTATTATATCAGACAAATAAAATTATGAAAAGAGAGAAAAAGAAAAAGTAAGAGAATAGGCTTAAGATATAATATGTGTGGTCATGGCACAGCCAGAGAATGCATCTGCATGGATACTGAAGCAATGCAAAAGTCCGTCGATTTTTGCTTTCGGTAAGGCACTTGTCCAGACATTCAGGACGGACATATTTATTGATTATCTAGAGGAAAATGCAAGAAGGAGAGCAGGATTGCGGAAGGCCTGATTCAGAGGAAAATCTAAAAGAAGAGTAGTAAGAGAAAGTACAGAAGGGAGGATTACGGCAGTCGGCAGATGGCCGTAGAGAAAGAATGAGGACTTACATTGTAAAGCGAACCGGACAGATGATTTTAATTTTGATTATCATTTCTATTTTTACATTTTTATTGGTATCATTTATTCCCGGTGATCCGGTATATGCCATGCTGGGAGAAGAAGTTTCACAGGAAGAATATGACAGAGTGTATCATGAACTAAAATTGGATCAGCCGGTGATCATGCGGTATTTCAGCTGGCTGGGAGATGCATTGCACGGGGATTTCGGCCAGTCAACGCAGTTCCATACAAGGACAGTTGATGTTCTGGCGGAACGTATCCCCATTACTTTGTTTTTTTCACTAAGCGCTTTTACAATCAGTATACCGCTGGGAATTTTGTTCGGAGTAATAAGTGCTGTATATCGGGGGAGGCCGGCGGATACAGTTGTAACATTGCTTGCCAATATAACAGCCTGTCTTCCACAATTCTGGATCGCACTGCTGGTGATGTATATTTTTGCCATGAGGCTTGGATGGCTGCCTTCCTATGGATTTACTTGGTTTTCACAAGATGCAGTCATGGGGATTAAGCAGACGATCATGCCGTTATTTTGCCTTGCACTGGGCGGCATCGCTACTACAACGAGGCAGACCAGATCAAGTATGCTGGAAGTAATCCGCCAGGATTATGTCAGGACAGCCAGAAGCAAAGGGCTTTCCCGGAAGAAAGTTATATTTCTCCATGCATTAAAAAATGCGTTGATTCCTGTTATTACGATTCTGGGAATGCGGCTTGGTTCCATGCTTGCCGGTTCTATGTTTGTGGAGTCTGTTTTCAATATTCCTGGAATGGGATCACTGTTTGTAATCGCAATCCAGTCCCGAGATATTCCGGTTGTACAGGCATGTGTTCTGGTTACGGCGCTGGTATCCTGCATTATTAATCTTTTGACGGATATTCTGTATGCAGTGGTAGATCCGAGAGTACGTTACGAATAAGGGGGCTGCACAATGAAGAATAATGGAAGATGGAAAAAAACAGTAAAAACTTTATTTGCCAGGAAAGTGGCGAGAGTAAGCGCGATTGTTGTGGGCCTGTTTATTCTGACTGCAATTTTTGCCCCGATTATTGCGCCTTACGATCCTAACTATGCGGATTTTGCAGCATATCTGCAGGGGCCAAGCAAACAGCATCTTTTGGGAACCGACAATTACGGGCGGGATGTTTTGAGCCGGATTATATTTGGAACAAGAGTCAGTTTAATCATAGGTGTTTTTGCTGTGATGATTGCCTGCGCGATTGGAACGTTTTTGGGGATGATTGCCGGATACTTCGGGGGAATTGTGGATGATGTAATTACCCGGCTTATGGAAGCGGTCCGTGCAATCCCGCAGATTATTCTTGCTATGGCGCTGACTGCAGTTTTTGGAAGCGGAATCCGCAATTTGGCCATTATTCTGGGAATTTCATCTATGGCAGGATATGTCCGGATGATGAGAGGACAGGTGCTGACTATAAAACAATCGGATTATATTATGGCAGGCAAGCTTCAGGGAAATAAAAATTTTCGGTTGATGTTCCGTCACATTTTGCCAAACAGTATTTCTCCGATTATTGTAATGATGACGCAGCAGGTAGGATCGACAATTCTTGCAGAAGCGGGGCTGAGTTTTTTGGGACTGGGAATCAGTGCACCTACAGCATCGTGGGGAAGTATGGTAAGTGAAGGACGTTTGTTTCTTCTGCAGAATCCGGTATTTGCGCTGACACCTGGCATCTGCGTGGCAGTACTGGTAATCAGTTTGAACATGTTTGGTGATGGTGTGCGCGATGCTCTGGACCCAAGACTGAGGGGCGAAGTGTAAAAGGAGGACGTCGGGATGGAACATTTATTAGAGATAAAAAATATTCAGACCTGTTTTAAGACGGACGGTCAGATGGTGAAGGCGGTAGACGGCGTCTCTATGTACCTGGAACCGGGAGAGATTATCGGAGTGGTAGGAGAATCAGGAAGCGGGAAATCGGTTACTATGATGAGTATGCTTCAGCTGATTAGTTCACCTGGAAAGATAACCGGCGGGGAGGTTTACATTCAGGGGGAAGAACACAATATGCTGGAGTTTGGCGCAGATAGTGAACAAATGCGCCATATGCGGGGCGGAAAAGTGAGCATGATTTTTCAGGAACCCATGACATCGCTGAACCCGGTTTTGACCATCGGATATCAGATACAGGAAAATATTATGGAACATCTCCATATGAGCAAGGAGGATGCAAAAAAGCGTACCATTGAAATGCTGAAGATGGTAAATATTCCGGATGCAGAGCAGCGTTTTCATTACTATCCTCAGCAGTTTTCTGGAGGAATGCGGCAGAGAATCATGATCGCCATGGCTATGTCATCTCAGCCTACGGTGCTCGTGGCAGACGAGGCTACCACTGCTCTGGATGTTACTACACAGGCGCAGCTTTTGGAGATGATCCGGGATATTGCAAAAAAGACCAATACAGCAGTTATTATTGTAACGCATAATCTGGGAATTGTTGCAAGGTTTGCGGAACGGATTTATGTGATGTATTCCGGAAGTGTTGTTGAGACAACGGATACAAAACGGCTTTTTGCTAATCCTGAGCATCCATACACCAGAGCACTTTTGCGGGCTATTCCAAGATTAGATGATCCAAAAGACCGGATTCTCATTCCGATTGAGGGGCTGCCGCCCAATCCGGCTACCCGTCCCGAATACTGTCCGTTCTATGAACGGTGTGAGTACCGGATTGACCGGTGCAGGGAATGCGGCAGGCCGCAGCTTCAGGAACTGGAGCCGGGACATTTCGCTGCATGTCATTTGACTGAGGACGAGAAGAAAGCAAAGGCAGAAGAAATTGCCGGAAAAGAAATAAAGCGTGCACCGAAGATTACCATCGGCAAGGAATTATGCCTGGATGTACGGAATGTAAAGAAATATTTCCCGATTTACAGCGGACTCATGAAAAAAAAGGTCGGAGAAGTAAGGGCTATCGAGGATATTACATTCCATGTGAGAAAAGGGGAGACCCTGGGAATTGTAGGAGAGTCTGGCTGCGGCAAGACAACGCTGGCTCGCTGCATTATGCGTGTTTACCGGCCGGAGGACGGGGAAATCGTGTTTAATGGGACCAATATTGCCGGGTTTAATGATCGGCAGATGTATCCATTCCGCAGAAAGATTGCCATGATTTTTCAGGATCCCTTCTCTTCGCTGGATCCCAGACAGACGGCAGAGTCTATTGTGGGAGAATCGCTGTTGCTTCACAAGCTGGTAAAGAACCGAAAAGAATATGATGAAAGAGTGGACGAACTGTTTCGGATCGTGGGACTGGATCCTGCTTTAAAATACAGGGTTCCTCATGAATTCTCAGGAGGGCAGCGGCAGAGGATCGGAATTGCAAGGGCGCTTTCCTCAGAACCGGATATGATTATCTGCGATGAGCCGATTTCTGCGCTGGATGTTTCCATTCAGGCACAGATTATTAATCTTCTGGAAGAATTGCAGGCAAAGCTGGGGCTGACTTATCTGTTTATTGCTCATGACCTGGCAGTAGTAAAACATATCAGCAACCGGATTCTGGTTATGTATTTAGGACGTGTGGTGGAAATTGCAGATTGTGATGAACTTTATGAAAATACACTCCATCCTTATACGAAAACACTTCTTTCTGCTGTTCCGGTGGCAGACCCGGCAGTGGAAGAAACCAGAGAGCGGATTCCTATTCGAGGTGAGGTACCAAGTCTGACTAAACGTCCCTCGGGCTGCCCATTCCATGACCGATGTGATCAGGCCTGTGAGAGGTGTCGGAATGAGGTGCCGGTTTTGAAAGATGTAGGAGGTGGCCATGAAGTTGCCTGCTTCCTGTATGATAAATAAAATAAAGGAGGAAGAATTATGAAGTTAACGAAGAGGATCTTGTCACTTGCGCTTGCAGCAGCAGTAACGGCGGGAATGACAGCTGGCTGTTCCGGCGGCGGAGGCACGGATACCACAGCTGCCACAGAAGGCGCAAGTTCGGCAGCAGTTACGGAAGCGCAGAGTGAGGCGGCAGAAAATGAATCTGCGGAGACAGAAAGCGGGGGTGCAATTCAGCAGGGAGGCAGCCTGGTAATTGCTATTCCCCAGGTACAAAATACTTTTTTTATGCCGCAGTCTACTACTACCAGTGATCGGTTTGGCGCACAGCCGGTATTAGAGTCCTTGGGACGGGCAGATGCGGAAGGAAATTATTATCCATGGCTTGCAGAGGAATTTATTACAGACGCAGAAAATCTGACATTTACCATTAAACTGAGAGATGGAGTAAATTTCACAGATGGATCGCCCTGTGATGCAGAAGCGGTTGCATGGAATATTCAGCAGTATATTGACAATGGAAAGGCCAGCGAAATTGGTACGCCGGAAGAAGTGCGAGTAGTCGATGATTTGACTGTAGAAATTCAGTATGGTGAGTGGGCCAATAACTGGGATAATGTAATTGGAGATATTTTTATCTGTTCCAAAGAGGCTTATGAAAAGAATGGCGAGGAATGGTGCCAGACCCATGCAGTCGGAACCGGGCCGTTCCTGCTGGAATCCTTTGTTATGGATAACAAGATCACCTACACGAAAAATGAAAACTATCGGATTGAGGGACAGCCTTATTTAGATCGTCTTGAAATTGACATGATTACCGATATGAATACCATGATGTCGGCTCTTCTGAATAATGAAGTGGGAATCGCTATGAAGTTTGAAAATGAAGCGATCATCAACAGCATTAAGCAGGCCGGATTTGAAAGTATTGGTACCAGAAATGCCAACGTAGCAGACATTAAGCATATCATCTGGAACAGTAAAAGTGACAAGCACCCCATGGGTGACTTAAGAGTAAGGCAGGCTGTTATGCATGCAATTCAATGGGACGAAGTAGCCAATGCGCTGTCCGGCGGACTTGGCGAAGCAACTCCGCTTTTCTGCACAAAGGATTCCTGGGCGTATTCGCCGGATGCAGAATTTTATGAGTATGATCTGGATCTTGCAAAGCAGCTGTTAGCAGAAGCCGGCTATCCGGATGGCTTTGAAACTACAATTTACACAAAATCTACAGATAACGATACGGCTACGGCCTTCCAGGCTATCTTGGCACAGATTGGAATTAAAGCAGAAGTAAATACTGTTGACAGCTCTGTACTTGCTGCAATGCAGGCAGAGGATGACATTGACGGATTTATTGCAAACCGCGGCGCCAGCAAAATGGACTTTACAAATAACTATATTCGTCTTTATTCTTCCGAAGGAATCAAAAATCATGGAATTATGCTGAGACCTCCGGAATTTGAGGAACCGTTATTTGCGGCAAGATCGGCTAAGACTTTGGAGGAAAAGAAAGAAAATCTGCAGAAAGCAGCCAAAGCTTTGGTTCAGGATTATGTAATGATTACGCCTCTGGCAGTTGTGTACTATGAAGCTTTCGCGGCACCTGGCCTGGAAGACAGCGGCATTTATGAGGTGAGTCTGGAGCAGTGGACACCGGAAGCCGTACACTGGACAGAATAAAACAGAGCAAAAAAAGGGGATTGGATATGCTGGGAGATAAGATCAAGATACAGTCAAAGGTGGATTCGGATTATACCGATGAACAGTTATTATTTGTAAAACAAATGGGAGTTAAGTATGTTTATGTGATTTTTAGAGATGAGCATACAGATTATGATTCCGTAATGCGTTTTATGGAACGGCTTCACAAATTTGATCTGACTGTGACGGATGCCGGAAATGTACACTTGTATAAAAACGATAAAATTCATCTGGGGCTTCCTGGAAGGGATGAGGCGATTGAAGCTTATAATAATTTCAACCGGGTTTTAGGAAAAGCAGGAATTCGTGTGGGATATATGACTTGGGAGCCCAATCAGGTATTGACCACTGCGTTTAAAGTAAGCCAATATACAAGCGGAGGAATCGGACGCGTTGTGGATATCGGGGAACTGGAGAAACGGCCCTATTCTCATGGACGTCTTTACACAAAAGAGGAGATGTGGGATAACTTCAAATATTTCCTGGACCGTGCCCTGCCGGTGTGCGAAGAAGCGAATATTAAGATTGCACTTCATCCTAATGATCCGCCGGTTGATTGTCTTGTAGGTATTTCCAATCTGATTACATCTGCAGAAGATTATAAACACGCATTTGAACTTGCCGACAACAGCCCGTATCTTGGCATGAAAATGTGCATCGGCTGCTGGCTGGAAGGTGGGGAACGGTTTGGCAATGTGATGGAAGACATCCGTTATTTCGTAGAGAATAAGAAAGTCCTGCTTGTGCATTTCAGAAACGTGAGCAGTACAATGCCTTATTTCGAGGAAACCCTTCTGGAAAATGGCTACATGGATATGTACGAATTGATGAAGCAGTTTGTGCGTTATGATTATGACGGCATGATGCATGTAGATCATGTGCCGGTTTGGGGAAAAAGTGTAGGAGGAGAAAGTGCTTCCTGGGCTTACAGTACAGGATACATGAAAGCTCTTTTGAACTGTGCCAAATCAGATCTGAATCGATCAGAGAGAGAGTAAGTATGGTAAAATGTGGAGTTGGCTATAAAATCGCGCCTGAGTGGAGAGAACAGGACTGGATAGTGGAGAAAGCACTGGCGGCATTGAAGGCGCCAGTGCTCCACATAACGGATGTGCGAAGCAGCCGAAGTGCCGGTGGAATTCATGATTATTATTCAAATGGAGATTATTGGTGGCCGAATCCGGATACGCCAGACGGACTTCCGTATATTCAGCGAGATGGTGAGACAAATCCGGAGAACTTTAACGGTCATCGGATTATTCTGCGGCAGATGCGCACCAATGTTGTATTTTTGTCATCAGCATATGTGCTGACGAAAGAAGAGTGTTACGCGGAGCGTGCCATACAGCATCTGAAAGAATTTTTCCTGGATGAAAAGACCTATATGGCGCCTCATTTATCTTATGCGCAGGCTATTTTGGGAATCTGTGAAGGCAGGGGGATTGGAATTATTGATACTCTTCATCTGGTAGATGTAGTCTTTGCAGTGGAGAGGCTGAAAGATTCTTCCTATATGACGGATGAAATATATATGGGTCTGAAAAAGTGGTTTGCCCGCTATTTGGGCTGGATGCTGACGGATGCGAATGGAATTCAGGAAATGAATAAAGATAATAATCACGGAGTCTGCTTTTTTGTGCAGGCGGCAGCTTTTGCAAGGTTTACTGACAATGAGCGGATTGTGGATTTCTGCAGAAACTATTATAAGAAAGGTCTGCTGAAACAGGAAGATGACAACGGTTCATTTCCAATGGAATTAGGACGCACAAAGCCATACAATTATTCTATCTTTGTGGTAGATAATATGGTTTCCTTGTGTCATATTTTATCTGTACCGGAAGATAATTTGTGGGAATATGAATCACCGGAAGGAAAAAGCATTGCAAGAGCACTGGATTTTATTACACCTTATTTGCTGAATAAGGAATTGTGGCCGTATCCGCCGGATGTAATGCATTTTAACGCATTTCCTGCCAGACATGGATTTTTGCTTCTGGCCGGATGCACGATGGGACGGCAGGAATTGCTGGATTTGTATTACAAACTTCCAAAGGAATCGCAGGATGAGGAAGCCCGGAGAAATATTGCATCAAGACAGCCTATGCTTTGGATTTAGAACACGCGATCGCGGATGGAGATACGAGCCGGAACGGTAATTTCATTATTAAAAAGGAGCATCATCGAGTATGGTGCTCTTTTTGCATGTCAGAGCTTGTATTTTTAAAAAGAAATGTTAAAATAAGCGTTGTAGCTGTACCAGGAAAGCAGATGGGAAAAGCTATCTCAAAAAAATTATACTTAGGAGAAAGATATCTATGGAACTGGATATGACCAGGGGCCGGCCGGCCGGACTGATTTTTCGCTTTGTTCTGCCCATTGTGGCGGGAAATGTGCTTCAGCAGTTTTACAATATGGTGGATGCCATTATCGTGGGAAGATTTGTGGGAAGCCAGGCGCTGGCGGCTGTGGGGGCTACCAGCACGATCGTGTTTCTTATTATCGGGTTTATGACGGGAATGACTTCTGGTTTTTCCGTTATTACCTCCCAGCGATTCGGAGCGGGAGATATACGGGGAATGAAACGGAGCGTGGGGAACGGCGCGGTCCTTTCGATTCTTATTACAATTTTTCTGACGATTGTCAGTACAGCGGGGATGCGGGGACTTTTAACGCTTATGAATACGCCTGCGGATATTTTCGAGGATGCTCACCGGTATATCTGGATCATCTGCGCGGGGCTGTGGGCCAACGTTTTGTATAATCTGCTGGCAAGCTTTTTAAGAAGTGTGGGAAACAGCAAGGTTCCGTTATATTTCCTGGCGCTTTCTGCCGCCTGCAATGTGGTTCTGGACCTTCTGTTTGTGATCTGTTTCAAGATGGGCGTGGCGGGAGCTGCCTGGGCTACGGTGATTTCCCAAGGAGTTTCCGGAATTCTATGTCTTCTTTATATCGGAAAGGCGGTTCCTCTCCTTCATCCGGAGCGGGATCAGTGGAGAATCAATTCTGTTGATACAAGAACCCAGATCAGCATAGGAATCCCTATGGCGCTGCAGTTTTCCATTACCGCAGCGGGGACGATCATCATGCAGTCAGCCCTGAACCTTTTTGGCTCCACTGCTGTGGCTGCGTATACTGCGGCGGGAAAGCTGCAGAGTGTGGCATCCCAGCCGCTGGCTTCCATGGGACAGGCGCTGGCTACCTACGCAGGCCAGAACAGCGGCAAAGGCGACTGGGGAAGGATCCGTCAGGGAGTCCGGGCGGCTGTGGCTATGAGTACAGCTTATGCGGTGATCGGCGGCATTATCCTGGTGCTTGCGGCGCCTTTCGGCGTCCGGCTTTTCGTATCGGAAAATCTGGATCAGATCATGGGATATGCCCAGACCTACATTAATATCTGCGTGCTCTTCTTTATTCCGCTGGGCCTGATCTTTATTTTCCGGAATATCCTGCAGGGATGCGGATATGGCTTTCTGCCCATGATGGGCGGTGTGGTGGAGCTGGCAAGCCGTCTTGTGGCTGCAGTGATTGCAGTAAGACTTAACAGCTATGTAGGTGTGTGTATGTGTGATGCATCTGCCTGGCTTACGGCAGGACTTTTCCTTCTGGGTGCATACTGGTACACTATGCAGGGCATCATCAGAAAAGAGAATTTGAAGACCATGAGGAGTGTGAACGGATGAGGATGACAGGAAGAAGATGGCTGGCGGCGTTTCTTATCTTTGCGGCGGGGACGCTTTCCGGATGCAAAAGGACGGAGGCGCCGGCCGATCCCATCAGCCGTTCGGCGTTCCTTTTGAATACTTTTGTAACGGTAACCCGTTATGACAGCCAGGATGAAGCGGTACTGGAGGGGAGCCTGGATCTGTGCCGGCAGTACGAGGAACTTTTGAGTACTACCATAGACACCAGTGAGGTCAGCCGGATCAATCACCGGAGCCCGGACGAAACGGCAGTCACAGTATCTCAGGAGACAGCAGAACTGATCCGGAAAGGACTGGAGTACGGAGAACGGACGGAGGGCGCTTTTGACATTACCATTCAGCCGGTTTCTTCCTTGTGGGATTTTACCAGCGGCCAGGCAAAGCTTCCGGACCCGGAACTTTTGAAAGAGGCGGCACAAAAGGTGGATTACCGGAATGTCCATGTAGAGGGCAGCCAGGTAATCCTGGATTCACCGGATACGGCCATTGATCTGGGCGCGATTGCCAAAGGATACATTGCAGACCGGATCAAGGATTATCTTCTGGAAAACGGTGTAAACAGCGCTACCATTAATCTGGGCGGAAATGTACTCTGTGTAGGAAGCAGGCCGGACGGCACGCCTTTTAAGATCGGACTGCAGATGCCCTTTGCAGACCGGAATGAAACCATTGCCGCCCTGAATATCGACGGTCTTTCTGTGGTAACTTCCGGTGTTTATGAGAGACATTTTGAGCTTGATGGGGTAAACTATCATCATCTGCTGAACCCGGAAGATGGATATCCTTATCAGAATGGTCTTTTATCTGTGACGATTGTTTCTCCGCTTTCGGTGGATGGAGACGCATTAAGCACTTCCTGCTTTTCTCTGGGACTGGAAAAGGGGATGGAGCTGGCGGAGTCCATGGACGGCGTGTATGCATATTTTATCACGGATGATTATGAAATCCACTATTCGGAAGGGGCAAGGGAGCTTATATCTGAATCCTGATGGCAGCCGCCGGCAGGGAAATCAGCAGGACAGGCGCCGGAATGGCGGAAACTGCCGGATTCTTTGCCGGCGGCCGCTTTACATTTAGGCGGCGGTATAATACAATAGAGTAGACTTTCATAAGTTTTGGCCTGCAGCATGGTTTGGCCGGGAACATGAAGGCAGAAGAAGAAAAGTGCAGGAGTACGAAAATGTTGCATAAAATATGGAAAAAATGCGTGAATTATGAAACCGTCAGTTATCTGATCTGCGGGATCCTGACAACACTGGTAGACTGGGGTGTCTTTGGTGTTCTTAATGAGAGCGTGCAGATGGATTACCGGATTTCCACAGCACTGTCCTGGCTGGCGGCAGTGATCTTTGCCTATGTGTCAAATAAGCTGGTGGTCTTTCGGAATTATCAGTTCCAGCCATCTTATTTATGGCGGGAGTGGTGGAGTTTTTTTGCAGCCAGAGCTTTTTCGGGGATTCTGACCATGGTTCTGATGATCCTTCTGGTGGATACCCTGGGCTGGGGTAATGTTTATGCAGGCAGCTTTGAAGCAGGTCTGTATCTGGCAAAGGCGGTAGTTTCTGCTGTGAATCTGGTGGTAAATTACGTGTTCAGCAAACTCTGGATTTTTAAGAAGGAATGACCAGGTATGAAGGGGAAGAGAAGATGAAAGCTCCGGATATAGAAACAATTTCCCAGGAATTGGAGGATGCCATATTGCAGATGGAAAACCGAAATGAGAGGATCACCAGCGTGGTGGGGCCGGAGCCGGAACCGGCCGTAGAGGAGAGCGCCGGCGGCACGAAAATCCGCCGGCAGCCGGGGAAAAAGCGTGTGTCGTTTCTGCCTGCCGGCGAAAGGCAGAAAAAATATCGAAGGGAACAGAGGGCCGGATTCCAGATGGGCAAAGCCGGATATCTGGATGAGGGGCTGATCAAGCCGGGAGATGCCTATGCAGCGGCGTTTTTGATTCCGGTGCTTGTGATGATCATTATATTCATCCAGAGAGGAATTTTTCCCTTTGGGGAAGAAAGCTTTCTGCGGACGGATATGTATCATCAGTACGCTCCGTTTTTTTCCGAGTTTCAGTACAAACTGAAAAACGGAGGAAGCCTTCTTTACAGCTGGGATGTGGGCCTTGGCGTGAATTTTGCCGCTCTCTATGCCTATTATCTGGCAAGTCCCTTTAACTGGCTTCTGATTCTCTGTCCTAAGAGCCTGATCATCGAATTTATGACGTATCTTATTGTAATCAAGATCGGGCTTGCAGGACTCAGCCAGACTTATTATCTGAGGAAACACTTTAACTGCCAGAGCTTCGGCGCTGCCTTTTTCGGCATATTTTATGCACTGTCGGGATATATGGCGGCCTACAGCTGGAATATTATGTGGCTGGACTGCATCGTCCTTTTCCCGCTGATCCTTTTAGGCCTGGAAAGGCTGGTGAAGCAGGGAAGGTGGGGAATGTACTGCATCTGTCTGGGCCTGTCCATTTTGTCGAATTATTACATCTCCATTATGATCTGTATTTATATGGTGCTGTATTTTATTGCCCTTCTGATCATGGAGAAAAGAAAGACTCTTAAGGAATACGGAAAAACTTTCCTGCGGTTCTGTTTAAGCTCACTGGGAGCAGGCGGCTTTGCGGCTGCGGTTCTGGTGCCGGAGGTGATGGCGCTTCAGTCTACGGCTTCCGGAAGCAGTACATTTCCAAAGACTTTCTCCTCCTATTTTTCCATTATAGACATGATTTCCAGACATATGGGAAATGTGGAGGTGGAGATCGGTCTGGACCACTGGCCGAATATTTACTGCGGCGTGGCGGTGCTGATATTTTTCCTGCTTTATCTGGTCTGCAGGAAGATATCAGTGCGGGAGAAGGTGGTCTCCTGCAGCCTGCTTTTGTTTTTCTACCTTAGTTTTTCCGTAAATGTACTGAATTTTATCTGGCACGGCTTCCACTATCCCAACAGTCTTCCCTGCCGGCAGTCCTTTATCTATATCTGTCTGCTGCTGACCATGTGTTTTCATGCTTACCGGAAGCTGGATTCGATACCATGGAAACACCGGATCCTGGCTTTCTGGGGCGCTGTGGCTTTTGTGCTGATCGCGGAGCAGACGGTGACAGACGATGCGTTTCATTTTATCGTATTTTATGTGGCTGTTTTCTTCCTTGCTCTCTATGCAGGTCTTATGTACCTGCATCAAAAGGGCGTGAACCGGAATGTGCTGGTTCTTCTGGCGCTGGGTCTGGTATCTGTGGAGGCGGCTATCAATACCACCGTTACCAGCGTGACTACCACCAGCCGCACCGCTTACACCCAGGATAATGATGATGTCCGTGAACTTGTGGAGAACGGAATTCCGAAGAATACTTTTTACCGAGTGGAAAAGATCAGCAGAAAGACAAAGAATGACGGCGCATGGATGAATTTCCCTTCCGTTTCTCTTTTTTCTTCGGTGGCCAATGCAGATCTTTCTGACTGGTTCCGGCAGATGGGATGTGAGAGTTCCACCAATGCCTACAGCATTACAGGGAGTACGCCTCTGGTAAATTCCCTTCTGTCGGTGCGGTATGCGCTGTATTCGGAGATTCCCCATGAGTCCTCTCTTCTGACTTTCCTGGCAGAGTCCGGAGAAACCTACCTTTACGAGAACGCCTATACGCTTCCTCTGGGCTTTATGCTTCCGGAACTGCTGGAATCGGAATTTTATACGGATTCCGGAACACCGGCAGAGGTGCAGAACCAGCTTGCTTCCTTTTTGGGATGCAGTCCGGTCCTTACGGATGCATGGGGAGAAGTAAACAGCCAGAGCTTTCGCTTTACGCCGGATCGGGATGGGGAATACTATGTTTATGTGATCAATAAGGCCATAGAAGAGGTTACGGTAAATACAGGTGAGGAGAGCCGGACCTTTGAACATGTAAACAGGGGGTATTTCCTGGAGTTAGGATGGCTTCCGGCGGGACAGGAGGTCCTTGTTACCTGTTCCGGCGATGAGATTCTGGACGCAAGGGCTTACCGGTTTGAAGAAGATGCACTGGGTGAAGTTTATGAAGCGCTGAAAGACGGCGGACTTACCGTTACCCGCTGGCAGGATACCAGAATAGAAGGAACCGTTCAGGCGGCTGAGGCCGGAACTATGTTTACCAGTATTCCTTATGATGAGGGATGGACCGTGCTGGTGGACGGAAGCCCTGTGACAGGCCGGAAAGTGCTGAATGCATTTCTGGGATTTGATGTGCCTCAGGGCGCCCACAGCGTGACTTTGACT
Organism: Candidatus Caccovicinus merdipullorum; assembly: GCA_018715905.1. GTDB lineage: Bacteria > Bacillota > Clostridia > Lachnospirales > Lachnospiraceae > Caccovicinus > Caccovicinus merdipullorum. The sequence goes on along the minus strand of DVKS01000045.1, from coordinate 7,589 downwards.
TATTTCCCGCCGGGGCTTACGGCAGGACTGATCCTCAGCGGAGCCAGCATTCTCTGCATCGGCGCAGCTTTCGGCGTGTCTCATTTTTACCGAAAGAAAAGCGGAGCATATGACGGAGCCGATGGTTATGATGAGACGGCAGCGTCGGATGAGGGATGGCTGGATGAAGATCTGGATACGGATCTGGATATTGATCTGGACTTTGGTCTGGATGAAGATTTTGGATATGAAGCGTATCCGGATGAGGAAATACCATCAGATTTAGATAGAAAATCCGAAAGGAGAACAGAACGATGAAACTTTGGGGCGGACGCTTCACGAAAGAAACCAATCAGCTGGTTCATAATTTTAATGAATCGTTATCCTTTGACCAGAAATTCTGGCGGCAGGATATCCGGGGCAGCATTGCCCATGTAACTATGCTGGCAAAGCAGGGAATTTTAAGCCAGGAGGACCGTGATGCCATCATTACAGGTCTGGAAGGGATCCGGGATGACATTGAAGAAGGGCGTCTTCCGATCGGGCCGGGAGCCGAGGATATCCATTCTTTTATTGAAGAAACACTGACAGAGCGGATCGGCGAGGCTGGAAAGCGTCTTCACACCGGCAGAAGCCGCAACGATCAGGTGGCGCTGGATATGAAGCTTTATACCAGGGATCAGATCCGGGAGATGGATCATCTGCTGTATCAGCTTCTGGAAGAACTGTTAAAGCGGATGGAAGAGAATCTGGATACCTTTATGCCGGGATTTACCCATCTGCAGAAGGCTCAGCCTATTACGCTGGCTCACCATCTGGGAGCCTATTTTGAGATGTTTTCCAGAGATCGGAGCCGTCTCCATGATATTTACGAGAGAATGAATTATTGTCCGCTGGGATCCGGTGCACTGGCCGGCACTACGTATCCTCTGGACCGGGAGTATACGGCAAAGCTTCTGGATTTTTACGGTCCTACCTTAAATTCCATGGACTCTGTTTCCGACCGGGATTATCTGATTGAGCTTCTGGCGGCCATGTCCACCATCTCCATGCATTTGAGCCGTTTCTGTGAGGAGATCATTATCTGGAATACCAACGAATACCAGTTTGTGGAAATCGATGATTCCTATTCCACAGGAAGCAGCATTATGCCTCAGAAGAAGAATCCGGATATTGCGGAGCTGATCCGCGGAAAGACCGGGCGGGTGTACGGTGCGCTGGTATCTCTCCTGACTGCTATGAAGGGACTTCCTCTGGCATATAATAAGGACATGCAGGAGGACAAGGAACTGACCTTTGATGCCATTGATACAGTGAAGGGATGCATCCTCCTTTTTACGGGAATGCTTTCCACCATCACCTTCCGCAAGGATGTGATGGAAGCCAGCGCAAAGAACGGATTTACCAATGCTACGGACGCGGCAGACTATCTGGTAAAGAACGGTGTGCCCTTCCGGGATGCTCACGGGATTGTGGGACAGCTGGTGCTGTACTGCATTGACCGGGGAATTGCTCTGGATGATATGACACTGGAAGAATTCCAGGCGATCAGTCCGGTGTTTAAAGAGGATATTTACGAAGCGATCTGTTTAAAGACCTGTGTAGAAAAGCGCGTTACCATCGGCGCACCCGGGGAAGCCGCCATGAAGCAGGTGATTGCCATATATCACAGGCAGCTTAAGGAACGCGGAGAACTTTAAAAAGCAGTCCGGGCGGCAGAAAAGCATAGCTTGCTGCCCGGAGACGCGGGTGCAAATCTGCAGGCAAGGAGGCGATACAGGCATGAAAACTTTTGCCATCGAATTAAAAAATGCAGAAGATGCTGTGAAGCTGGTCACGGTTACAAGTGAGTTTGCGTATGAAATCGAATTAAAGAGCGGTGATATGCTGGCTGACGGGAAGTCTATCATGGGAGCTATGGCCATGACAGGAAAACCTTCTCTGGAACTGGTGGTTCATGCAGAGCAGTGTGAGGATCTGCTGAAGGAACTGGAGGACTTTCTCTGCGGCGGGGAGAGGCCTGCAAACCCTTGAACCAAGGCATTTTGTTACAAAAAAATTAAAAAGTTGTATAAGATTTACCAATAAGTATCAAAAAAATATTTTTTTTCGGAAGAAAAACAATATTTTTTTGTGAAAATCCTTGTTATAATGATTAATGCTATAGAAAATGACAAAAGCAGGGAGGAAAGTGTAATGTCTGAGGTAAAAATAGCGATTCGCAGTATGATGGGAACCGTCAGGGCAGAAGCTGAAGGGGAAGGGCAGGCTGTCCTGGTGTTTAAAGAGGCGTATGAACCGGGAGATACGATTCATATTTCAGTAAGCGATGTAAACCGCTTTTACGTGATTCGGATTGATGATAGTATGGATGAGGCCATGGTATACCTTACCCGGTCTTACATGCTGTATACCATTCCCTTCGGCGAAGCCCGCATTTCTTATAATCCCAAAGCTTTTACAGGGGACTGTCACTATCTTACGATTCGCCAGGCGGAAGACTATGAAATTTCAGCTTACCGGAATCTTGCGAAAAATGTAATGGATCAGCGCGGGAGCAACGGATGCTTTCCTCATGCTTTTGCAAACGTGGAGACACGGGGAGAGGCGGTATTTGCCGCAAGGAATGCCATTGACGGCGTAGTGGCCAATTCTTCTCATGGAAAGTGGCCCTTCCAGTCCTGGGGCATTAATATGCAGGATGACGCGGAGATTACAGTGGCATTTGGCCGTCCTGTAGACTTTGACCGAATCGTTCTTTATACTCGGGCGGACTTCCCCCACGATAACTGGTGGGTAAAGGCCACTTTCACTTTTTCTGATGGAAGCCAGGAGACCGTTTCCATGGAAAAGAGCAGCAAACCTCATGTGTTTTCCATTGAGCGGAAGGGCATTACCTGGCTGCGCATGAGTAATATGATCAAAGCAGACGATCCTTCTCCATTCCCCGCTTTAAGCCAGATCGAAGTGTACGGACGGGACAGCCAGGCAGAGTGATCCGATCGGACCGGCTGCTGAAGGAATGTGAAAAATAACGAAATATAAGAAAAAGATGCGCCCCGGCTTTCAGACCGGCTGCTGGAGGAGTTCTCCAGCAGCCATCTGAAGCCGGGGCACTTTGTATTTTCTTTTTCAATTACCGGTTTCTCTTTATGCGTTCTCTTTATTTTGGGCAGCCTCGGCCATCTTCATGGCGCGTACCTTTAAGGGCAGGCCGAATAAAGTAATGAAGCCGCTGGCGTCATGGTGGTCGTACAGATCACCGGTGGTAAAGGAAGCTAAAGATTCATTGTATAAGGAGTAGGGAGAGGTGGTGCCGGCTTTGATGATATTGCCCTTGTAAAGCTTAAACTTTACTTCGCCGGTTACGTACTCCTGGGTGGATTCCACAAAGGCCTGAACGGCTTCCCGCAGAGGAGTGAACCACTTGCCCTCGTATACGATCTGAGCCATCTTATTGCCCATATCCTTCTTCACTTCCATGGTAGCGCGGTCTAAAACCAGCTCCTCTAACTGCTGGTGTGCTTCCATAAGGATGGTGCCGCCGGGAGTTTCGTAAACGCCTCTGGACTTCATGCCCACAACGCGGTTCTCTACAATATCCACGATGCCGATACCATGCTTTCCGCCCAGCTCATTTAACTTGCGGATCACATCGGAAACCTTCATTTTCTCACCGTTTACGCTGGTGGGAACACCTTTTTCGAAGGTCATGGTTACGTACTCCGGCTCATCGGGAGCTTCTTCGGGAGTCACGCCCAGAACCAGCATGTGCTTGTAATTTGGCTCATTGGCCGGATCCTCCAGCTCAAGGCCTTCGTGGCTGATGTGCCATAAGTTGCGGTCGCGGCTGTAGCTGGAATCTGCGGAGAAGGGAAGATTGATGCCTTTCTGTTTGCAGTATTCCATCTCATCTTCACGGGACTGGAAGGTCCAGATATCAGTCATACGCCAGGGGGCGATGATCTTTAAGTCAGGGGCCAGTGCCATGATGCCCAGCTCGAAACGAATCTGGTCATTTCCCTTGCCGGTAGCGCCGTGGCAGATGGCGGTGGCGCCTTCCTTCCGGGCGATTTCTACCAGTCTCTTGGCAATAGCCGGACGGGCCATGGAGGTTCCTAACAGATACTTGTTTTCATAAACGGCATTTGCTTTTACGCAGGGCATAATATAGTTGTCGCAGAAATCATCGGTAAGATCTTCGATATACAGCTTGGATGCTCCCGATAATTTTGCACGCTCCTCAAGGCCGTCCAGTTCGTTTCCCTGACCGCAGTCGATGCAGCAGCAGATTACCTCATAATCAAAATGTTCCTTCAGCCACGGGATGATGGCGGTAGTATCAAGGCCGCCGGAATAAGCTAAGATTACTTTCTCTTTCATGACTTTCCTCCTGTTATTTCCTGAAATCCCACAAGACGCATCGCTGGTGCGTCTTGCTGGATACTTCGTAATAAACCGGAGCCGCCGGCCGCTGGAGGCGGTCTGTGCGCCGGTCTGTGTCAAATGAATTGATTTGCAATAAGCTTTCATAAATATACAACAGAATATAGGAAAAAGCAAGCAGAAAATTTCCTCTTTTCCCCGGCGCAGGCATAAAATGTGTCGGATCCGTGCAGATTGAAAAAAAGTATTGCATAATATGCAATAAGGATGTATAATTATAAAATCTTTCCGCTCAAGGGAAAATTTACTTTTCATTTCAGAAAAATGCTCTATAATGAAAGAAAGAACAAAGAACCGGGAAGAACGCTGCCCGGATTCTGCAGGATGCGGCAGAAGAACCAGCTGGAAACAACGGGAAAGGCTGGAAAAAGCAGCAGGGAAAGGTGCAGCATAGAAAGGAAAAGGTGAGGAAAAGCCATGATTAAGGTTGGAATTATTGGAGCGACAGGCTATGCAGGCGGTGAACTTGCAAGGCTTCTGCTTCAGAGAGATGACGTTCAGATCGTGTGGTTCGGCTCCAAAAGCTATGTGGACCAGGATTACGGCGATATTTATCAGAATATGTACCAGATTGCAGATGATGTGTGCCGGGGAGATGACATGGAAGCAATTGCCAAGGAAGCGGATGTGATCTTCACCGCCACACCCCAGGGCCTGTGTGCTTCCTTAATTAATGAAGAAATCCTGTCAAAGGCAAAAGTCATTGATTTAAGTGCAGATTTCCGGATTAAGGACGTAGCGGTATATGAGGAGTGGTATAAGATCCGGCATGCAGCTGCGCAATTTATCGGAGAAGCAGTCTACGGGCTGCCGGAGATCAACCGGGAAAAGATCCGGAGTGCAAGACTGATTGCCAATCCGGGATGCTATCCCACCTGCTCCTTTTTGTCCGTGTATCCCCTGGTAAAAGAAGGGATCATCGATCCGTCTACCCTGATTATTGATGCAAAGTCCGGCGTATCCGGAGCCGGAAGGGGCGCTAAGGTTAATAACCTGTACTGTGAGGTAAATGAGAGCATGAAGGCCTATGGTGTGGCCGGACACCGCCATACGCCGGAGATTGAAGAACAGCTGTCCTATGCAGCGGGAAAGCCGGTGACCATCAGTTTTACTCCCCATCTGGCGCCTATGGACAGAGGAATTCTGGTTACGGCCTATGCTTCTCTGACGAAAAACGTCTCTTATGAGGAAGTAAAGGAAATTTATGACCGGTATTATGAGAAAGAGCGTTTTGTGCGGGTGCTGAAAAAGGATGTGTGCCCGGAAACCCGCTGGATCAAGGGCAGCAACTTTGTAGATGTGAACTTTAAGCTGGACCCCAGGACCAACCGTGTGGTGATGATGGGAGCCATGGACAATATGGTAAAGGGAGCTGCCGGACAGGCCATCCAGAACATGAACCTGATGTTCGGCCTTCCGGAGGATAAGGGACTGAAGCTGGTTCCCATGTTCCCGTAACCCCCATGCGCCGGCGGGCGGGGCGCCAGTCATCCCATGAAAGACTGGCGGCGCATTTGGCATCCCTGAATTGAGGCCGCCTATCCGGCGGCAGACTTTTAGGGTAACCCCCATGCGCCGGCGGACAGCCTCTGGCAGCTGGGGAAAACGAAGAAAGAGAGAAGGCATGGATTATGGCAGGCACATTGGACATTATTATCCGGGAAATGGTTCCGGAGGATTATGACGCAGTTTACCAGCTGTGGACGGGGATCCAGGGGTTTGGAATCCGCTCCCTTGACGATTCGCGGGAGGGTGTGGAGCGGTTTTTAAGACGGAATCCAACTACCAGCGTGGTGGCTGTCCAGAACGGGCAGATCATCGGCGATATCCTCTGCGGCCATGACGGAAGAACCGGGTATTTCTACCACGTATGCGTGGCGGAGCGCTACCGGAAGCACGGCATTGGCTATCGGATGGTTCATGCCTGCATGAAGGCTCTGAAAGAGGAGGGGATCAATAAGATCAGTCTCATCGCCTTTAAATCCAATGCTGTGGGCAATGCCTTCTGGCAGGGGCTGGGATGGAACAGCCGGGATGATGTAAATTTTTATGATATTGTGTTAAATGAGGAAAACGTGACCTGCTTTGTGGAAAAGACGCGGAGGAAATAACGATTATGTTGAAGGTCCGGGTATTAATGGATAATCACGCGCAAGAGTCTCTGACAGCCCAGTGGGGGCTGGCTGTTTGGATCGAGTACCAGGGACATAAGATTCTTCTGGATACGGGAAGCAGCGGTGACTTTATTCAGAATGCAGACAAAATGGGGATTCATTTAAATGAAGTGGAATTTGGCGTACTGTCTCATGCTCATTATGATCACGGAGATGGTATGGAAGCTTTTTTTGAACAGAATCAACAGGCAAAGTTTTATATCCGGCAGGGGGCCGAAGAGAACTATTATGATTTAAAAGGCCAAGAACCCAAGTATATCGGTTTAAAGAAAGGCACCTTAGAACGGTTCCGTGACCGGATCGTTTATGTGGAGGGTGATTACCAGCTGTTTTCCGGCGCATATCTGATCCCCCATAAGACCGCCGGACTGGCAGAAAAGGGCCGGAAGGTGGGTATGTTCTGCTGGAGGAAGGAGGGCTGGGAACCGGATTCCTTTGCCCATGAGCAGAGTCTGGTTCTGGAAACGGAAAAGGGGCTGGTGATCTTTAACAGCTGCTGCCATGGGGGAGCGGACTGCATCATAAAAGAAGTGATGGAAACCTGGCCGGAAAAACCGGTTTATGGGCTTATCGGCGGATTCCATTTATACCGGTCTAAGGACCGGGAAGTAGAAGAACTGGCGGAAAATATCAGGCGCACCGGGATCCGCAGAATCTGTACCGGTCACTGCACCGGTGAAAGAGGAATGGAGATCTTAAAAGAAAAGCTTGGCGACCAGGCTGTACAGATGTATGCGGGGATGTCGTTTACGTTGTAGGTGCAGCAGCGATCCGGCGCCGTAAAGAGGCTGGTCTGTCTGCTTTCACCATCATCTGGATAGAGGAGGACAAATATGATAAAGGAAATTCAGGGCGGTGTTACGGCCGCAAAAGGATTTATGGCTGCTTCTGCTGCAGCCGGGATTAAATACCAGAACCGGGAGGATATGGCCATGATCTACAGCCCCTCTCCCTGCCGCAGTGCGGGAACCTTTACCACAAATATCGTGA
>DVKS01000005.1 GCA_018715905.1 Candidatus Caccovicinus merdipullorum | reverse complement strand
CAGGGAATCGCACATTCCGTAAAGAAGAGGCTGGATAAAGCCTTCCACATACATCAGGATGCCGTAAATCGACACCGCGTCCTGACCGCCGAAACGGATCAGAAGGAAATTCATCAGGATCGACGTGATCCTTCCTGCAATGTTGTTCAGGAAATTCGGCGTTCCGCATGCCACGATCTGCCGGATCATAGCCACAGAAAAACGCGGCCTGCGAAAACGCAGCTGCATCTTTCCTCTGGCGAATGCCGCCAGCGCCGTCAGGGCGCAGGTGCTCATGCCAAGACATGTGGCCAGGGCGGCTCCCCAGATTCCCCACCGGAATATTGCCAGAAAAGTAAATTCCAATCCGGCGCTGAGCATCGACATCACAATGTTTAACATCATGCTGGAACGTACCTTCCCGCAGATCCTGAGGTAATTATCCATAGCAAAAATAATGGTGGTTACCGGGGAACAGAGGGCATAGACCCGCAGGTACTGGACAGCCAGCGTGGCAAATTCTCCTTCTGCTCCCATAAAGCGGATCAAGGCAGGTGCCAGCACAAAGAGAAGGCTGCCTACTGCCACACCTGCCGCCACAATCATCAGGCAGGCGCAGGTAAAAATATTATTGGCCTCCTCGTCCTGCTTCTTTCCCAGACTTATGGAAATGGGGATCGAGGATCCCACGCCGATCAGATCTGCCAGGGAAAAGTTGATAATAACAAAAGGCATGGCCAGATTCAAAGCCGCAAAAGCGGTATCTCCCAGAATCTGCCCTACGAAAATTCCGTCAATCAGCTGATACAGAGCAGATGCCAGCATACTGACCGCTCCCGGAATCGCCGCAAAGAAAAACAGTTTGACCGGCGGCGTCTTTGCAAAAAGCGTATGCGTATTCATTCTGCCTTCTCCTTTCCGCCAGCCGGAGGGATCCGGTCAAATTCATTGCAGATGTCATCAGCAAAATACTCCATCGCCTTCACAAACTCCGGCGAAAACCTCCTTAAAGTCTTTTCCATGGCAGTCTCTTCCGCCTCATAAAGTTTCTCCATCAGCTTTTCTGCCAGTTCCATTCCCTCTTTTGTAAGAGCAATGGTCTTCTCCCTGGTTCCCGCTTCCGGGCACAGAGTCACGTATCCGGCTTCTGCCAGCTCTTTTACATTGGTGTTCAGCGTGGTTTTCGGAACCAGCCAGTCCTGACTGATCTGTTTCTGAGAGTGGGGCTTTCCATCATCCAGCGCATACAAAAGCGTAAGAGTATTTACCTTCATCCCCATCTTTTTGGAAAAATAATAATAAGCTCCATCCACCCGGTTGATGGCTAACATCAGCCGGCGGATCATTTCCACATGCTCTTCCATACTGCCTCCTTAGTCCGAATTCGTACCAGACAGTATAGTACGGATTCGGACTAAAGTCAAGGAAGAAACTGCAGATCTTTTCCTTCATCGTAACAGTTCAGGGGGATTTTCTGTATGATTCAGATTTGTCTCAATAAAAAATGCAGCTATACAGATGCGAACGGGATTTTTTCTGTCAGAACCGTAATTCACCATTTAAAAAAACGGATTTATTTGCAATTTTCGCTGTAGTAACCGTAACAGGTGAGTTATACCATACACGGACAGTTTAAGGAAACTTTGCTGTCAGGATGTTCCCGACAAACCAAGATAAAAACCTGCTGGATTCAGCGTAACAGTTCAGCCGTTAGGCTGAACTGTTACCCTTCATCCAAATTTAAGATGCGCCGCCGGAAAGGATCTCATCCCATTTTCCCCGGATCTTCCAGAAATCCTCCCTGGTCTCCTCCATCTTTAAGGGATCCCGCAAAATGGCGGAAGGGTGGTACACTGCCGTAAGCCAGGTATTCTTCCGGTAAAGAAAGCTTCCGTGTTCTCTGGTGATCCTGAAATCCGGACGTATGATCCGCTGGGCCGCCACACGCCCCAGACAGACGATGATCTTCGGGCGCAGCAGGATGGTTTCATGCTTCAGATAAATGATGCAGGCCTCCTGCTCTTCAGGCCTGGGATCCCGGTTCCCCGGTGGATGGCATTTCACCACATTGGTGAGATAAATATCCTGCCGGCTCATGCCTGCGTCGGCAAGAAGTTCATCCAGGACCTTGCCGGAAGGGCCGGTAAAGGGGATTCCGTCTCTGTCCTCACTGTTTCCCGGCGCCTCGGCAATAAAAAGGATCCCTCCCTTAAGATTCCCTCTGCCCATCACCGGATTCTGCCGGGTGCGGCACAGAGGGCAGCGGGTGCACCGGCTTACAAAAGCTGTCAGTTCTTCATAGGTATACATGGAAACATGTCTCCTTTCCCCTACAGCATCCCTGCTTCCGCTGCGGCCTTATAATAAAGCGCCAGAGGCAGAAAAGACTGGGCAAAGGTTTTCGTTCCGTCTCCGTTCTGGATCACCGCATCGCCCACATGGCGTTTTACCCCGCCTATGGACAGTTTGTTTCCTTCCATTATATTTTTAAAGGTAACCAGGCCGGCTTCCAGAAATTTCCTGTCCCCGGTCAATTCCCAGGCATATACTAAGGCCTCCAGGATCAGCGGATTGCTGCCGCTGCGGTTTAAGCTGGGAAGTTCCTTATAATAAAAAGTCCCGTCTTCCAGCATGCAGTTTTCCACCATATCCTCTACTTCCCCTGCGATCATCCCCTTCAGTTCTTCATCCGGCCGGATCCGCCAGTATCGCATCAAACTTCCCGCCGCAATGGAGATCATGAACACAACATGAATAAAGGTATTGTCCAGATAAGGAGACAGCCAGTGTCCATACTCCTCTTTCCATTCCCTGAAGTGCCCCACGATCCACTGACAGCGTGCCAGCCATTTTTCATCCTGGGTTTCTTTGTAGAGAGCCGACAGCGTCCGCAGGGCCCAGCCGGTCTCCCTGGCATTAATCCCGCCCTTCTGGTGGAACATGGGCGTATCCAGAAGCCGCAGCACATTCTCTCCAATGCCCAGAGCTGTCTCCAGCGCCCTGTAATTTCCGGTGAAATGCCAGGTGTCCAAAAGTCCTTCCACCCACTGATGGCTGCAGACGATCGTTCCGTCTGCGATATGTCTTCTGGTATGTTCCCACTGCCCGCCGTAAAGCAGAGGATCCTGGCTGTAATGGCACACATCCACATCCATCCAGTGATCCGCCGCCACCAGTCCGTAATCCAAAAACCGGCGCTCCCCGGTCCTTGCATACAGAAGATAGCAGGCATGGGGGAAATCATACTCGTTATTGGTCCAGACCACCTCGTCTCCGCCCCGGCGCTGCTGGGTATATCCCGGATCCGGCGCGTCTCCCCAGTTCAGCATGCCGTATCCCCTTGCGTGATTATCGGCCCGGGCCCGGAGCACCCGCTCGTATTCCGGGATCCGCTTTTCCCGGTCCAGAAATACATCTTCAAACACCCCGGCTCTCCGGTAAACATCCGGGTCCAGACGGCACTTATCCGGCATCTGATAGATGGTGCTGCGGGCTGCAATCTCCTCCTTTGCCAGATCTCCTTCATGGAAATGCAGAAGGATCCTCTGGGTCCTGGCCATGCCCGGCTGCATCACCACCGCATCCTTCCCCTCCGGCACCAGGGCGATCTCCAGGCCGTCCCGGTCTGCCGCTGCCCCTTTGGGGAAATTCTGCTGGGCCTGCCATATGGTGGCGGTAATTCCTGCCGCCCCGCTGCTTCTGCTGCAAAAGAGCGTTCCGAAAAACACCTCAGCGAAATGTTCGTTTGCCGTATTCATCACCAGGTCGGCATCTGCCAGCACCGACACCTGCTCTCCCGTCTCGCTGACCTGAAAGCTGGTCCGGTAATTGGAGATGCCGGTCATGGTCCGCACCTTGTCCGGTTCGCTTTCTGCACCGGTATTTTCCCTGGACTCCGATATCTTCCAGCATAAAGAAGCAATATCCAAAGGCTCATCGCTGGTATTGATCAGCCGGTATTCCAGTTCCATCCACGGCTTCCCGCCCCAGAAGTGAAGAACGGCCTCTGCTTTAAGGTGTTTCTTTCCATTCTCCGGCTCCAGATCCAAAAGACACTCATAAGATGCCGCAAGGGGCCCCTCCCAGATCCGTTTCCATGAAACAACTCTGGAACGGTATGTGCGGATCCCTTCCCGGGTCCTTTCCCGAAGCTGGGGGCAGGGGAACCGGTAAGGAAGCTCTTTTTCCCGGAATACCACCTGTTTTAAAAGAACATCTGATCCCTCCGGCGAAAGCACCGCCGAAAATCCATGGGATGCCACCGTATCCTTCCCGCTCTCAAGAGTCTGCACTCTCCCCGCCGGATACGGTTCCGCCTCTTTTCCAGAGGCAAGGAAACAATCCTGCGCCCGGTTTGCCCGGAAATCTGCCTGGAAACATACATGCAGCCACCGGACGGAACCGTCCTCCCATCGGGAAGTCACCTGGGTCTGCACCGGTCTTTTTTCCCCATCCTGCACCAGCCAGAAGTCCCTTTCATCCCGGCATTCTCCCTTTGGAAAGGGAACCGCCGTTTCACAGGGCTCCAGGCTCCTTTCCGTGCTGTATAACTTGTCAAAATGCAGCTGAATCATAACAGCTTTCCTCCTCCAAAATCCATTTTTATTCCATTCTACTCTCCGCCTGTCTGTTTTTCAACTGTTCTTCCAAAATCTTCAAATCTCTCCCCAACATCTAAAAAATCCCCCTCCCTCTCTGCCCTGGCCGCCGGTATACTGAAACCAGACGGCAGGTTGTGCTGCTGCCGTACGCAAAAAGGAAGGGGGATTTTTATGCATTCATTTCATATTCCGGAAAATAAGAAGGTGCGGGTGATCCTCAGCACCGATGCCAAAAACGAGGTGGACGATCCTTTCGCCATCGTCCATGCCGTTCTGACCGAATCCTTTGACCTGAGGGGGATCCTCTCAGCCCACTTCGGCACAGAGCGGACGGACCGCAGCGAAGAAGAAAGTTTCCAGGAGATCCACAAACTGTTAAAACTCATGAACCGCCAGGATCAGATTCCGGTGGTCCACGGCGCTGCTTCCGCCATGTCCTCTGACCCCGGTGCTCCCGTATCCGATGCCGCCCGCTTTCTGGTCCAGGAAGCGCTGCGGGAGGATGACCGGCCTCTCTATGCGGCATTTTTAGGCCCTCTCACCGATCTTGCGGAAGCCATCCGCCTGGAACCCAGGATACAAAACCGCCTTACCGCCATCTGGATCGGCGGCAGGAACTGGCCTTCGGGAGGCTGGGAATATAACCTGAAAAATGATGTGACCGCCGCAGATGCGGTCTTTCGTTCCAGCGTCCCCCTCTGGCAGATTCCCCGGAATGTCTACCGCATGATGCCGGTAACCTTTGCAGAACTCTGCCGCAGAGTCCGCCCCTGGGGACCTCTGGGACAATATCTCTATGAAAATGTAGTAAACTTTAATAACGCAGATCCCGGCCGCCCCACCGAATACCGGATTCTGGGGGACTCACCTGCAGTAGGCGTGATCCTTTATTCCGACTGCGGACAGTGGAAATGGCAGCCGGCTCCCGAATTTGACCATACCATGCACTACCTCCACACAGGAAAGAACCGGCCCATCCGGGTCTATGAGACCATGGACTCCCGCTTTATTCTGGAAGATTTTTATGCCAAGCTGGAACTGTATCCACCAGCACATACCGGCTCCGGTAAATATTTTCCGCCGTTTTCTGCAAAAGCTCCCGGATCCAGCGCATCAGCTCCGTTCTGGATTCCTTTGTCATCTGCCCTGCATCCGGCATACCGGAATAATCAAAGGGAATATAGAAATATCCATAGTTTTCCAGCATGCCGCAGTCCGAAAGCACCGCAGCGGCTGCGTCATCTTCCCTTTGCTTCAGAAGGATCATCTCCTGCAGAGCCCGGTTTGCCGCTTCCTCCTGCTTTTTTTTCTGAAAAAATTCTTCCGAATCTGCCACAGTAAGCCTAGCCCTCTGACTCCGCTCCTTCTTGGCCCGCTCCAACGCTTCTTCCAGAACCGATGCTTCCAGCCGGGCACCGATGCGGATCTCCCCGTACGTGCCGGTGGGTTCAATTCCATGAAGAATTGCATTCTCCACAATAGGCTGGATGGTCATCTTCACAATCCGGCGCAAAATCCATGGTATCCATCAGATATCCCTTTTCATTAATCTCTCCGTTTTCATAACGCTGTTTAAATCCTTCCGAGGAAAACCAGGTTGCCTCATAACGGCCCATGCTGCGCACCATTAGATCCGCCGAATCCTGGTATACGTCCAGATATCCCTGTATGATCTCCGGATCCAGTTCAATATAAATAAAGCTGTCAAGAGCTGCATTCAGGGGATACAGATATGCCAGAACCATCTGCTCCGAATCGGAAGCTGACGGAGTGATCTGAATCACAGAGCGGTTTCTCTGAATTTCCTCTTCAAACAGCGGACTGGCATAAATCTGTTCCGCAGCCAGCCTTTTCCCGGCGGAAGCAGAGACAAGCATGCCGCTGTCATTTACTACCGCCATGACTTCCACAAAATCATTGAGCTGGCTGGCATTCAGATAAGCGTCCAGGCTCTCCTGGGCTGCCAGCGCGTATTTCTTTGCCGAAGTCATACTCAGTGATTTCTGGGACATGGCCCATCGGATATTCGAATTATTCTCCGCCAGAAGTCCCAGAAGTTCCAGGTTCTCATCCATTTCCGAAAGATATGAGTAAACCACAGAAGCATACTCCCGGTTTATGGTCCGGGTCTTCTTCACCAGCTGTTCTCCAAAAAGCGTGGCAATTACCAGATTGCTGGTAATACAGAACACCGCAATTGAAATCGAAATCGCAATCAGCATCTTTACATAAAAATGATGTTTTATCAAGGCCACAGCCCTTCCCCCTCCTTCCGCCAAAGCGCCCTCATCCGGTCTGCAGCGGGTATTGTCTGGCTTTAGTCTACCACATTTTCCTCATAATGCCCATAAAAAAGAGCAGGCCTTTAAAGGGCTTGCTCTTTTTTCGCATTTACCGCTTATTCCATTTAGGTTTATTCTGCTTCCGGCACAAGAGTCAGTTCCCAGCTGAATTCCTCCTCATCAAACCGGTACTTCTCCAGCAGGTCCGGTCCGCAGCTGTTGGATCCGATGCCGCTCTGGGCGTAATCCAGGCAAAGCACCGTATAGGGGGATTCCTCCAGTTCAAACCGGTGCGCCTTCTTTGTCAGCTCCTCCTGAGTATAACAGGAAAGATTAAAACAGATCTCCCGGCTTCCTGCAGCAAAAAGACTTAAGCCGCCTCCGCTGACTTCCACATAATCGCAGTCATACCGGCTTCCGTTTTCCTGCGGCTTAATATAGGGCACATAGAAGGATTCTGCGCTTCCTTCAAAGATTCCGTGACGGCAGGACTGATGCTTGTCCACATAGCTTTCCTCCGGTCCCATGCCGCAGTAACGGGCCTGATTCCTGTCTTTGGGCAGGAACATGCGCAGACCGAACCGGGGCAGGAAGGGGAATTCCGGATCTTTCTTAACATCCAGATTCATGGTTACCACACCGGCTCCATTCACCGTCCATCTGGCCTGAATCCGCAGAAACGGCTGGATAAATATGGCCGCCAGGGAAAGCGCAGTAATAATCTCTACATTCCCGGCTTTCTTTTCCCAGCTGGTTTCATAAGTGCGCACCGTCATCCGGTCATATCCGGCTTCTTCCCATACCAGACGAATTCTCCGGTCATTGTCCGTAGGCGCGCGCCATACATTGTACTCCATGGGCTCCATGATCACCGGTTTTCCGCCCTTTTCCATGGCAGAAAACACGCCTTTGTAGGTATCATAGCGGTAAACAAAGTCCTGTCCGGAAAGAACGATGGTGTGCCCTTCCTCTGAAACCTGAATATCTCCGGCACTGTCTGCGTCCTTTATCCGGGATGCCAGAACGGGGTTTTCTGCTTTTTTCGGTGCATCGGAAAGCTTCCATTCTTCTGCTCCCAGACTGAATCCCTTCTTCAGAAGGCTCCAGTCCTTCTTCAGCAGATATTCCGCCTGGATAAAGCTCTTTCCCTCCGGCACAAAATCCAGAGAGAAAGATACGCTTCCGGTCTCTCCCGGCAGAATGGAATCTTCCAGAGAGAGTACCTCGCTTCCCATGATCTCCCCGTCTTTCACAAAGGTGATCTTTATGTCTGCCAGATCTTTAAGATCCGTAAAGTCCATGTAATTGCGGAAGGAAATCTCCTTCTTTTCCATGTCTGCCGCCGTAATTCTTGCCGGGCGGTACACATGCTTAAACTCTCTTAAGCCTCCGTGGGGGATCCGGTCAGGGGAAACCAGACCGTCTACACAGAAATTCCCATCATGTGGGAATTCTCCGCTGTCGCCGCCGTAAAGGAATTTCGTCCGGCCGTGACGGTCTGTGCCGTCCTCCACCGCATGGTCGCACCACTCCCACACGAATCCGCCGCACATGCCGGGGTACTCATGGATAATCTGGAAATAATCCTCAAGATCCCCCGGTCCGTTGCCCATGGCATGGCTGTATTCACACATCAGATACGGATTCTTATGCTTTCTGGTAAAATACTGGTGGATCTCTTCCATGGAAGGATACATCCGGCTGTAAAGATCCAGAATGGCCCGGTCATACTTTCTTTCATTGGAAATATAACGTGCACTCTCGTAGTGAAGGAGGCGGGTGTCATCATACTCCTTCGTCCAGTGCAGAGCTGCCTCAAAGGTGCAGCCGTAAGCACACTCATTTCCCATGGACCAGATCACTACGGAAGGCCGGTTCTTGTCCCGTTCCACACACCGGCGGGTCCGGTCCACCGTAGCCTCCGTAAAGGCCGGGTTATCCGCAATCAGCCGTCCCCAGGTCTCTACATGGGTCTTCCAGTCATCAACTTTCTTATATCGTTTATCCGTTCCGTGGCTCTCATTGTCCGCCTCATCGATCACATAAAAACCATACTCATCAAAAAGATGGTAATACTGAGGACTGTTTGGATAATGGCTGGTACGGATGGCATTTACATTGTGCTCCTTCATCAGCCTCAGATCCCGCTCCATCTGCTCCGGTGAGATCACAAATCCGGTATGGGGATCGCTGTCGTGACGGTTTACTCCGTGGAATTTCACCGGCACGCCGTTGATATAAAGAACGCCGCCGCTTACATGGATTTCCCGGAATCCAACCCGGTCGCAGATCACCTCGTTTTTCGTTGTCAGGACCAGCGTATAAAGCCTGGGATTCTCCGCATCCCAGTATTCTGCCTTCTCCAAATTCCCGCAGATACGCCCGTCAGTGCATGTTCCTTCCAGCACGATCTGTCCGGCAGGATCTTCCAGGCGGTATGCCGCTTCCCTTTCCTCTCCAAAGAAAGAAAGCTCCGCCTCAAAGTATCCGCCTCCGTTTTCCGTGGGAGCTGCCTTGATCTTATAATCCCGGATGCCCTCCCTGGGCCGCTTAAGCAGGAATACATCCCGGAAAATTCCGCTCATGCGGAACTTGTCCTGATCTTCCAGGTAGCTTCCGTCGCACCACTTTAATACCAGCACAGCCAGGCTGTTCATTCCCTTCTTAAGGAAACGGGTCACCTTAAACTCGCTGGTACTGTGGGACACCTGGGAATAGCCCACAAAATTCCCGTTCAGCCATACATAAAAGCAGGAATCCACTCCCTCAAAGTTCAGATAAACCTCGGGCGCCTCCGGTGTTTCTTCATAAGTAAATTCCCGCACATAAGCGCCGCAGGGATTCTCTCTGGGCACGTAAGGCGGATCTAAGGGGAATGGATAACGGACATTGGTGTACTGGTTCCGGTCCACTCCGTACATCTGCCACATTCCGGGAACCGTTACTTCCCGGAATGCTTTTAAGTCATATCCTTCCTCATAAAAGCAGTCATTCATCTCATAAATGCTGGGCTCATATCGGAATTTCCACTGGCCGTTCAGGCTCTGGAACCGGTCTGACTCTTCTCGCCGGCAAAAAAACATGCCTTCCCCGGAAGCCGGAATATAGTAAGCCCGATTCGGCTCCGTTCCAATATGCAGGGCAGTCAGATCTTCAAAATACGGCTTTACAATCATGCAAATTTTCCGTCCTTTCATAAAAGTATGATGTTGGGATCGGGCGTCGTTTGATCCCGGCATCATCGTAAAGTATTCTGCAGCAGAAGTGTACCACATTTTTCCTCCCTGCACTACGCATTTCCTGCTGTCTTTTTCCCTGGACCATGCTCTTTTTGCGCTGTCTCTTTTCTCCCGGAAAGATTTCTGCACCTTCTCCCTTCTTTCCGGCAGACAGCAGCATCCGGCACACGCCTTTTTTGAAAATAATTTTCTTTGTTT
>DVKS01000044.1 GCA_018715905.1 Candidatus Caccovicinus merdipullorum | reverse complement strand
GAAGTAAGCGGCATCAAGATCACCAATTTCCAGACCTTAAAGGATGCCTTAAAGAACCGGATGGAATTCTTCAATGCCCATGGCTGCCTGGTTTCCGATCATGCTCTGGAGTATGTAATGTACGTTCCTGCTGATGAGGCAGAGTTAGATGCCATCATCGCCAAGAGCTTGAACCATGAGACCATCACCAAGGAAGAGGAATTAAAGTTTAAGACCGCATTTATGCTGTTCGTTGCCAAGGAGTACAATAAAATGGGCTGGACCATGCAGCTCCACTACGGATGCAAGCGCGACAACAACGCTTACATGTTTGAGCAGTTAGGCCCCGACACCGGTTTTGACTGCATCAACAACTACGCGCCCAGCGCACAGATGGCTGATTTCCTGAACGCCTTAAGCGCTACCAACGAGATCCCCAAGACCATCATCTATTCCCTGAACCCCAATGACAATGCTGCCATCGGCACTATCTTAGGCTGCTTCCAGGGACCGGAAACCGCAGGCAAACTGCAGCAGGGTTCCGCATGGTGGTTCAATGATCACTTTGTAGGTATGACTGAGCAAATGACTTCCCTGGCTAATCTGGGATGCTTCGGCAACTTCATCGGTATGCTGACCGACTCCAGAAGCTTCTTATCCTACACCAGACATGATTACTTCCGCCGGATCCTTTGCCGGCTCATCGGCGGCTGGGTAGAGGAAGGTATGTATCCCAACGATACCAAAGCACTGGAGAGCATCATCAAGGGCATCTGCTATGACAATGCCGTTAAGTACTTCGGTTTTGACGTATAATATCCTAAAAACATGAAAAGGCGCTGCAGCGTCTCTGAAATCACAATGACTCCAGAGGCGGCTGCAGCGCTTCTTTATTTAATGCTTCGGCAGTCCCATTCTTTATTTCTCATACAAAGCAGCCGGATTCCGTCAGTTCTTCAATTCTTCCAGCGTGACGATGCGGGTGCACACCTGATCCAGAAGTTCTCTGCTGTGGCTGACCACCGCCATGCCGATCTGTCTTTTTTCCGTTTCTTCAATGAGCCCTCTCCAGATCTGGGCCTGGGTAATAAAATCAAGCATGGCGGTAATCTCATCTGCCAGCAGATACCTGGTCCCTTCTCCCAGCGCCCGCACAATGCAGAACCGCTGAAGTTCTCCTCCGGATAGTTCTCCCGGATACCGTCTCTTCCAGTCCTCCTGGATTCCAAATACCGTTTCCAGGCGGGAATTTCCCGGACCGCCTTCCGCCAGGATCTTTTTCATGGTGAGCCTGGGATTCACCGCCCGTTCCGGGTGCTGCCATACCATCTGTACCGGACAGAAACCCCTTTGCGGCAGAGGACTTCCGTCCACAAGGACCTGGCCCTTTTCCGGAACCAGGTAGCCGGAAAGGATTTTCAGAAGGGTCGTCTTTCCGGAACCGCTGGGTGAGAAAATCCCTACTCTCTCCCCCGGCTCCACCCGAAGATTAACCCGATCCAGCACCGGTTCCCGGCCACGGTCATAAGAAAATATTATGTTATTGGCTTCCAGCATAGTTAAAGGCCTCCTGATTCTCCATCATCATTCATTCCGGCAGATCCGCAGTGCTCACGAACATGGCCGGAACCGTCATCCTAGCAGCGAATACACCGGACGGTCCCGCATCGTATGGTCCGGAGGGGGATTTCTCCCCTGCAGGCCTCCGTAAACTCCGGACACCGGGGACCGAATACGCAGCCCTCCGGCATGTTTTTCACGTAAGGCTGGGTACCGGGGATCGTCTGGAATCCGTTCTGGGGCATGGCCCGCCAAAGCGCCCTGGTATAGGGGTGGCGCAGAAGAGATTCGTCGGCAAAATCACCGGCCGGCGCTTCCTCCACCGTGGTTCCCGCGTAAAATACAGCGATCCGGTCTGCCACGCTTAAGGCCATAGGCACATCATGGGTAATCAGAAGCACCCCGTTTCCCTCATCTGCAAAACGCCGGAAATCCTCCATGGCCTTCTTTGCCTGCTCTAAATCCATGCCGGGAGTGGGCTCATCCGCCACGATCAACCTGGGATTTTCCATCAGAGCAGTGGATAGGAGGATCCGCCGGCTCATGCCGCCGGAACATTCAAAGGGATACTTTTCAGCCGTTTCAGCAGGAAGACCGTATGCAGAAAACAGCGCCTCCTGCCGCGCTCTCCCTTCCGGACCGGATCTCCTCTCCCGCACCTGGGCTCCTACTTTCATCAGCGGATCCAGGTAAGTAACGCCCTGGGGCACAAAGGCAATCTCCTTCCCCCGGATCTTCCGTACCCGTTCCAGGGTCAATGGCTCTTCCATAAAAAGCAGCTCCCCTTCCATCCTGGCATTGGACGGAAGAAGCCCCATAATGCCGTGGGCCAGAAGGCTCTTCCCGGAGCCGCTGGCGCCCACCACTGCCACAATCTCTCCCTCATGGACCGTTACATTCAGTTTTGCGATCACAGGAAGTTCTTCCCGCTTCATAAACCGGCTGTACTGGCGGAACGTAATGGATAAATCCCGGATTTCCAGAATATGAAATTTGTCCTGACAGCTCATTCTCTTATCTCTCCTTCCATTCTCCAGAATCCTACTCATGGGCGCTGGCCGGGTCAAGAAGTTTTCGAAGGGAATTGCCCGCCGCGTCAAATAAAAGCACCGTAACCACCAGCATCAGGCCGGGAAACAGCGCCAGCCACCACTGCCCCGTAATCAGATACCGCATGCTCTCTGACAGAATCACACCAATAGCCGGCTGCTGGGAAGAAAGGCCAAAGCCCAAAAAGGTAATGCTGGATTCATGGAGAATTGCATGGGGGAATAAAAGAATCAGGCCCACCATAAACTGAGGCAGAATATGCGGCAGCATGTGGCGCAGGGCCGCCCGTCCCCTTCCCCATCCAAGTTTCCTGGATATCTGATAGAATTCACTGTTTTTTAACTGCAGTACCTCCCCGCGGATTACCCTCGTCAGAGAAGGCCAGTGGGTCAGAGCCACTCCCACCGCTACGCCCCGGAACCCTTTTCCCAGGGCATAGGAAACGAGAATCAGAAGGAGAAGATGGGGAATCCCCATGATCGTGTCAATAAGAAAAGAAATCACCCGGTCCGCCATCTTTCCCATAACTGCGGCAGTCACCCCTAAAACCAGGGCAATACATGCGCTGATGCCGGCAGTAAACAGGCCGATGCGGATGCTCATGGAAAGTCCTGCCAGCGTCCTTGCCAGCATATCCCGTCCCATCCAGTCCGTTCCGAACCAGTATTCCGGGCAGGGAGCCAGGTTCCGCCTGGAAAAATCCGTCACCAGAGCCTCCTGGCGGCAAAAGATCCCGGCAGCCGTCACCGCTGTTAAAAAAAGCACCGCTCCCAAAAAGAGGAAAACCGCCTTTTTTCTTTCGTTATTCCTCAATGGCTGCCCCTCCTCTCCGGATTCTGGGGTCAATGAGCCCATAAAAAATATCTGCCAGGAAATTTCCTGCAAAAACCACCAGAGCCGTGATCATGGTAATTCCCATAAGAAGAGGCACATCGCTTCCCGTCCCTGCCGTTACCGCCGCCTGCCCCAGGCCCGGGTAGGAAAACACCTGCTCCACCACCACAGACCCGCCGATGATCTCGCTGACGGAAGCAAACTGCAGGGTGACAGCAGGGATAAGGATATTCCGGAGCCCGTGCCGCCGCACAACCTCCCAGGTCCCTTCTCCCCTTGCCCTGGCAAAAAGCACGTAGTCGCTTTCCAGGCAGTCGATCATCTTTTCTCTGGTATGTAAGGCAATGCTGGAAATCCCCGTTATGCTCAAGGTAAGAGCCGGAAGAAAGGCATGTCTCAGCCGGTCGGCAAAGGTCACCTGGGCAGCCTCCACTCCAATGGGAACGCTAAGCCCCACAGGGAAAAGTTTAAGCCACACAGAAAACACCAGAAGAAGCAGCAGGGCCAGCCAGAATGCCGGCGTGCTGGCCGTTAAAAGGGCATACCCCCGGATCAGGCGGTCCGGCCATCGTTCCCGGAACACGGCAGCTGCAATTCCCAGGACCACCCCCAGGATTCCGGACACGATCCAGGAAATCACCAGAAGGAACAGGGAATTAAAAAGCTTTGTGCCGATTACTTCCGTTACCGGCTGCCGGTACAAAAGGGAGGTGCCCATATCACCCTGCAGCACATCCTTTGCCCAGTTTACATACCTCCTTGCCGGCGGCTCGCCGACTCCCCAGTAAGACTCCAGTTTTTCCCGCTGCTCCTGGCTCATGGAGCCAAGAGCCTGCCCTGCATTGGCCTGCAGCGGATCGATGGGCGAAGCGCTGATCAGGGCAAAGGTAACCAGGCTGACCATAACCAGCAGAGCCGCCATGCGGACTGCTTTTTTTGTGATAAAAACCAATTGTCTCCTCAATGATGCCAAACTCAAAACCTCCGAATCACTGCGCCGCCCACTGCCACTGATCCACATTGTTTACGATGGACCAGCCGTGGCCGTGGGGATGCATTTTCTGTTCTGCAATCTCCAGTCCGTCTCTGACAAAATACAGATGGTCCACATTGCACAGCCATACCCAGGGAATGTCCCCTTCCTGGGTAACGCCTGTGGTTCCATCCCACTGTGCCTTCTGCCACAGCTCATAAGATTCTTCCAGACTGGAAGCCTGGAGGGCCTGATCCATATACTGATCCACTGCCGCATTCCGGTAAGGGGAATACCGGGCGCTCTCCTGCCCTTCAGCGGTATGGTAAATGTTGTAAAGTTCCATGGGCGTATGGGCTCCCCATCCCCACATCAGAGGCTGGGACTGAGCCCTGTCATAGGCGGTATCCCAGCCGGCCGCCTCCGTTGTCACTTCCAGCCCCAGAAGACGGCACTGATTGGAAAAGTCCTCTGCCAGAGCCTGACGGACGGAATCATCGGGACTGTAAAGA
This sequence comes from Candidatus Caccovicinus merdipullorum, assembly GCA_018715905.1. GTDB lineage: Bacteria > Bacillota > Clostridia > Lachnospirales > Lachnospiraceae > Caccovicinus > Caccovicinus merdipullorum. The sequence continues at coordinate 4,140 of DVKS01000044.1, read as the reverse complement.
ACGGTAAATGCCGCCCGGACCCCATTTTTCTGACGGATCCCATCGCTTCCCATCTGCCATCCCGCCTGGTCCAAAAGGGCCGCCGCTCCTTCCGGATCGTACTCCACCTGACTGGCATCGTTGTACCAGGGCATTTTGTCACAGATGCTGTAAGCCGGCGTACCATAGCCCTCCAGAACATTGTCGATCATCTCCTGCCGGTCAATGCCGATATTAATGGCCCGGCGTACCGCCACATCACTGGTGACGTCATTTCCCACAGCCAGACCGTCTCGCTCTCCTGCCGGCTGGGTCGGAAGATTTACGCCCCGGTTATCTACACTGGCCGCCCGGAACAGATGATACCCTTCTATACTCTGCCCCGCATAGGAAGCCGCCGTGTGGGCCACATCCACCTGTCCTGCCATGGCCGCTGCCAGCGCTGCGTCCTCATCCATGAAAAGCACCGTCAGACGCCTGATCTGCGGTTCCTCGCCGTAATAATCCGGATTTGCCTCAAAGATAACCTGCTGTCCCCGATCCCATTGTCTCATAATGTATCGCCCGGAGCCGATGGGATTCTGGCCGTAATTTTCATCATACGCATGTTCCGGAACAATTCCTACCACCGCCATAGTATAAGGCCAGATCGAATAAGGCCGGTTCATGTGGAATTCCACAGTGTCTTCATCCACAGCTACTGCCTCATCCAGCATGGTAAAATCGCTGACCGTACTTTTTTCGGCACAGAGATTATAGGTAAACGCCACATCCTCCGCAGTCAGCGGCTCTCCGTCCGTAAATTTCACATCATCCCGGATGTCCACAGTCCAGATCAGGCCGTCCTCGCTGACCCGGTAATCCTCTGCCAGATCCATCCCGATCTCCAGATCGGTGGTTGTAACCGTAAGGGTGCTCTGGATCAGCGGCTCGTGCATATGCTCTCCCGCTCCCCATCCATACGCCGGATCAAATCCTGCTGCCGGTTCCGATGTAGCAGGCATGGTAACGATCACAGAGGCAGTATCTTCCCGGACTGGAGATTCCTGCCCTTCCTGAATGTCCGCGCTCTGGGCATTCTGTCCTGCACTTTCGCTGCCGGAGGGCGCTGCGCTGCAGCCGCTTAAAAGCACTGCCGCCAAAAGCACAGCTCTCCATACCGGAGTTCCTTTTATCCTCATATCTTCCTTCCTCGCTTTCCTCGATACTTTCCGTCACAGTCAAATACCCCGCAGCAAGCTGTGGGACATCAAATTTGCAGCGCAGCCAAGCTGCGGGGTATTTGACCCTCGCGGCAGTCGCCAAATGGACATGCAAGCATGTCCGCTTGGCTCGTTGCCCGCGGAAATAAAAAAACCATAAACGTACAGATTCCTTCTGGAGTCCCATACCTTTATGGTAATATCGCAAATCAAAAAACTTTTTATATCCTTCCTGACTCTTCCGGCCTTGGGCCGTGCTGCCGCACTTCCTGTGCGCTTTTCTTCAGGTGGCCGCCTCACTTTAGACAGCCTGAAAACAGTTTACGACATAATATGCCTGTCCGTCAAGTCTTTTCCACTCCGGCGCGCACCCATCTTTGAAATCCATCTTCCCTTCTTATTGAAACTGTAGTAGAATGGAATGCGGAAAATCACAAAAGAAATCGAGGAAACTGCCATGAAAAAAGCATCGTCAACGCGGATGACCGAAGGGCCGATCTGGAAGAGAATCATTCTGTTTGCCATTCCCCTTTTCCTGGGAAATCTGTTTCAGCAGCTTTATAATGCTGCCGACTCTCTGATTGTAGGAAACTTTCTGGGAAGCAATGCCCTGGCGGCGGTCAGCTCCTCAGGCAATTTGATCTCGCTGATGGTAGGACTCTTTAACGGCATCTCTGTAGGAGCCGGTGTTGTGGTAGCCCGGTATTACGGCGCCAGAGAAATAAACATGGTCCGGAAATCCATTCATACCATTATTGCATTCGGCATCGCCGCCGGCCTGGTTTTGACCGTGTTCGCGGTGTCCATGTCACCCATCATCCTGCGGTGGATGGGTACCCCTGAGGAAGTTCTTCCGAATTCCATCGTCTACTTCCGGGTTTATTTTGCCGGGTCCCTGGCATTTGTCCTTTATAATATTTTCGTAGGAATTCTCCAGGCCGTAGGAGACAGCCGGCATCCTTTGATGTATCTGATCATCTCATCCCTGGTCAATGTGGTGCTGGATCTGTTTTTTGTAGGCCTTCTGGGACTTGGCGTGGGCTCTGCCGCATTTGCCACAGTAATCTCCCAGGCAGTGAGCGCCGTCCTCTGCCTGATTCATCTGATGCACGGCCCGGAAGAATACCGGGTTTCCCTGAAAATGATCTATTTTGACCCATTCATGCTCCGCCAGATCATAAACAATGGTTTCCCCGCTGGCCTGCAGAATTCCATCATCTCTCTGGCCAATGTAGTTGTTCAGTCCAACATCAATACTTTCGGCTCCATGGCCATGGCCGGCTGCGGTTCTTACGCAAAAATCGAGGGCTTCGGCTTCCTTCCGGTCACCTGTTTTGCCCTGTCTCTGACCACATTTGTCAGCCAGAACCTGGGAGCCGGCCAGTATGAACGGGTAAAAAAGGGAGCCGTTTTCGGCATTCTCTGCTCCGTAACGGCAGCAGAAGCCGTGGGCATCGCCATAAATATCCTCTCTCCCAGCCTGATCGGCCTGTTTAACACCGATCCCCAGGTAATCGCCTACGGCGTGGCCCAGGCCAAAACAGTAACTTTATTTTATTTCCTGCTGGCCTTCTCCCACTGCATGGCCGGAATCTTCCGGGGAGCCGGAAAATCCATTGTGCCCATGCTGGTAATGATGATCTGCTGGTGTGTGATCCGCGTTGCCTACATTACGGTGGCCGTCCGTTTCTTCCCGGTTATCACTACCGTATTCTGGGCTTATCCTATGACATGGGCTCTCAGTTCTGTTGTATTTTTGATTTATTACCGCCATTTCGATCTGACGGGGCAGAACCGGAAGTCCGGGTTACGGGGGAAGAAAGCGGCAGTATAGTCATACAAAGAGGAGTGTCGCAAAATCATCAATAACAGATGATTGAGCGGCACTCCTGCTCTCTTTAGAATAATTCCGAATGGCTTCCCACCCGATAAAGCATAAGAACCAAGATACCATCATCAATTTCATAAATCAATAACCAGTCCGGTTCTATATGGCATTCCCGGCATCCTTTATAATTTCCACTAAGGCTATGGTCACGATATTTGGCCTCCAATGCTTCACCATTGGAAAGTTTTTCAATCACGGTAAATAATTCGTCCGTATCCTTCCCTTGCTTTTTGGCCAGTTTTAAGTCCTTCTTAAACTGACCGGTAAATCGAATCTCATACTTCATTCTTCCAGCGCCGCCTTCAACTCATCCATATTGTGATAGCCTTTTGCGTTCTTGTCCCGCATAATCCGCCTGCCCTCTGCAATGGCAGCAGCAGTAATTTCATTGGGAGTATCAATCTTTATCTCAAAAGGAATCCCTCCGGTACGGATAGCCTGACGGAGAAATATATTGACAGCAGTAGTAAGATTCAGACCCAGTTCATTAAAGAGCTGTTCTGCCGCTGCCTTTACTTCTACATCCGTGCGTATATTCATATTGGTAGTAGCCATAATATCCCTCCTTTTTGCAATCTATTATATATACAATGTAACGCATTAGAATTATATTGTCAAGATATGCAAGGATAAATCTTTTGTTTCCCCTTTTTCGGAAGTTTGACAGTTGCATAACTGAAAAAACACTTACAGGCCTTATAAAGCCTGTATTTTTTTGTCAAGTTTTGTTCGTTATTTTGTAGCTATTTGTGGCTATATGTGCTATAATAAGGGAAAGGAGGGTTTTATCATGAAACTTACTGTAAGCAAATCAAAAAATTCCGCCTCTTTTTATGTCCAGAAAACCATCCGCAAACCCAATGGCAGCGTCACCACTGTCACCATTGAAAAACTGGGAAATTTGACGGAGGTTACCGCTAAAGCCGGCGGCAAAGACCCTTATGTCTGGGCTCAGGAATACGTCAATGAATTAAATCGGAAAGAGTATGATGAAAACAAGGAAATCCTTGTCAGCTACTCCCCTTCCAAGCTTCTCAAAAAAGGGGAGCAAAAGCTCTTTAACTGCGGGTA
>DVKS01000043.1 GCA_018715905.1 Candidatus Caccovicinus merdipullorum | reverse complement strand
GCCCCGGTAAAAAGGCGGATATACCTGTCATATTTCCCATTGGGAATGAGATTGGAAAGAAGGCTCACCAAAATCAGGTAATAGGCCAGACTTTTCACCCACTGAAATACAGCCTCCATCTGCTCCCCTTCCTTATACAGCCCTTTTTCACAGGGTCTTTTCCAAAATCTTCAGCCGCCGAAATATACCGTATTGGTGGCGCTGCATACAATGCCGATGGTTACCGCAAAAAACAAAACCTGAGCCGTCACAATGCCAAGAAGCAGCTGGTGCGCCTTTCCCATGCCCTCTGCACAGGCCGTAAGCCTTTTATCGCACACCGGCTCCATCAGCGCCGCTGCTGCCCGGTACAAAATCATAAAGATCATAAGCTTTACCACCGGCGCTGCCGCAAGAATCACCATTGCCGCCACCGCTCCGCCTCCAATGGTATTCTTCACCAAAACGCCGGAACCCACAGCTACCTGAAGTATGGCCTCCGCCCCGGCCCCGACCCCCGGAATTACAGAAACCGCCTTCTGGATCCCAGCCCGTTTTACGCTGTCCGCAAAAGGCAGAATCATGGTCTGGATCATCTGCAGCCCCAGAAAAATGCCGGTTACGGTTTTCAGGGCCCATCGGATGCCCGACTCCACACCGCCTGTAAGGCGGGTAATAAACGGCTCCCTGGAAAGATTCCCTGCCAGCACCAGAAGCACGTACACTTTGACCATAGGAAGAAGAACCGTCCCGCAAAGAAAATCTGCAGCTCCTACGCCTGCCAGTACGCTGCTGTACATTGCCGCCGCAGAAATGCTTCCGCCTGCAAAGGCTACTGCCAGAAAAAAGGAGGGAAGAAGGACACGCATAAAATCAAAAATACTGTCTGCCACATTGGATGCAGTATCCATACTTGTAAAAAACCCAGCGGTCAGACAGATAAACACAAGAAGATATGTAATAAAAAATCCGGTTTCTGCTACCCGGCTTGACGGAAATACAGCCGCTGCCTGAGAAAAGACGGCGCCCAGAACTCCCAGCGCTGCAGCCTGTGCCAGAAAACGGACGCTGCGGGAATTCTCTGTGAGCAGTCCATATCTGGCAGCTTCCAGCAGGCGGGAAAGGGCCTGTTTCCAGTCACCTTCCAGAAGTTCTTTCATCAGATCCGTAAAGGAAAGCTCTCCTGCCGTCTGCTGCCGGTTCAAAAACTGCTGGATTTTTTCCAGCCCCAGGTCCGGCATCTGCGAAAACAGTTCTCCTTCCGTCTGCATATCCTCTTCTTCCCGGATTAAAGATCCCACCGAATCGAAAGTTTCTCTCCGGCCAAGATCTGCCTCACTTCCAAAGGCATCTGCCGGATGGACCCATAGCAAGATAAAAAGACTCCAGACTGCCGCTGCCTTTTTCCATCCTCTCATAACCGCCTCCTTCCCTTTCCGCTACGATGCCAGAAAACTTTCCAGAGTCTGAAGCAGTGCAAGCACCACAGGGGCACTGACGGCCAGGATGGACAGTTTGCCGAATATTTCAATCTGACTTCCCAGAAAGCTGCAGCCGCTGTCCTTGCAGATGCCTGACGCGAACTCGCCGATATAGGTAATTCCCACCATCTTCATCAATGTGGCAAAATAAACGTTATCCAGCCGTATGGCCTCCTGGACCTGACCGATCACATGGATAATGCTGTCCAGCTTCTGGATTCCGTAAAAAAAGATAAACATACCAGCCGCTGCCGCCAGAAAAAATCCGTATTCTGCCTTGACCCCCTTCATCAAAGAAGCCAGCAGAACAGCCGCCGTCCCGACAGCTGCAATCATGACAATACTCACTCCGCCTCCCGCCTTTCGGTCCTGCCGCCTGCCAGACGGCAGATATTCAGAGGGAAAACAAACTTTTCATGGTTTCGAAAAGTTCGTAAATATAAGGGATCATCCAGAACAGCACAAGCACAAGACCTGCCAGACTGGTAAGAAAGGCCTGTTCATCCCGGCCGCTGTGCTTTAACACCTGACAGATTACGGACACCAGAATGCCCACTGCCGCTATCCGAAAAATCAAACTTACCCCCATACGTCCCCCACTTTCCATTTACGCGGCGTTTCCGCCGTTCTCTCTGCCAATGCCTCCGTCATCAATGCCGCTGTGCCGATGCCATTTCTGTCAGCACCGCTCCTCTTAAAGCAAGGCCACCGTCAGAAAGAGCCCTCCCATAATTCCCAGGCTGGTATACAGCTTCGTCCGCTCCTTTAAATGGCAGCGAAGATAACCGATCTGTTCGTCCAGCTGTTCCAGATATAAAAGAAGATTCCGCTCCTGCATGGTCAAATCCAGATATCCCAGGTGATCGCCCAGATTCTTCAGGGCCTTCTTATCCTCTTCGGTAAGAGGCGAGATCTTAAGGGCCTCCATTTCCTCCCGCCATATCTGGCAGAAGGCTTCCCCCTCCTGTCTGTCGATACGTCCCGCCACAGAAAGGAAAAAAAGAGGGAGCTTGCGCAGTCCTCTTTCTCCTTCCGCCTGCAGGCAGCGCTGTCCTACCCGGTCAAGTGCCTCATTCAATGCCGTATGTCCGTAAAGAATTTCTCCCTTTAAAAAATAAATCATCTGCCGAAGCTGCTCCAGCCACCGAAGCCGCATCCGCCACTGCCATGCCGTCTGGAATCCCAGCGAAGTACAGCTGAGCACTACCAGACCGGCGCCTATCCAGCGCATATTCCCTCCTCCTGCCTTTTTCCAAAGACTGCGCTTCCCCTTTCATCCAGAATCTGCCGGATCTGCCCCGGTCTTCCATGACTTTCCAGAATGATAAACCGCGAAAAAACCCCCTCCTCTACCAGTTCCCCCAGAACCGGCTTTTTTCGGATATCTTCCAGGCTGCAGCCGTGTACCGTGGCCAAAAGACGGCATCCGCAGTTTTTTCCATACCGCAAAGCTTCCAGATCCTCCATCCCTCCGATTTCATCAACCGCCACCACCTGAGGAGACATGCTGCGGATCAGCATCATGATCCCCTGTGCCTTGGGGCAGGCATCCAGCACATCCGTGCGGATTCCCAGATCGTTCTGGGGCTTTCCCTGGCAGCAGGCGCCCAGCTCAGAACGTTCGTCTGCCACTCCTACGGTCAGACCAGATTCCTCTTCATCTTTCTGCATTCCCGTCTGAAGCGCCTCAATCCGGCTCCCATCCAGCCAGCCCTCTCCCGGTGCTGCCGTTTTCTTTTTCCCATTGGAAATCTGGCGGATCAGATCCCGCAGAAGCGTGGTTTTCCCGCACCTTGGCGGAGAAATGATCAGGGAAGAGCAAAACTCTCCCTTCTGAAAAAGCCAGGGACGCACTTCATCTGCACATCCGGGGATCTGCCGTGCAATCCGCACATTTAAAAATGAAATATTTCTAAGAGTCTTTACCCGGCTCCCCTCCAGGACTGCCTGTCCGGCCAGTCCCACCCGGTGTCCGCCGGGTATCGTCAGAAATCCCTGCCGCAGTTCCTCATCAAAGGCATACATGGAATACCGGCTCATATATTCCAGGGTATCCCGGATATCCTCCGGCGTAATAATACTGCAGGAGATTCCGGAATCATAACTGCTGAGGGGACGCCATTTCCGGGGCTGTCCATTTTCCAGGTACCAGTCTTTCCCCTCTGCCCGCATCAAAAGCGGCATTCCTGCCCGAAGGCGGATCTCCTCTGCCCAAAAATCGCCGGTCCGCGCACTCCGCAGTTCTTCCCGCAGCTTCTGTGGGAAAATCCGTATGACCTGCTCCATCTCATCCATTGTATTGCTTCCGCTGTTTACTCGCTCTCCTTCCATTGCTTTGTCCCTCCCTTTACCGGAAATATATGGACAGCCGGAGAGTTTTATTCCTGTTTTTCTTTCGTTCTGCTCCACAAAAAAAGCCACCGATGACAGGCTTCTCTTCCTGCCGCCGATGGCTTTCTTATTTGAAATCTATTTATTTGTGATACGGTTCTTTGTTTATGATACGGTAGCTGCGGTAAATCTGCTCCAGCAGCACCACCCGCATCAGCTGATGGGGAAAGGTCATCTTTGAAAAACTCAGCTGGTAATCGGCCCTGGAAAGGACCGCGTCTGACAGTCCCAGGGAACCGCCGATCACAAAGGCGATCTGGCTGATCCCCTTTACCCCAAGCTTCTCGATCTTTCCGGCCAGTTCCTCGGAATCCAGCATCTGCCCCTTGATGGCCAGAGCAATCACGTAAGCGTCCGGCCGAAGCTTTGCCAGGATCCGCTCGCCTTCCCGTTCCCGGATCTGCTGCTCCAGGGCAGCACCGGCGCCGTCCGGCGTCTTTTCATCCTGCACCTGGATGATCTCCAGTCTGCAGTAGCGGCTCAGGCGCTTGCTGTATTCAGCAATGGCATCCAGCCAGTACTTTTCTTTTATTTTTCCTACGGTAATCAGGATAATCTTCATTCTGAAAACTCCAGTATCATATCATACCAGACTGCCCCGCCATGAACAGACCGGGACACACCCAGGTTCCGATATCCAAACTGCTCATAAAAGGGGATCAGCCGCTCTTTACAGGTAAGGATAAGGCCCTTCCTGCCCTTATTCCGGGCCTGTTGGATCAGTGCCTTCATCAGTGCCGATGCCACGCCATGCCCCTGATGTTCGGGAAGCACATCCAGTCCGAAGATGGCCTGATATGCCCCTGCCGGCTCATGACAGGATGTATCCTCAAACATAAAATCCTCTATGGTCCTGCGGCTGGTAGCACATCCGTTAATAAAACCGATCAGGCTGCCGTCCTTTTCTGCAGCCAGGAAACATTCCGGAAACCTTCGGATCCGGTCCTGTATGGCCTCCATGCCTGCAGCTTCCTGAGGCGGGAAACAGCGCATCTCGATCTGCCCCACAGCTTCTGCATCCTCCAGCCCCACATTTCGAATTCTGTCATACCATTTCATCTGTTTGGTCTCTCCGTATTCTGTATTTTCATCTTATCTAGCTATTTCACCCGGAAATAATAGCCAACGCCCCACTTTGTATGCACGTACCGGGGATCGCTGGGGCTGGGCTCGATCTTTTCCCGCAGCCTTCTTACATGCACATCCACTGTACGGACATCTCCCGTATCCAGCGCCTTATTCCCCCAGACCAGAGTAAGGAGGGATTCTCTGCTGTAGACTTTATTGGGATGGCAGACCAGAAGCTCCAGAAGGTCGAATTCCTTTGCCGTCAGATTGATCTCCCTGTCGGCAATGAACACTCTTCTGCCCTCCACGTCCAGCTTTAAGTCCCCGGCAGTCACTACCTTGTTCTCCGGCTCAGCCGCCTTTTTGTTCTTCTTTGCGCTGCGGCGCATAATGGCCTTGATCCGCGCTTTTACCTCCAGAATATTAAAGGGCTTGGTGATATAATCATCGGCCCCGTACTCAAGTCCCAGTATCTTATCCATGTCTCCGCCCTTGGCAGTCAGCATAATGATCGGCATCTCGGAAAATTCCCGGATAGCCTGGCATACTTCAATCCCGTCCCGTTTGGGAAGCATCACATCCAGAAGAACCATGTCATATTCTGTTGCTTTTGCTTTCTCAATGGCTTCTTCCCCATCATAAGCGCAGTCTACCTCGAATCCGTCCTGCTCCAGGCTGAACCGGATTCCCTTTACAATTAATTTCTCGTCATCCACAACTAATACTCTGGCCATCTTACACCTCTATCTCCACACCTATACCGTGATATCGTCTTTAATTTTGGCAAATGCCGCTTCTTTAATTCCGGATACCTGCATGATATCCTCTATCTGCCGGAAAGGGCCGTGCTCCTGGCGGTACGCAATAATATCCTCCGCCCTGACTTCTCCAATCCCGGTAAGGGTCATCAGCTGATCCTTGGTAGCTGTATTAATATTTACTTTCTCAGAAACCGTCTCTTTCTGCTGACCGCTTCCTCCCTCATCTGCCTCCCAGGCCCCAGCTGACTGGGCTTCCTCTTTTGTAAGAACAGTGATCTTCATGCCGTCTGCAATAAGGGCTGCAAGGTTCAGATACCCCTCATCTGCCTCCGGAAGAAACCCTCCGGCTGCCTCCACCGCCTGGTAAATACGGCTGCCTTCTTCCAGTTCATAGACGCCGGGATGCCAAACCGCGCCGCTTATATGTACAAAACACATCGTTTTCGTTTCTTCCCGGCTATCCTGCGGCCCGGTCTCCTCCGTTTCTTCCTCCTGGGTCTGAACTTCATCTGTCTCCCCAGGCGCAGAATCGGAAGGGCCATCCTGTACCGACGGCCCTTCTCCCGAAAGGATCAAGGTTTCTTCCTGTATTCCATAAAAGCCTCCCTCTTCCCGGTGGGAACAGCTGTAGCAGATACCTGCTGACAGCATAAGGGCGGCAGTAATTATGGCTTTCATCCATTTTAATCGTAAATATTTCATGGCATCCTCCTTATGGGATACCATTTCAGCCTGTAATAATATTCTACTAGGACTGTTCAGGAAAAACAAGTCTTAAATTCCTGCATTTTTCTTAAGAAAGCCCGTGCTTTTTCGTCATTTTTGCAGGCGTGAAACTGCAGCCCTCTTTGGTGCAGAACCTGCCCATCATCCTGCATAGACCTGTGTGCCCCTGGGCACATCAGGACCGTTTAAACAGGATAATTCCAGCAATGGCAATCAGAGCCCCTGCCGCCTTCTGCCACTGAAATCCTGCTTTCTCCGTGCCGAACAGTCCAAACAGTTCGATTCCATAAGCTACCACAATCTGCGAAACCACAATAAGAAGCGCCGACTGGGCCGGTCCCAGACTGTCTACGCTGCGGATCACTGTGTAAGTGATCAGAGCCCCCAGAATTCCACCTAAAAGCATGTACCTGGGTTCCACCTGCCAGAGAGCCCCCACCGGCTGCCGCCCCTGAAAAAACCACATGATCACACAGACCATCAGGGCAGACAGCTGGACCCAGCCTGCCGCTGTCCATATGCTGCTCTGTTTCGTCACCTCCGTGTTCATCACTCCCTGTACGCTCATCAGCGCACCGGAGATCAGTGCAATGATAATTCCCATTTTCTCCATTTCTCCTTTCCCGGCTGTAGCTTTCCGGCCTTTTGTCTTATTTTGCGTACAAAACCGTAATTTAATTCAATCTCTGCAGCTGCCCCTTTCATATTGACAATCTGCAGCAAAATCATTATAGTGTGAGAAATGAACGCGATTTAGCCGGGAGGTGCTTTATGAAAAACACAGAAAATGATACAGATCTTTTTTCCTCTGTCATTGCCGTAACAAACCGCAGGCTCTGCGCCCGTCCTTTTCCGGAGCAGATTGAAAGGGTATGCCGCCTGCATCCCAAAGGGCTGATTGTAAGAGAAAAAGACCTGACAGAAGCGGAGTATGCACGCCTCTTTTGCCAGGTCATGGAAATCTGTGACAGATATCAGGTTCCCTGTATCTGCCATACGTATATACAGACAGCGAAAGATGCCGGATGCCGGCAGATTCATCTTCCGCTGCCTCTGTTAAAATCCCTTTCTGCCTCCGGAAAACTGGAAGGCTTTGATACCATCGGCGTCTCGGTCCATTCTGCGGCCGAAGCTGCTGACGCAGAAAAACTGGGCGCCGCTTATGTGACTGCCGGCCACATCTTCCAGACCGACTGCAAGAAAGACCTGCCGCCCAGAGGCCTGAAATTTCTTAAAGAAGTCTGCCACAGCGTCCGTATCCCCGTATACGGCATCGGCGGTATCCGGGCCGATAAAGAACAGCTGGAGCTTCTAAAGGAAAACGGCGCTGCCGGCGGCTGCATTATGTCCGGCATGATGCGGATCTAGGAAAACCAAATCTTACCCGCGCCGCCTTGCTGCTGCCTGCACCAGATGGAGAGCCAGCACTGCTGTGGTCACCGCTCCAACGCCGCCCGGCACGGGAGTGGCCATAGATGCCGTTTCCTGGATGGAATCAAAGTCCACATCACCGCAGAGTTTTCCATTCTCATCCACATTGATCCCCACATCGATTACTGCCGCCCCATCGCCCACGTAACTTTGATCCAGCATCTTGGCCTTTCCGGCGGCAGCCACCAGGATCTGCGCGTTCCTGCAGGTGCCTTTCAAGTCTTCTGTTTTCGTGTGGCAGATGGTGACAGTGGCATTTTCCTTTACAAACAGCATGGCCAGGGGCTTTCCCACCACCATGCTGCGGCCTACAATGGCAACCCGCTTCCCGGTTATGGGAATCTGATTCGCCTTCAGTACCTGGATCACCGCCTCTGCCGTACAGGGAGCAAAGCCGGTATCGTCTCCGGCAAAAACTTTGGCGATGTTTTCCGGCGAGATGCCGTCCAGGTCTTTGGCCGGGTCAATCAGTCTCTCGATCTCTTTTTCATTGATCTGCCGCGGCAGGGGACGCAGAAGAAGGATTCCGTCAATCTGGGAATTTTCATTAATTTTCTGAAATTCTTTCCTGAATTCTTCGTGGCTGATATCCCCCGGGAATACGAAAGATTCCCAGGCCAGCCCGAAGTTTTCCATCTTCTTTTTCGCGCCCTTTTCATAGGAAATATCATCAGGCTTTTCTCCTACCCGGACAATCGCCAACCGGGGCACAGCGCCGCCAAGTTCCTTTGCCGTCCTGCTTACCTCATCCTTAATCCTGGCAGACACCTCTGCGCCTTTTAATATAATCATTCTGCTTTGTCCTCCTTATCCGGCTCCCATCGAACTTTCAGGCTTTCAGTCCCTGCCGGACCTTATGATAAATCGCATCAGCCAGGCAGCTTCCCTTTTCCACCATCTGATCTGCGTAAGTATTCAGCTCATCTGCCTTTTTCCGGTCTTTCATGGATTTTGTGTTGATGTACACATTCATCACCGCCCCCAAAAGAGCGGCCCGGATCAACTGCACACCGACCCCCACATCACTGACCGCCATACGGCTCCCTTTTTCGCACAGTTCCTCTAAGATCTCCAGAGCCTCCATGGACTTTTCCATAATAGAGATAGGAACCAGGCTGGCCGCCAGAAGATTCTCCTCCATAAGCCGGTCTTTTGTTTTCTTTTCTTCCTCAGTGCCGTAAGGAAGGCTGTAGCAGGCAGCCAGAGGAGCAAAGACCTCCTCATCCGCCTTTGCAAGCCTCACAAATTCCCGGCGCAGAGATTCCAGCTGTTCTCTCCAGTCCGTCATCTCCTCTTCTACATCGGCGTATCGCTTTTTGCCGATGGTCAGGTTCGTTACCATCCCTCCCAGCGCGGCGCCGATGGCTCCTGCCAGAGCAGAAGCGCCGCCGCCGCCGGGAACGGGGGCCTTGGAGGCCAGGGTCTCCAAAAATTCCTGTATGGTATTTAATTCTGTCATACGTTCCCCTTTTCCTGCGTTTCTTCTATGGCTTTTCTCAACTTCTCCGCCATCTCATCCACATGTTCCTTCCTTATTATCAGCGGCGGAACAAAGCGGATCACCTTGTTTCCTGCAGTGATCAGCACCAGCTTCTGCTTAAGCAGAGCGTTGGATACAATGGGGCCTACCGGAACGGAAAATTCAAGTCCCTGGATCAGGCCCATTCCCCGGTGATCGCAGATCTGCGGAAAGCTTTTCTTTAATTCCTCCAGCTTCTCCCACAGGTACGCTCCCATCTCTTCTGCATGGGCGGTCAGATTCCTTGATTCGAAAATATCCAGCACTTTTGCCGCTGCTGCACAGACGAAGGGATTTCCTCCATAGGTGGTGCCGTGGTCTCCTGGAACCAGGCAGGCAGAAGCTTTGCCCCAGGCCAGGAAAGCGCCTATCGGCACGCCGTTGCCCAAAGCCTTTGCTACAGTCATCACATCCGGCTTTACGCCGTACTTCTGCCAGGCAAACATGGCGCCGGTCCGTCCCATACCGCACTGGATCTCATCCAGAATAAGCAGTGCATCATGCTCATCACAGAGGGCCCGCACGCCCTCCAGAAATTCCTGTGTGGCGGGATAGATGCCGCCCTCCCCCTGAATGGTTTCCATGATCACAGCGCAGGTCTTTTCATTGAACAGAGCCTTTACACTGTCTAAATTGTTAAACTCCCCAAAGCGGATCCCCGGAATCAGCGGCTTAAAGGGCTCCTGATAATGGTCATTTCCCGTCACCGACAGAGCGCCGAGACTTCTTCCGTGGAAGGAATTCTTCATGGCAATGATCTCATGGTCATGGCTGCCGTCTTTATCATAGCCGTAGCGGCGGGCAATCTTTAAAGCGCCTTCCACAGCCTCAGTTCCGCTGTTGGTGAAAAATACCTTATCCATCCCGGATGCCTTAAGAAGTTTCTGACCGGCCTCGATGGAAGGAATGTTGTAAAAATAATTGGAAATGTGAAGGAGTTTTTCCGCCTGTTCCTTTAAGGCCGCCGTGTACTCCTCATCGGCATATCCCAGGGCATTTACGGCGATTCCCCCGTAAAAATCCAGGTATTTCTCCCCCTCGGAGTCATACAGATACAGCCCTTCCCCCCGGTCAAATACCACCGGATAGCGGTTATATGTCTTATAAAAGGCATCCTCTCCCTCTGCGATCCAGTTCTCCTTATGCTTCTTCATGATAATACCGCTCCTCTCTGGAATTTAAAATAGCTGTTCCGATTCCCTTATTGGTAAAGATCTCCAGAAGCAGACAATGTGGAATCCGGCCGTCCAGAATATGTACCCGGGAAACACCGTTATGGATGGCATCAATGCAGTTCTGCAGCTTGGGAAGCATGCCGCCTCCCAGTCCGCCGCCGTCTACAAAGTCCTGGGCCTCCTCCACAGTCATCTCAGAAATCAGGGAATCCTTATCCTCAAAGTCACGGTAAACGCCTTCCACATCCGTTAAGAAAGCCAGCTTTTCCGCCTTCATGGCCGTGGCAATGGCGCAGGCCGCATCGTCCGCATTGATATTATAGGAAAGGAAATTCTCATCGAATCCCACCGGGCAGATAATAGGAAGGAAATCCTTTTCCAGAAGGTCATAAATGATCTTGGGATTCACCTCTTCCACTTCTCCCACATAACCGATATCCTGCCCCTTGGACAGTTTCTTTCTGCATCTTAATAAGGTGCCGTCCTTTCCGCTGATGCCCACGGCCTTTACGCCAAGTTCATTGACCAGCTGTACCAGGCTCTTGTTCACCTTATTCAGCACCATTTCCGCGATCTCCATGGTGTCCGCGTCAGTAACCCGAAGCCCGTTGACAAAATGAGGCTCCATGCCCACCTTACCCACCCAGCGGCTGATCTCCTTGCCGCCGCCGTGGACGATAATGGGCTTAAATCCCGTAAGCTTTAACAGTACCACATCCTGGATGACCTGGTGCTTAAGAGCTTCATCCACCATGGCACTGCCTCCGTATTTTACCACGATAATTTTGCGGTTAAACCGCTGAATATAGGGCAGCGCCTCGATCAGTGTGGCTGCCTTCTGCATAATGATCGGATCCATCTCCATATCCTGCACCGTATCCTTTCTCTGTCCGGGAATTTTCCCGTTTTCACTGATAGTCTGCCGCCGGTTAGGCGGCGTTAATTCAGGGATGCCAAATGCGCCGCCAGACTTTTATGGAACGGCTGGTACGTCGGCCGCCGGCGCATGATGGTTTTCTCTATAACTTAAAGAAACTCTCACCAACTCATTTCCCGCGCCTATGACCGGTAATCTGCGTTGATCTTCACGTAATCAAAGGTCAGGTCACAGCCCCAGGCAGTGGCCTCAAAGGGCCCCATCTTAACATCCGCCACAGCCGTCACTTCCGGCTGGGAGAGAATCTTTGTGGCCTCCTCCTCGCTGTAGTCAAGGGCTACACCGTTTTCAATGATCTTAAGCTTCCCTGCCTCACTCTCAAAGAACAAATCCACCTTATCCGGATCAAATTCCGCACCGGAATACCCCATGGCACAGAGGATCCGGCCCCAGTTGGCATCGTGTCCGAAAATAGCCGCCTTGGTAAGGTTCGAGGTAATGACCGATTTGGCCAGCGTCACCGCCTGCTCCTTGCTCTCTGCACCTGTGATCTTTACTTCAAACAAAGCGGTGCATCCTTCGCCGTCCCCGGCAATCTTTTTTGCCAGCGTCTCGTTAACAAAATTCAGGGCCTGGCAGAAGGTGTCATAATCCTCACCCTTTTCCCGGATCTCCGGATTGCCGGCCTGACCGTTTGCCAGAAGAAGCACCGTGTCATTGGTAGAGGTATCGCCATCTACGGAGATCATATTGTAGGTATCTTTTACATCTTCCCGGAGCGCCTCCATAAGAAGTTCTTTGCTGATAGCTGCATCCGTGGTCACAAAGCTTAACATCGTACACATGTTGGGATGAATCATCCCGGATCCTTTGCACATGCCGCCCATGGTAACTGTCTTTCCGCCAATGGTAAATTCCACGGCCACCTGTTTGTTCTTCGTGTCGGTGGTCATAATAGCCCTGGAAGCCGCCTCGCCTTTCTCAAGGCTGTCCTCCAGAAGCGGAACCATGGCCGCAATGCCCGCCTGGAGCCGGTCCATGGGAAGCTGCATTCCGATAACGCCGGTGGAAGCCACCAGAACGGAATCTTCCGGGATCCCCAGCGCTTTTCCTGCTGCCCTGGCAGTCTGGCTGCAGTAATCCATGCCTTCCTGACCGGTACATGCATTGGCAATTCCGGAATTAATCACCACGGCATGGGCATCCGCTCCGCTCATGACCTGTTTTTTGTCCCACTTTACCGGCGCTGCCTTCACGATATTTG
>DVKS01000042.1 GCA_018715905.1 Candidatus Caccovicinus merdipullorum | reverse complement strand
CCGCAAAAAGGCCGGGTGGAGAAACGATCTATCTGGATTACATGCTCAACCAAAACGCACAATGCTACGGGATCCTTGCTTTCCAGTATAAAGACGGCGTCCTGGAAATATCCGGCGGGATAGAAAATACGGAATGGCCAAGCTTTTCCGGTGCATACGTTTCCGATATATTGACGGAGGACGAGGGGCTTTTGTATCTGTGCAGGCGCATTTACCGGGAGGAAGGGACGGATCCGTCTGGGGAGGACAGGCCGGGATGGACGGAGGGAAACGTGTATGACTGGACCTGGACCGAAGACCCGTCCGGGGCGGGCATGGCTGATCTGGATGGCTACCGTTCTTCTATGGAGTCGGTGCTGGAAGAGATGGGACTTGAGGCCATAGAATCCCGCTCATATCTGGATGCTTCTTCCATCACAATGGAATGGATTGAGCAAAGCTGCTGCAGGAGGCCTGCACAAGGGTATGCCTGCCCGGATGGAGAAATCCGGGAGCTTGGCGGGATGTTTTCCTGCTACGTGGACCTGGGCGGGCCGGGAATTGCATTTACCTGCTATGGGAAGCAGGAGCCCTGACTTTGTAGATTCTGCCTTGACATTTCATGGAATCTTTGTTAAACTTAACAGGCTGTTTTGGATGTAACGAGGGGATGAAAAGCCTTAAGCGGCTTTAGCCCCTCGTTTTTGTTACGAAAGGTCTGGCAGAATGGTTTTGCCGGAACCCAGTGTTCAGATAGAAAGGATTAATGTGATAATTATGGAGACAGTTCGTTTTGAAGATTTAAATTTAAGTGATGCGATTCTGCGGGCGGTGACAGATATGGGATTTGAGGCGGCTTCGCCGATTCAGGCCCAGGCCATTCCCGCCCAGTTGGAGGGACGGGATATGATCGGACAGGCCCAGACGGGAACGGGGAAGACGGCAGCTTTCGGCATTCCTCTGCTGCAGAAGATTGATCCGGAGAATAAAAAGCTCCAGGCTATCGTGCTGCTGCCTACCAGGGAGCTGGCGATTCAGGTGGCAGAGGAGATCCGCCGTCTGGCCAAGTTCATGCATGGGATCAAGGTGCTGCCGGTATACGGTGGGCAGGACATTGTGCGTCAGATCCGTTCGTTAAAAGACGGGGTGCAGGTGGTGATCGGTACCCCGGGGCGTGTGATGGACCATATGCGCAGAAAGACCATCCGGGTGGACCATGTGCATACGGCGGTTCTGGATGAGGCCGATGAGATGCTGAATATGGGCTTTCTGGAGGACATGGAAACTATCTTAAGCCAGCTGCCGGAAACGCGTCAGACGGTGATGTTTTCGGCTACCATGCCGCCGGCCATTGCGGATATTGCCAGAAAGTTTCTGCAGGATCCGGTGATGGTGCGGGTGGTGAAAAAGGAGCTGACCGTGCCCAAAGTGACCCAGTATTATTATGAAGTAAAGCCCAAGAACAAAGTGGAGGTGCTTTGCCGTCTTCTGGATCTTTATTCTCCCAAGCTTTCTGTGGTTTTCTGCAATACCAAAAAAGGTGTAGATGAGCTGGTGCTGGCCCTGCAGGGCAGAGGCTATTTTGCTGAGGGCCTTCACGGCGATTTAAAGCAGGAGCAGAGGGACCGGGTCATGAACGGGTTTCGGAACGGGCGGACGGAAGTTCTTGTGGCTACTGACGTAGCTGCCCGCGGAATCGATGTAGATGATGTGGAAGCGGTTTTCAATTACGATATTCCTCAGGATGACGAGTACTATGTACACCGAATCGGCCGTACCGGACGCGCCGGCCGGGAAGGAAAGGCTTTCAGCCTGGTTGTGGGAAAGGAAGTTTATAAGCTTCGGGACATTCAGCGTTACTGCAAGACCAAGATCATTCCCCAGGCCATTCCTTCTCTGGATGATATCACAGATATTAAGGTGGAAAAGACCATGGACCAGGTGCGGGATATGCTGGAAAACTGCGACTTAAGCCAGATGGTAAATATCATCGAGCAGAAGCTGATCGAGGAGGATTACACAGCGCTGGATCTGGCGGCTGCCCTTCTTAAGATGAATATGGGAGAAGACAACGAAGATATTATTGATAATTTCGAGCCGGCCCGTTCCCTGGATGATTTGGACCGGTACAGCCGCAGCGGCCGCCGGTACGGCCGGGATGGAAGCGGCCGGGACGGCAGCTTCCGAAACTCCAGGAGCCGTCGGAGAGGCGCTGTGGACCGGGCTGCGGTAGACTATGTGATAGGCGACGATATGGCACGGCTGTTTGTAAATATCGGACGGAACCAGAATGTGAATCCGGGCGATATTCTTGGGGCAATTGCCGGAGAGTCAGGCATTCCCGGAAGAGTAGTGGGAAGCATCGATATGTATGACGGATATACCTTTGTGGAGGTGCCCAGAAGATATTCCGACCAGGTATTAAAAGCCATGGAAAATGCCAAGATCAAGGGAAAGAAAGTGCGGATCGAGCGGGCCAATGCAAGCCGGTAAAAGATGATCACAGGGCGCTCTTGACTGGGCAGAGGATACTGGTTATACTTAGGGTGGATGGAAGAATTTTTCCTTTTCCAAATCAAAAAATAAAAAGTTTTTTCACACCGGCCGGCAGATATGGGGAACCGGCCGGAGAGGATAAGGAGGGACAGGGTTATGATACTGCAGAGCAGGAAGGTATGGATCGGAGGCCAGTTTATTCCGGCCCAGCTGGAACTGGAGGGAGAGAAGATCCGGGCGGTGCATTCCTACGGCAGAAAGAGCGTGGATGCAGATTACGGAGAACTTCGGATCGTTCCTGGTTTTATCGATGTACACACCCACGGAGCTTATGGATTTGATACCAATGACGGGGAACCGGAGGGACTCAGAGAGTGGATGCGCCGGATTCCGGAGGAGGGAGTCACCTCCATCCTTCCCACAACAGTGACCCAGATGCCGGATGTGCTGACAAGGGCTGTGGCCAATGTGGCCCGGGTAGCGAAAGAGGGCTATGAGGGGGCTGAGATTCTGGGAATTCACTTTGAGGGGCCATATTTGGATATGGAATACAAAGGAGCCCAGCCGCCGGAAGCCATTGCAAAAGCCACTGTGGAGCAGTTTAAAATGTATCAGGAGGCGGCCTGCGGCATGATCCGATATATTACTCTGGCGCCGGAGCATGATGAGGACTTTGCCCTTACCCGCTACTGCAGGGACAACGGCGTGGTAGTCAGCATGGGGCACTCGGCAGCGGATTATGAACAGGCGCTGATGGGCATTGCCAATGGAGCCACATCCATGACCCATGTGTATAACGGCATGACCGGGTACCATCACAGGAAGCAGGGGCTGGTCAATGCAGCTTTCCGGGTGCGGGAGATCTTCGGAGAGATTATCTGTGATGGATGCCATTCGGATGTGAATGCGCTGAATGTATATTTTACCGCCAAGGGGCGTGATTTCGCCATAATGATCAGTGACTCCCTTCGGGCAAAACACTGTCCGCCGGGAGGAAATTATACTCTGGGCGGCCATGACATTGAGATCGGTGAAGATGGACTGGCACGCCTTAAGGGAACCGATACCATTGCCGGAAGCACATTGTACATGAACCGGGGACTGCGGATCCTGGTGGAGGAAGCCCAGGTACCCTTTGATGCGGCATTAAACTCCTGCACGGCCAATCCAGCCAGGTGCCTGCGTGTAGATGACCGGAAGGGATATCTCCGGGCAGGATGCGATGCAGACATCGTAGTTCTGGCGCCGGATTACCAGGTGGTGCAGACTTACTGCAGAGGGAAGGCACAGCTGAAAGGCTGAAAATGCCGGGAGAGCCTGGAATATGCCGGCCTGGTGTATTCTCCAGGCAAAGCTCTCCAATAAAGATGGGACAAGAAAATCAATAACAGAAAAAGATGTCTGAGAAAAGGTCTCAGGCATCTTTTTTGTATGAGGGCTTACTCTGATAGATTAAGCAGCGCACCCTCCAGATCAGAGATCATCACATCCAGAGCCGTTATGCCGCCTTCTGCGGTGTACCACACAGCCGGATGCTCCAGATACACCAGATTTCCCTCCTGCCAGGCGCGGGTGCCCATTACCAGTTCATTTTCCATGATATCCTTTGCCAGCTGTGCGCCTTCAGTTCCGATGGCAGAATCCCGGTCCATGACAAAGATATAGTCCGGGTCAAGGCTTACCAAAAGTTCAAAAGAGCTTTCGTTTCCGTGGGTGGAAGTCACGTCATCATTGCAGAGATTTTCAAAACCGGCTTCCACGCCGATTAAGGAGCAGCGTCCGTCATTGCCCAGCACGTTAAAGCCGCCGCTGGTGCACATGCCGATGACTGCGGTCTTCCCTTCTGCAAAGTCTGCCAGGGTCTGGAGCCGGTCTTTAAAATCCGCCATCAGGCTGTCCACCTGATCTTCCAGACCGAAGATGGAGGCGATGACAGAGGCGTTTTTCTCCACGCTTCCCACAACCCCCAGTTCCGTGTCTGTGGAAAGATAAACCACAGGGGCGATTTCGCTGAGGGCATCGTAGCTGCTGCTTAAACGGCCGCCGATAAAGATAATATCCGGCTGGCAGGCCATGACGGCTTCCAGATCCGCTTCCTTGATGGTGCCTAAGTTTGCGACGGATTCATCGGTTACGTAATCCTGCAGATAATCCAGTGTGGTGGAAGCGCTTCCCACCACCCGGTCTCCCAGGCCGAGATTGTCTAGGATATCCAGGCTGGCCATATCCAGAATGGCGATGCGCCGGGGGTCGAAAGGCACTTCAACCGAAGTCTCCTGACGGTTTCCGTCCAGGGCCGTGATGGTGATGGTCTCCGGTTTTTCTTCGCTTTGTGAAGAAACCGCGGTTACGGTCTCCTGTGCATCGGCTGCGGTCCCGGCACTTCCAGAGCAGGCAGTCAGCCCTGCGGCCAAAAGCAGGCTCATGGCCAGAATATTCCAGTTTTTCTTCATAATTAAGATCCTCCTTGTATTTAGTAATAAATGGACAGCGGTTTTCCGCTTACTTCCATGATCTCGAAGTCTACCCCGTAGATACGGGAAAGGTTTTCTCTGGTCATCACTTCTTTTACCGTTCCGAATTTGACGATCCGGCCCTCTGCGAATGCACAGATGTAATCGGAATAGAAGGCGGCGTAATTGATCTCGTGGAGTACCAAGATCACCGTCTTTCCCAGCTCATCACAGAGCCTGCGGACGATCTTCATCATATTGGTGGCGTGGTAGATGTCCAGATTATTTGTGGGCTCGTCCAGAAGAATGTATTCCGTATCCTGGGCGATAACCATGGCAATGTAGGCCCGCTGGCGCTGGCCGCCGGAAAGTTCATCAATGAACCGGTCACGGAAATCATCCAGTTCCATATAGGAAATGGCCCGGTCTATGACAGCATCATCTTCCGGTGTGATCCGGCTTCCGGAATAGGGGAATCGGCCGAAGGCCACCAGCTCCCGCACCGTAAGCTTCATTTGGATATTATTCTGCTGGGTCAGGATGGCCAGCCGTTTTGAAAGCTCCCGGCTCTTCCATTTGGTGATGTCCGTTCCCTGGAAATCCACCACGCCGCTGTCTCTGGCGATCAGCCGGGACAAAATATTTAGCACGGTGGATTTCCCAGCGCCGTTTGGTCCGATCATGGAAATGACGGACTTTTCCGGGAGCTGGAAGCTGACAGAATCCACCACGGTTTTACCGTCGTATTTCTTTATCAGATCTTTTACAAACATGATGAAACCCTCCTTCTGGTCAGCAGAAGGTACAGGAAGTACAGTCCGCCGCCAATGGTGATAAAGACGCTGACGGGAATGGAATAGGAGTACACCCGCTCCACCATCAGCTGGCCGCCGATCAGGATTACCATGCCGAAGAGGGCGCTTCCCCAGATCAGCTGGCTGTGGCGGTAGGTTTTTAGAAACTGCCGGGCCAGATTGGCGATGATCAGCCCCAGGAATGAAATGGGACCTACCATGGCTGTGGCGATGGCAATGAACAGAGTCACCCCTAATAAGAGTCTCCGGATGCAGCGGTCATAATCCACTCCCAGATTCACTGCCTGATCTTTTCCCAGGGTCAGCACATCCAAAAGCGCCAGTTCCTTTCGAAGGACAAATGTGAGAATGATCATCAAAAGGAGGGCGAAAAGCAGAATTTCGGAATTTATGCTGCTGAAACTGGCTGTCAGGCTGGCAAGGAGGGCGTCATATTCATTGGGATCCATGATCCGCGTCATGGCGGACTGAATGCTGGAAAAAAATGAGGACAGCACCGTTCCCACCAACAGTACGTACAGGATATTGTGCTTGGTTTTCCGGAAAAGATAACCGTAGACTGCCGTGGCTGTGATTCCCATAAGCACCAGATCCGCCGCAAAGGCCAGATTGGCATTTACGGCCAGTATGCTCCCGGAACCGGCTGCAAACACCACTGCCGTGTGGATCAGTGTGTACAGGGAATTCATTCCCAAAAGGCAGGGCGTCACGATGGTGTTATTGATAATGGACTGAAACACGATGGACGCGCCTCCAATGGAAATTGCGGTGATCAGCATGGCGGCAGCCTTTGGGATGCGGATCTTCATGGCATACCGGAAAAGTTTTGGATTGTCAAACTGCACGCCTATAGTCAGATAGGCGGCGGTTACCAGCAGAGCCAGAAGGAGCAGCATAAAAAGCTTTTTCTGGTTTTTCTTATAAGCGGCAGGCTTCATCGGGCGCCTCCTTTCAATAAGGGCCATTGGATCTTCGGGGCCTTCCGGCCATGGCGCAGCCGGTGGAAAAGCAGCAGGATAAACAGAAGGCTTCCCAGGATTCCCACGATCAGCTCGATAGGAAGCTCATAGGGGGCAATGACTGTCCGTCCGATCAGATCGCAGACCAGTACAAAAAGGGCGCCGAAGAGAGCCGTATCTGCCAGGGTTCCCCGGATCTTGTCGCCCTTAAACATGGATACAATGTTTGGGACTACCAGGCCGATGTAGGAGATGGAACCCACTACGACCACAATGGAAGCAGTAATCATGGCGGCGATGGTCAGACCCATAAACAGCACCAGATTATAAGGAACTCCCAGATTCCTTGAAAAATCCTTTCCCATGCCTACGATATTAAAGTGGTTTGCAAAGAGGAAGGCTAAGAGGATCAGGGGCGCTGTCAGGTACACGATCTCGTAGCGGCCCCGGAGCACAGCGGAAAAATGTCCCACCAGCCAGGTGGAGAGAGTCTGGGTCATTTCATATTTATAAGCCAGATAATTGGTAATGCCTCCGATTACATTGCCGAACATGATGCCCACCAAAGGAACCATGACAGCATCTTTAAACGGAATGCGCTGGATAAACCAGACAAAGATCCAGGTCCCCAGGACGGCAGCCAGAAAAGCGAAAACTGCCCGGCTCCCCAGGGTTGAAGACGGCATAAACAGAAGGGCAATGAGAATTCCCAGCTGGGCAGAAGAAATCGTCGCTCCTGTGGTGGGGGAGACGAACTTATTCTGGCACAGCTGCTGCATGATCAGTCCGGCTGTGCTCATGCCGGCGCCGGTGCAGAGTATGGCAAGAAGTCTCGGAAGCCGGGATATCAGAAAGATTTCCAGGGATTTCAGATCTCCGGTAAGCAGATCGCCGGCTTCCACATCAATAACACCCACAAACAGGGAGCAGGCAGAAAGGATCAGAAGACAGACTGCCAGCACAATTGTAGAAGAGTATTTTTTCATAGAAAGAATAACAGCACCTCCGTTTAAAATAGTTAGATTAAGCTAACTCAAGAATCACGGGTTATATCATAGCATGACAGTAGGAAAAAAACAAAGACTTTTTCGCACAAAACATGATAAGAATTCTCACAAACCGATTGATTCCAGGGATGGAAGGGAGAAAAAGGGGGAGATAAAAGGGATACAGCTTTACTTCGATTTTACAAAACATATACACAAACCTGCTTTCACAACTTTCGGAAATCTCGTATACTCCAACATGTAAACAAACAAGGCAAACAATAAAAACAAAATAAAAAGGTCCATAAAAGACCTGAAAAATTGGAGGAAAGAATTATGAGAAAGAAAACATTAGCAATTATGTGCTCTGCTGTTATGGTGATGGGAGCATTGGCAGGATGCGGAAGCTCTTCTACTGAGACTACCGCGGCAACCACTGCTGCAGAGACTACCGCAGCCGATATCACTGCAGCTGATACTACTGCGGAGGAGACTGCTGCAGAAGAGACAGAGGCAGAAACTGAGGCAGCTGCAGACTTAAGCGGTTCCATCAGCATGGTAGGTTCCACTTCCATGGAGAAATTTGCTAATGCATTAAGCGAAGTATTTATGGAAAAGTACCCGAACGTAACGGTTCAGGCTGAGTTCGTAGGTTCCGGCGCCGGTATTGAGGCAGTAACCAACGGAAGCGCGGATATCGGAAACTCTTCCCGTAACCTGACCGATGAAGAAAAGGCAAACGGCATTGCTGAGAACATCGTTGCCATTGACGGTATCGCAGTTGTAGTAGATCCGGCGAACACCGTAGCGGATCTGACCAAGCAGCAGTTAACCGATATTTATTCCGGTACCGTTACCAACTGGAGCGAGGTAGGCGGTTCCGATTCTCCTATCGTAGTAGTAGGCCGTGAGGCTGGTTCCGGTACCAGAAGCGCTTTCGAGGAGATCCTTGGTCTGGAAGATGCCTGCGCATACAGCAGTGAGCTGGATTCCACCGGTGCAGTAATGGCAAGAGTAGCTTCTACTCCCGGCGCCATCGGATATGTATCTCTGGATGTACTGGATGACACCGTTAAGGCTTTAAATCTGGAAGGCACAGAGCCTACTGCTGAGAACATCAAGGCTGGTTCCTACTTCTTAAGCCGTCCGTTCGTAATGGCGACCAATGGAGAGATCAGCGAGCAGAACGAGCTGGTACAGGCACTGTTTGACTTCGTTTATTCTGATGAAGGCGATGCAGTGATTGAGACGGTAGGTCTGATTTCCACCCGGTAATAGATAAAAAGGAGTAAGCCATGAACGAATCATTTTCCATCTTTTCACATCATGGCAGCAAATCCGGCGTTGAAAGAGCTGCTGAGGTAATTTTTACCGCCAGCGGCTTTTTCGCTGTATTGGCTGTTGCATCCATCACTTTATATATGATCATCAGCGGCGTACCGGCCCTGTTCCAGGTGGGGATTCTGGATATCCTCTTTGGCAATGTCTGGGCGCCCACTGCGGCAGATCCCAGCTACGGTATCCTGTATGTAATCCTTACATCTATCGTGGGAACCTTTCTGGCAATCCTCATCGGCGTGCCCATCGGTGTGCTGACTGCCGTATTCCTGGCAGAGGTTGCCCCGAAAAAGCTGGCCAATATTGTCCGTCCGGCAGTTGAACTCCTGGCAGGTATTCCATCTGTAATTTACGGCCTTTTAGGCCTTCTGATCCTGAATCCGCTTATGTACAAGCTGGAGTTAAAGATCTTTGAAGGAAGCACCACTCACCAGTTTACCGGAGGCGCAAACCTGATTTCTGCGGTTCTGGTTTTGGCAGTAATGATCCTTCCCACTGTAATCAATATCAGTGAATCGGCTCTCCGGGCAGTTCCGGCCCATTTAAAGAGCGCGTCTCTGGCTCTTGGAGCCACCCACATCCAGACGATTTTCAAGGTCATCATTCCGGCGGCAAAATCCGGAATCGTAACGGCCATTGTGCTTGGCATCGGCCGTGCCATCGGAGAAGCAATGGCGATCAGCCTTGTGTCTGGTTCTGCCGTAAATCTTCCGCTGCCTTTTAATTCTGTGCGGTTTTTGACTACGGCTATCGTATCAGAAATGTCCTATTCCTCCGGCCTTCACAGGCAGGTGCTGTTTACCATCGGTCTGGTGCTGTTCGTGTTTATCATGATCATTAACTCCAGTCTGACGAAACTGTTAAAACAGAGCAATATAGAAGAAGATAAGAAAGTGAAAGGGAAGGAGAAGAAGTAATGAACGGCGAAGCGGCTATTGCAATTAATGAAAATTCCGTTGTAAGAAAAAGTATTTACGGAAAACACGTGCGCACTTCGGATGTGATTCTGACCGGGCTGATTTATCTGGCTGCGGGCATCTCCATCCTGCTTCTTATCGGTATCATGGGATACGTATTTGTCCGGGGTATTCCCCAGGTGAATGTGGAGTTCCTGACTTCCGTTCCCAGTACTTTAAAAGGCACCTTCGGTATCCTGGGAAATATCGTGAATACCCTGTACATCGTAGTGATCACTCTTTTGATCGCCACTCCTCTGGGAATCGGCGCGGCTATTTATCTGAATGAATATGCGAAGCCGGGCAGAGCAGTCAGGCTGATCGAGTTTACCACAGAAACCCTTTCCGGCATTCCGTCGATTATTTTCGGTCTGTTCGGTATGGTATTCTTCGGAAATACCATTGGCCTGGGCTATTCCATCCTGACCGGTGCGCTGACGTTAACACTGATGGTTCTGCCTCTGATTACCAGAACCACCCAGGAGGCATTAAAGACGGTACCTGACAGCTACCGCAGCGGCGCCCTGGGCATCGGCGCTACCAAGTGGTATATGATCCGCACCATTCTGCTTCCCAGCGCCATGCCTGGTATTATCACCGGCGTTATCCTGGCTATCGGACGTATGGTAGGCGAATCGGCAGCCCTTTTGTTTACAGCAGGAAGCGGCTTTATTCTGCCCAAGGATTTCTTCGGAAAGATCTTCGAATCCGGCGGAACCCTGACAATCCAGCTTTACCTGTGCATGCAGAAAGCACAGTATGATGAAGCCTTCGGAATCGCGGTTGTGCTGCTGGTAATCGTTCTGGCTATCAACGGTCTGGCGAAGTATCTGGCCCACCGCTTTAATGTGGAAAAATAACGGAGGAGAGTATGGAGGAGAATATGCCTAAAGTAAAGATTTCAACCCAGCATCTGGATCTGTACTATGGACAGAACCATGCGCTAAAAGATATTAACCTGGATATTTATGAGAAAAAAATTACTGCATTCATCGGTCCTTCCGGATGCGGAAAGTCCACTTACTTAAAGACCTTAAACCGCATGAATGATCTGATTGATAACGTAAAGATCGAAGGAACCATCCTTCTGGATGAGGAGGATATTTACAGCCCGCAGGTGGACACCACACTGCTGAGAAAAAAGATCGGCATGGTGTTCCAGCAGCCAAACCCCTTCCCCATGAGCATTTATGATAATATTGCCTACGGTCCCCGGATCCATGGCATCAAGGGCAAGGCAGAACTTGATGATATCGTGGAGCGGAGTTTAAGAGGGGCGGCGCTCTGGGATGAGGTCCATGACCGTTTAAAGAAGTCTGCGCTGGGTCTTTCCGGCGGACAGCAGCAGCGTCTCTGCATTGCCAGAGCTCTGGCTGTGGAGCCGGAGGTGATTCTCATGGATGAGCCGACTTCCGCTCTGGATCCCATTTCCACCTTAAAGATCGAGGATCTGATGGATGAGTTAAAGCAGAAGTATACGGTGGCCATTGTTACCCATAATATGCAGCAGGCTACCCGTATCGCTGATTATACTGCATTCTTCCTGGTAGGAGAGGTTGTGGAATATGCTCCCACAGACGAGCTGTTCTCCAGACCCCAGGACAAACGTACCGAAGATTACATTACCGGACGATTTGGCTGATGGAAATATGGGAGAGGAGTAAAAGGGAACATGCGTATCACATATGAACATGAACTTCAGGAATTAAAAAAGGAATTAAAGGAAATGGCCCGCCGGGTGGAGAATGCCATCGACCAGACCTTTGTGGCATTCGAAAGCGACAATCGGGCGCTGGCGGAGGAGATCATCCGGGGGGACCGGAATATTAATGATATGGAGCGGGCCATTGAGTCCCGCTGCCTGTCTCTGATCTTAAAGCAGACGCCGGTGGCCGGCGACCTGCGTATGGTTTCTACTGCCCTTAAGGTGGTGACCGATCTTGAGCGGATCGGCGATCATGCTTCCGACATAGCCGAACTGATTCTGAGAATCCATGGCAAGGATGTATATAAGATGCTGGATCATCTGCCGGTGATGGCAGCAAAGGCCAGCGATATGCTTCATGATGCCATTGAGGCTTTTATCGCCCAGGATGACAGCATGTCTGATGAGATCATTAAAAAAGATGATGAGATCGACCAGCTGTTTAATCAGACGAAAACAGATGTGGCCGAGATGCTGAAGGCCAGCTCGGATGATGACAATATTGACAATGCCATCGATCTGCTGATGATCTCCAAGTATTTGGAGCGGATCGGCGACCATGCGGTGAACATCTGCGAGTGGACCCAGTTCTCCAGAACCGGGGCAGTAAAAAATGTGCGGATCCTGTAGAGATCTGCACCATGGATTTGCTTTTATCGATAGATTGTAATTACATAATCTTTCTTCTCAATGCGGAAAAGGCGGCTTTCGGGCCGCCTTTTCCCATTCTGCATATTGAAAAAATGTTATTCTTCCTGATCCCAAACCGGAAGAAGCCCATATTTCCCGGACAAATACTCTCTGGCAAAATTTGCGTCAAATCGAATCCGGATGTCGGCCAGGGTATGGATCCGGGAGCGGCCTTCTGCGTCAAGGTTAATGATTGCCGCTTCATCACGTCGGAACAGATCGTGATCTAAAAGGGCCGTGTCATGAGTGGTGAATAACAGCTGGATGTTGGAATTCCTGGGGGATTGAATCAGCTGTACCAGATAACGGCTTACATTAGGATGGAGAAAAACCGTAAGATCATCGGCAATCACCACTCCGCCGGTCCGTGAAAGGGAAAAGAGGGTGTGGAGAAAGAGGAGAGTTTTTTGCTGGCCGTCAGAAAGGGGAGCTGTCAGAAGCGCCTCCTTCGAGGCCGGCAGGCCCATGGCTTTCAAATGGTGCAGCAGAAAACGCTGTTCTTTCTCCCCACTGAGCAGCTTTTCGGCGGAAAGAGAGGAAACATCCGAAAGCTGCCGGAAGGAATCACGGGAAAGGAAGAAGAAGCTGCCTTCCCGAAAGAAGGCGGCGAAGCCTTCCAGCGCTTCTTCCATATTTTCAGGAGCGTATGCAAAAATGACCGGCAGACCGGAGCCGGAAGTATGGAGCTGCACATCCCGCTTAAACAACGGCCGCAGAGCTTTTCCCGGGCGGAGGAGCCTTTGATCTTTTTGGAAAAGAAGGGTTTGGTTGACGATCAGGTATTCCTCCGTCAGTACATCTTCTTCCAGAGTAAACCATCATGCGCCGGCGGCCGACGCACCAGCCATCCCGCAAAAGTGTGGCGGCGCATTGGGCATCCCTGAATTAACGCCGCCTAATCGGCGGCAGGACTTTCAAAGTAAATCCGTACTCGAAAGTATGACCATGAAAGAAGAAGCACATGCTCATGGAAAGGGGACTGCTGCCTGCAGCGTTTCTGTTCTGACAGCAGCTGTATGACAGTCCGGACAGGCTGCCAGAGCCTGGAAGGTTCCACAGACTGTCAGGGCAAAAGGGAAGCTGCCGGCGGACGAAAGCTGCATAGAAAGCAAGCGCATTGATAAGCTGGCTTTTGCCGCTGGAGTTTGGACCGTAGATTGCTAAGGTTTTCAAAAGACTGCCCTTTGGTCCCGGGACCAGGTGTTCCGGATGCTCCCGGTAAATTCCGGACTGCATGCTGATAAGTGTGTTATGCCAAAAAGAACCGTAATTTTGAAACCGAAACCAGACGATCATTTTTCTGCTCCCTCCTGAAACCAGGCCCGGATTCGGGCCTGTCTTTATGGTAGAGGAAGAAGGTAACAGGAGAATAACAAAAAAATAAAAAAATTCGAAAAGGGCCTTTCGATTTTCTTACGCCGGCAGATCCAGGCGGAAACCGGCTTGTCCGGAAACAGTGCATGGTGCTGACAGAGACAGCCCAACTGCAGGATGTGCAATAAGATTTCTACCAGGTCACCAGCCGGTCTAAAAGTTCTTTCTGTTCCCGGCTGGTCTGAGTCAGATAGATCTTTGTTGTCTCGATGCTTTCGTGGCCCAACAGATCTGCCAGGAGAGTGATGTCATTAAACTTTGCAAGAAAATTTTTCGCGTAGAGATGTCGGAAGGAATGGGGATAGACCGTGTCCGGGTCGATGTGGTAGCGTCTGGCAAGGCGCTTCAGCTGACTGTTGATCCCGCGCGGGGTGATTTGTTTTCCCTGCTGATTT
>DVKS01000041.1 GCA_018715905.1 Candidatus Caccovicinus merdipullorum | reverse complement strand
AATTTTATTTTTTCGGCGGATAAAAAGCGGCACCTGGATTTCATTTTCCAGACGCTGCATGGAACGGCTGAGGGCAGGCACAACATTTTGTGCTTTTGCTTTTGCAAAACCACAGACGGCCTTTTTCGTTGGCTGTGTCTATTTCTGATCAGGGGTTCCTGATTTACCCCACTGGCTTTTCATCAGATCAATAAAACAGCGGGCAGCTTCACTGAGGTAGCGTCCTTTCTTGTAGCTGGCGGTAAAATCCCAGGTGGGACGGCTGGGCAGGCGGAAACAGGTGATCCCCGGCGGAAGATCTTTTACATAATAATAGGTAAGGATCCCGCAGCAAAGGCTGGCATGGATCATGGAGATGATGGTGTGGTTATTTCCTGTTTCAAAGAGGATCTGCGGTTCAAAGCCTGCACTTGAAAAGATCTGGTCCACCAGCGTGCGCATGGTGGAGCGCTTGTCCATCAGCACGAAAGGCTCATACTGAAGTTCCCGGATGTCTAAAGTAGCATATTCGCCCTCTTTTGCCGGATGGCTTTTTACAATGGGATGTCCGCTGGGAACTGCAAGGAATAGCTCTTCAGTATATATGGTTTCGTAAATATCGTCGGTCCGGTCTTTGTCGGTGAGGGTAAGGAAGCCGATGTCCAGATCTCCCTGGCAGATCAGTTTCTGCAGGTCACGGACGATCCCTTCCTTGGGTTCTATGATGATATTGGGATAGAGCTGGTGAAAGACGGCGTAGGAGGAGGTGAACATGGTAATGCCTCTTCCTGCTGTGAATCCTACCGAAAGGTGGCCGCACCGCCCTTCAGTCAGATCGTGGATCATCTGATAGGTGTCTTTCTTGATTTGCAGCATCTGCTTGGCGTTTTTTACATAGATTTCTCCGGCTTCAGTCAGGTGCCAGTTGGTGCGGGAACGGTGGAAGAGAGGGGTGCCAAGTTCTTTTTCCAGCTTGATCAGCTGCTGGTTCAGGGCAGACTGGGTAATAAAAAGCTTGCCGGCTGCCTTTGTGATGTTGTTTTCTTCTGCGATTTTTAAGATGTATTCAATCTGCTTGGTATCCATAGTGCCTTCTCCTGTGTGCAGTTTTCATGAGATTTCACGACAATATAGTATCTTATTTTTGGACTTAAAGCAAGAAGATTCTGGAGTTCAATTAAAAATTCTTATGGTAAAAATCACTATTACGAATTGGTAATATGGAATGGATTCTGATAAAATGACTTATAGAAATGGTTTGGAGCCGGACAAAATACGGCAGAAAGACAACAAAAGCGCGAAAAGGAGGAGATTATTATGGAGATAAAAGGAACGCCCGTTGTAACGAAGATGCAGGTAATCCCGGTAGCAGGATATGACAGCATGCTGATGACCTTAAGCGGGGCGCATGCACCGTGGTTTACCAGAAATCTGGTGATTCTCCAGGACAGCGCCGGCCACACGGGAATTGGTGAGATTCATGGAGGCGATTACACCTGTGAAGCGTTAAACAGCTGCATTCCTCTGGTGGAGGGACAGCCCATCGGTAAATACAGAGGAATTCTGGACAGCATCCACAAGGCCAGCAGGAGAGCTGCCGAAGATGACGGCGAGGGAATCCAGACGCTGGATATCAGCAAGCTGAAATTTGTGGTAAAGGCAGAGTGGGCCATTGAGTGCGCCCTTCTGGATCTTCTGGGGCAGTATATGGATCTTCCCATGTGCGAGCTTTTGGGAGACGGAAAGCAGCGTGATCAGGTAGAGACCCTGGGGTATCTTTTTTATGTAAGCGATAAGTCCAAGGCAGCGCCGGATCTTCCTTATATCGATGAAAGTGACAGTTCCGATCCCTGGTTTCGGATGCGCCGTCAGGAAATGCTGACGCCGGAGCAGATTGTAGAGCAGGCCCAGGTTCTTCATGAAAAGTACGGTTTCCGCAATTTCAAACTGAAAGGCGGCGTGCTGGAAGGGGCAAAGGAGATGGAAGCAGTCTGTGCTTTAAAGAAGGCATTCCCCCATGGACGGATCAATATTGATCCCAACGGTGCATGGAGTCTGAAAGAGGCTGTGGAGCTTTGCCGTCCCCTGGAAAATGTATTGACCTATGTGGAAGATCCCTGCGGCCCCGAATCCGGCTATTCCAGCCGTGAGATCATGGCTGAATTTAAGAATGCGGTAAAACTCCCGGTGGCAACCAATATGATCGCTACCGACTGGCGGCAGTTTTATCATGCAGCAGCCCTTAAGTCGGTGGATATCGTGCTGGCAGATCCTCATTTCTGGGGCTTTGGCGGAAGCGTACGGATGGCGCAGATCTTAAATGACTGGGGCCTGACCTGGGGAAGCCATTCCAATAACCATTTTGATATTACACTGACGGCATTTGCCCATGTGGCAGCGGCTGCGCCCGGAAATCCCACGGCTCTTGACACCCATTGGATCTGGCAGGACGGACAGAACCTGTTAAAAGATACACCGCAGATCGTGGATGGATACCTGCAGGTTCCCAAGAAGCCGGGTATGGGTGTAACCATTGATATGGAAAAGGTTATGGAGGCGAATGCTCTTTATAATAAGCTGTCATCTCATGACAGGGATGATGCTCTGGCCATGCAGTATCTGATCCCAGGCTGGAAGTATGACTGCAAGAAACCGGCTCTGGTGCGGTAAGATATGCAGCATTAAACGAAGAAAGAATGTTTCCTGAAAGCTTTTAAGCGCATCTGCGCTTGGCGATAAATTTTACTGAAAGGAGGGACGTAAGGGGAATTGACCCCGAAGATACAATAAGATAACTGTTTAGGAGGAATTATTTATGGATTCTGGTATGTTAAGCTTGATAGGTATTTTGATTGCACTGCTGATCCTGGTGATCGGCTCCATGAGGGGATATCCCATCATGATTATTGGTCCGGTCTGTGCAGCCATTGTGTTCTTATTCTCCGGACTTCCGGTGATCGAGAACATGAAGGGCGCGTATGCAGAGGATTTCGGAGGATTTGCTACTTCCAATTTCCTGCTGTTTTTACCGGCCTGTATCCTGGGTTCCATGCTGGGTGACTGCGGCGCGGCACAGGATATTGCAGTTAAAGTAGGAAACGCAGCCCAGAGTATCGGCGGAAAGAATGCAAAGTTCTGGGTTCTTATGGGCCTTTCTGTTATCACCGCCATTCTTTCTTTCGGCGGTGTAAGCGGATTTGTGGTAATCTTTACCATTGCACCTATCTGCCGCTCGATTTTCAAGAAGCTGAATATTCCGTGGCATTTCGTTATTGCGGTTGCCGTGTACGGCGGAACCATGTGGACGGCAATCCTTCCCGGTTCCCCGGCTGTACAGAATCTGATCCCTATTGACTATCTGGGAACGAATCCCAAGTCCGCTCCTATGATCGGCATTATCTGTGCCCTGTCCTGCATTATTTTCGGCGCGTGGTATATCTGGTTCATGCTTCGCCGCAACGAAAAGAGAGGCGAGGGCTACATGGTAACCGGCGCTCTGATGGAGAAGGAAGCCGGCGAATTAAATAACGCGATCCTGGAAGCAAAGTGCTCCAACCTGCAGTTTATCCGTGCACTGGCTCCGTCTATCGTTCTTCTGGTAGCCATGAACGTGTTAAATATCGAGCCCTTTGTATCCCTGATCATCGGCTGTATCGTCTGCTATGTTTTATATTTTAACAAGTTTGAAAATATCGGAAAGACCTTTGGTGCAGGCTGCAGTTCTACCATGAAATCCATCATGAACGTATCTGCAGTAGTAGGTTTCGGCGCTGCCGTAGAGCTGGCTCCCGGTTTTGAATATCTGGTTGCCAATCTGGACAAGATTCCCGGACCGCCTCTTCTGCAGCTGTGTCTGGCCACAAACCTGATCGCAGGCATTACCGGTTCCGCTTCCGGCGGTGAGGCCATTGCGCTGAACGTATTTACCGATCGTTTCCTGCAGATGGGCATTTCACCGGATGTACTTCACAGAATCGTTAATATTTCCTGTTATGGTCTGGACTCCATGCCGTACAATGGTTCGGCCATCAACCGTCTGAACTACACCAGACTGACACACAAACAGGGATATTACCACGAATTTTTCCTTGGAGCACTGTTCCCCTTTGTGAACTCGTTCCTGGCGGTGATCCTGGCGTCCATAGGAATCGTATAAAAGATATCCTGTTTCAGAGTAGCAGAAAATAAGAGAGGAGGGCTGCTGCCGCTTGGCATTTTTGCCGGCGGCAGCAGCCTTTTCTCTTAATTAAATTTTGAGAAATAGAAATATGATTAATTTTACTTATAGAAATGAATGGAGTATACTTAAGACAGAAAGAAAAGTAAGGAGGAATCAGCTTGAAAGAACCTATTTTCGTTAAGATCAAGGATGAAGACAATGTAGCCATTGCCGTTCATGAGATCAAAAAGGGGACGGAGATTATGGAAGGGGTGATGGCCCGCCACGATATTCCCCAGGCCCATAAGATCGCGCTCTGCGATATCCCCAAGGACCAGCCTGTGATTCGTTACGGCGTGGTTTTAGGCTATGCCATCGAGGACATCAAAAAGGGAGACTGGATCAATGAATTCATGCTCCATCTTCCCACTCCACCGGATGTGGACAATATGACTTTTGCCACCAATCTGGTGACCGATCTTCCGGATCCGCCGGTGACCACATGGGAGGGATATGTAAATCCCTGGGGAGGGCCGGCAGGAACCAGAAATATTCTGGGAATCAGCACCACCGTACAGTGTGTGACCGGTGTTTTAAATGTAGCGGTGGAGCGGATGAAGAAAGAACTCCTGCCAAAGTATCCCAATGTTGATGACATCGTTCCCATTAATCATGCCTATGGCTGCGGCGTTGCCATCAATGCGCCGGAGGCCAAAGTGCCCATCCGCGCCCTGCGCAACTTATCCAAACACCCGAATTTCGGCGGGCAGCTGATGGTGGTAGGACTGGGCTGTGAGAAGTTTACCGTAGAAATGCTTTGTGAAGAAGCGGATATTACCCCGGAGAATGTAATCATTCTTCAGGAGAAAAAGGGATTTGACGATATGATCGATTCTCTGATGGAGATGGCAGATAAGAAGCTGGCTATTCTTAATGAAAGGAAGCGCCAGACTCTGCCCCTTTCGGATCTTCTGATCGGCATGCAGTGCGGCGGAAGCGATGCGTTCTCCGGCGTAACGGCAAATCCGTCTGCCGGCTATGCGGCGGACATGCTGGTAAAGGGCGGCGCTACCGTGCTTTTCTCCGAGGTGACAGAGGTCCGCGACGGCGTGTATCTTCTGGCGGAGCGCTGTGTAAATGAGGAAGTGGGAAAGAAGCTGGCTGCTGAAATGAAATGGTATGATAATTACCTGGCAGAAGGCGAAGTAGACCGGAGCGCAAACCCCACTCCCGGCAATAAAAAGGGCGGCCTTGCCAATATCGTGGAAAAGGCCATGGGTTCCATTGCAAAGTCCGGTACTTCTCCAATTGTAGAAGTGCTGTCTCCTGCTGAAAAGCCTTCGAAAAAAGGCCTGATCTATGCGGCTACCCCTGCCAGCGACATTGTCTGCGGACCCTGCCAGCTGGCATCGGGAATCGGCCTTCAGGTCTTTATGACCGGCCGCGGAACACCATATGGACTGGCCATCGCACCGGTCATTAAGGTATGTTCCCGGAATGAGATGAAGGAGCAGTGGCCGGATCTGATCGATATTAACGCAGGCCCTGTTGCCACCGGAGAGGCTACCATCGCAGATATCGGAACACAGCTTTTTATGGAGATCATTGATGTGGCCAGCGGAAGAAAGAAATCCTTTGCCGAGAAATATAAGCTTCACAATGACCTGTGCATCTTTAACCCTGCACCGATTACCTGATCCTGGATCTGTCATTTCACAGAGCCGCAGGCTTATACAATACTTTGACCATTTTCCTGGGCGGTCTTCCGGTAGTGCCGGATGGCCAGCTCCAGGAATTCTGAGGCCGCTTTCGTAAGATAGTGGCCTTTTTTGTATGTGGCGCAAAGCTCCCACATGGGGCGGGAGGGAAGATAGAAATAGGCGATATCCTCCTGTTCCCTGGCGTAATTATGGGAGATCAGGGAACAGGCGATGCGGTTTTTGACCATGTTCCGAAGAGTCAGATTGCTTGAGGTCTCAAAGAGGATCTGAGGAGCAAACCCTGCCTCGCTGAACAGGGGGTCGATGACCTGACGAAGGGTGGAGTCACGGAACATAAGCACAAATTTCTCATTCCGGAAGGCAGACAAATCGGCGGTGGCAAAGGGTTTTCCCGGAGGGGCGGCATGGGCAGCCAGGGGATGAGAGCGGGGAACTGCCAGCAGGATATTTTCGAAGTAAATATGAATATACTCATCGTTTGTCTTATCGTTTTCTGTCAATGTTACAAAACCAAG
>DVKS01000040.1 GCA_018715905.1 Candidatus Caccovicinus merdipullorum | reverse complement strand
GTTTCGGACGCAAGATCGCACCGTTCCAGCTGCCCATTCGTGAGAATGAGAAAGTTGTTGGTTTTGTAAACGTTATAAAAATGGGAGGCCGCCGCTTTACGAATTTAAGTGATTATGAAGAGTGCCCCATTCCGGAATATGTACAGAAGAATCTGGGAATTGCCAGAGAAGCATTGATGGAGGCTGTGGCGGAGACCAGCGAGGAATATATGGAGCGCTACTTCTCCGGCGATGAATTTACGGTGGAGGAGATTCAGCAGGCGCTGCGCAGCCACGTAATCGATGGAAGCATTGTTCCGGTTATGATGGGATCTGGTATAAACTGCCAGGGATTCAAGGTTCTGATGCAGGTAATCGACCGTTACTTCCCTTCACCGGACAAGTTTGAGTGCGTAGGCGTGGATGTATCCACCGGCGAGCGTTTTACTGCCAAATACAATGATGATGTGTCTCTGTCGGCAAGAGTGTTTAAGACCATTGCGGATCCTTTCATCGGAAAATATTCCCTGATGAAGATCTGTACCGGAACCTTAAAGCCGGATTCCGTTATCTATAATGTAAATAAAGAAGCAGAAGAGAAGGTAGGAAAGGTTTATCTGTTAAGAGGCAGAGAGCAGATCGAAGTTCCGGAGTTAAAGGCCGGTGATATCGGTGCTGTGGCAAAGCTTTCGGTAACCCAGACCGGCGATACCATTGCTCTGCGCAGTGCGCCTATTGTTTACCATAAACCGGTAATTTCCAAACCGTATACTTACATGGCTTACAAGGCAGTAAATAAGGGCGATGACGATAAGGTTTCATCTGCTCTGTCAAAGCTGATGGAAGAGGATCTCACCTTAAAGACGGTAAATGATGCAGAGAACCGTCAGTCCTTGCTTTACGGTATCGGCGACCAGCAGCTGGATGTGGTAGTAAGCAAGCTTTTAAACCGCTATAAAGTGGAGATTGCTCTGGACAAGCCGAAATTTGCTTTCCGTGAGACAATTAAGAAAAAAGTAAAAGTACAGGGCAAACATAAAAAACAGTCCGGCGGACATGGCCAGTACGGCGATGTTATTATGGAGTTTGAACCCTCCGGCGATCTGGAAACACCTTACGTATTCGAAGAGAAGGTATTTGGCGGTTCCGTTCCCAAGAATTACTTCCCGGCAGTGGAAAAGGGACTCCAGGAAGCAGTTCAGAAAGGTCCTCTGGCCGGCTATCCGGTTGTAGGCGTGAAGGCTACCCTTCTGGATGGTTCCTATCATCCGGTGGATTCGTCTGAAATGGCCTTTAAGATGGCAACCCACCTTGCCTTTAAGAAAGGCTTTATGGAAGCCGGCCCCGTGCTTTTGGAGCCAATTGCTTCCTTAAAGGTTACCGTTCCGGATAAGTACACCGGCGATGTTATGGGCGATTTGAACCGGAGAAGAGGCCGGGTTCTGGGCATGAATTCCGATCATCACGGCAAGCAGATCATTGAGGCAGATGTGCCCATGTCTGAACTGTACGGATATAATACGGATCTGCGTTCCATGACCGGAGGCATCGGTATTTATGAATACGAGTTTGCAAGATATGAGCAGGCTCCCGGCGATGTGCAGAAGAAGGAAGTAGAGGCCAGAGCTGCCAAAGATGATGATTAATGCTTGAATATTAATGAAGCAGGCTTTTGTAAATGACGGATATTTACAAAAGCCTGCTTTTTGTGTAAAATACTTCTGACTGGTTGAAACGAAAATACGGAAGGAGGACTTATCTTTGAATGAGTTTCAGCAGAGTGCGCAGTTCAGGGTTGATCTTCGCCCGGACCGGCGGCATTTTTCCCGGATCGGGGCAGGATTTCTCATTTACAATTTACTGGCGACAGGTTTTTTGATGACGGCGCTGACGCTGGTGCGCATGAGCGGATGGAATTATCTGCCGTATGCTATGGAGGTGAACCGGGTGCTCAGCTTTGCCTGCATGTATTTGCTGGCTTTTCCCATTACGGTCTGGTATTTTCGGATGATTCCCAAATTCGGCAGCGTCCGGAATGAAAAATGGGAATTTTCTGCCTGGGTGGTGGTATTCCTGATCGGGACAGCGCTGGCTTATCTGGGGAATATTGTGGGGAATCTGGTGACGGAGTTTTTTAATGTTCATTCCGGAAATTACCAGGGACTGATGGATATGATTCAGGACGGAAATATGTTCCTTACCTTTCTGACGGTTGTGATCGGGGCCCCGATTGTGGAGGAGCTGCTGTTCCGCAAATTTCTGATTGACCGGGTCATCGGCTACGGAGAGAAATTTTCCGTTCTCCTTTCCGGGATCCTGTTTGGCCTTATGCACGGAAATCTGAATCAGTTTTTCTATGCTTTTGCTCTCGGCTGCCTTTTTGCTTATATTTACTGTAAGACGGGAGAGATTCGCAATACGATTTTCTTCCATATGCTGATTAATCTGGGTGGAGGGGTGATTGTGCCGCTTCTTATGCGTCCTCTGGGGGATTTTCTGGCAGGAGGTCATCTGTCGATAATGGAGAGCGTATCTCGGCTTACAGAAAATCCACTTCAGCTTCTGAGTCTGCTTTTGCTGGAAGGATATGCTATTGTGCAGCTTTTGGCAGCTTTGGCAGGTCTGATCCTGTTTTTTGTATTTAAAAAATATATCCGCTTTTATCCCGGCATCCGCCGCCTTTCTTCGGAACAGCTTATTTCGGCAGCAGTGGTAAATGGAGGCATGGCTGCCTTTCTGATCCTTTGTCTGGTGACTTTTCTCAGCTGACATCAGGAAAGACAGAAATTGCTTGACAGTCCTTGTTTCTTATGATAAATTTACTGTTAGCTTAAATGCAGAGACGGGGAAGAGTAGCATGTCCGGAGAATTCAGAGAGCTGCCGGCTGGTGGAAGACAGCTTCGAAGGTATGTGAACTGGCCCTTGAGCAGCTGCCCCAAACCGGCATCCGGGAGTAGGCGCAGACGGTTTTTGTCCGCCGTTACAGGGAATGAGTGCACATGGCAGCTGCCATGTGAA
>DVKS01000039.1 GCA_018715905.1 Candidatus Caccovicinus merdipullorum | reverse complement strand
GGGCGGCTTCCATAGCCGTAACCAGAAAAGGCGCGCTGGATTCCCTTCCGGACCGGAGGGAAGCGGAAGATGCGGCTCGGGAAATATGAGAAAATTTTTTCCGTGAAAGGCTGTTCGGATGTGGATAAATGCCTGCGGTTCCCATTGGAGCGGCAGGAACAGAACGGACAGCAGAAGAAAGAGAAATACGGAAACCCTGCAGGGATTAAGCGGCCGAAAGCCGGGAACCTGCAGGTTTTTTGTGCGTCCGCCTTTTCAAGAAATATCTCCTGTGATAGGACGAAATATACTTAATAAAATTACAATAATATGACATATTGTAAATAAAGAAGAGGAGGTGAAAATTATGGCAAAGACACCGTTGGAGCCGCTGGAATTTCTGGGAAACAGAAAGCCGTTATCCGAGACGGAGCTGGAGTACATGCGGGTGATCTGGAACCAACCGGAAGGGATCTCCAGCGAAGAGATTTACAGCATGTTCCCCAATGCTCTGGGGACGAAGAGCACCATCCTGTTCCGCATTTCTGAAAAAGGCTATGTGAATGTGGAGCGGGACGGGCTGCATTACGTATATACGCCCCAGGTGACTGAGCGGCAGTATAACCAGGCGATTATGCAAAAGAAGATGAAGAAAACCTTTGGAATCACGAAGCTTCCGGACTTTATCGCCGCCTTCTGCGGCAGGAAGGAACTTACGGAGGAAGAGGCAAAGAAGATGGAGGAAATGATCCGGGAGCTGGAAGATGATTGATGTTATTCTGTTTGTAACCGCTTCCACATTAAGCGGGAGCCTGCTGCTTCTGCTGATCGAAACAGCGGGAAGATTTTTTGAAACGAAGAGCGGACCGGGGAAGATATATTTGCTTTTAAAAATATCGCTGCTTTATTTCTGTATCCCGATCGTTTTTCTTGCCCTTTTTCTTGCAGGAATGTACACCTATGAGCCGAATCTCATGCCTCATGAGGAGCTTGACGGATTTTATACGCTGAATTATTTTACCGATCTTGCCATGGAAAGGCTGTTTGTGCGCACGCCGCCGTGGATTCAGTTTTTATTTGGAATCTGGATTGCGGGAGCGGTGAGCATCGGAGCAGGGAGATCTCTTTATAAGCGGGTGCAGCTTCGCCGGCTGCTGGAGAATTGCACAAGGCTGGAAGACGGCAGGGTGATGGAGGCGGCCAGAAGCGCGGCGCTGCATGTTTCAATCCGTAAAGGGATTTCTCTTTACCAGTGTCCGCAGATTGCAGGCCCGTTTCTGTACGGCGTTTTTCGTCCTCAGATGGTGGTCCCGGAGAGAGAACTTGCGCAAGAGGAGTGGGAGCCGATTTTTCTTCATGAATTTACCCACTATCAGAACAAAGATACATTTTACCGGCAGCTGGTGGAGGTCATTTTATGGATTCACTGGTTTAATCCGCTCATTTACCGGTTTTCCCATTTGTTTCGGGATTACGGGGAACTGGCCTGCGACGAGAAGTCAAGAATAGCTTACTCGAATAACGCAAAACACAGGGAATGAAATAAAATAGCTTTTTAAGAGTGAAACAAACACCGCCCCGCCGGAATCCAGGATCCCGGCGGGGCGGTGTGTTATAAAGGATTTTTAAAATATTTTTATGCTGCCTGCGCTTATACTACCTGATGCTTTGCCACATAAACCGGGAAGCTGTCCGTTCCCTTTAATTCTTT
The DNA here is from genome assembly GCA_018715905.1 of Candidatus Caccovicinus merdipullorum. Classification (GTDB taxonomy): domain Bacteria; phylum Bacillota; class Clostridia; order Lachnospirales; family Lachnospiraceae; genus Caccovicinus; species Caccovicinus merdipullorum. Next base: position 17,920 of record DVKS01000039.1, on the reverse strand, counting down.
ATCAGCGGTGATGGTCACGTTCTTGTCGGTGATCACATATTCAATGTCAGCGCCTGCTTCGATTACGGTGCCCTGCATCAGCACGCAGTTCTTAACCTTGGCGCCTTTGGCGATCTTCACGCCGCGGAAGAGGATGCTGTCCTCGACCTCGCCTTCGATCACGCAGCCGTCTGCTGCCATGATATTCTTGGCAGAAGCGCCGTTGATATAGCGGGTGGGGTTATCATCGCGGATCTTCGTGTAGATGGAATTGCCAGCGAAAAGGCCGTCCAGATTCTCATCGTCAAGCAGCTTCATGTTCTCATCGAAGTAACTCTTCATATCGCTGATCCGGGCTACATAACCGTCAAACTTGAAGGCCTGCACATTCAGCTCGCTGATCTGGGGTGCCAGGATATCCCGCTCGAAGTATACGTAACCGCGAACGAAAGCAGTGCTGATCTGATCGATCAGGAATTCCCTGTCAATAACGTAGATGTTCATGGACAGATTCTGCACGCTGGGCTCCTTGGAATTAATATAGATCTTCTTTACCCGTCCGTCTTCGATGCCAAGGGTATAATATAAATCCTTGCTTACGGTGGGAGAATCCATCATGCCTGCGGGGATGGGCTCTTCTTTATAGGCTACCGTTACATCGGCGCCGCTTTCGATATGGGCATCGATTAATGCCTTGAAGTCGAAGTTTACGGCGATGTTTGCATCGGACATCACCACATATTTTTCCTTCTGAGACTTTAAGAAGGCAATGATGCTGGCCAGAGCCTCTACACGGCCGTTGTATACGGCTACGCCCTTCTCTGCGAAGGGAGGAACGATATTCAGACCGCCGTTTTTGCGGGTCAGATCCCATTCACGGCCGGATCCTAAGTGGTCCATCAGAGAATGGTAATTCTTACGTACGATAATGGAAACGTTGCCGATTCCGCAGTTTACCATGCTGGATAAGATGAAGTCCACCATACGGTAACGGCTTGCGAAAGGAATGGAGGCCATCAGGCGCTCGGTAACCAGTTCCGGTACCAGATTGTCATAACTGTTGGGGAAAATAATACCCAGTGCGTTTGCGTTGGAATTTACCATTGTTCTTCACCACCTTTTACATTTTTGCTGACCATGGCATTGGGGCCGATCTTGGCATTGTCTCCGATGTATACCCCGGAACCGATGGTTGCCACGCCTTTTTCGCCGTCAACAGGCATAGCGCCCACAACTGCATTTTCTCCGATTACGACATTCTCGGCAACGATGCAGTGCTTTACAACTGCGCCGGCCTTGATTACGGTGCCGCCCATAACTACGGCGTCTTCTACCTCAGCACCGGCTTCTACGGTTACGCCGGAGAAGAGGATGGAGTGCTTTACGTTTCCGTTTACACGGCATCCGTCGGTGATCATGGAATTTTCCACCACAGCGTTGCGGCTGATCTTGTGACCGGGCTTTCCGCTGTTGCGGCTGTAGATTTTCCAGTCTTCCTCAAAGAGGTTAATGCCGCTGTGTTCCGGATCCAGGACTTCCATATTTGCTTCCCACAGGGAGGAGATGGTTCCTACATCCTTCCAGTAGCCGTTGAAATGATAGGCGTACATATTGCGGCCGTCCCGAAGCAGGTTGGGGATGATGTTGTTTCCAAAGTCATTCTGAGATTCGGGATCGTTTTCGTCTTCGATCAGGTATTTCTTAAGGATATCCCAGTTGAAAATGTAGATTCCCATGGAAGCTAAGTTGGACTTGGGATCCTTGGGCTTCTCCTGGAATTCGGTGATCTTATCGTTCTCATCGGCTACCATAAGTCCGAAGCGGGATGCCTCTTCCCACGGAACCTCCATAACGGCTACGCTGAATTCTGCGCCCTTCTCCTTATGGAACTTTAAGAAATCACTGTAGTCCTGTTTGCAGATCTGGTCACCGGAAAGGATGATCACATACTGCGGGTTATAGCGTTCAATGAAGGAAATGTTCTGGTAAATCGCATTGGCAGTGCCCTTATACCAATCGGAACCAGAGGCCTGCTGGTAAGGCGGAAGCACATGAACGCCGCCCTGAAGCCGGTCTAAGTCCCAAGGCTGTCCATTTCCAATGTATTCGTTTAAAACCAGCGGCTGATACTGGGTAAGAATACCTACCGTATCAATGCCGGAGTTTACGCAGTTCGAAAGCGGGAAATCGATGATGCGATATTTGCCGCCGAAAGGAACTGCAGGTTTTGCCAGCTTCTGGGTCAGTGCATAAAGCCGTGAACCCTGTCCGCCGGCAAGAAGCATTGCAATCATTTCTTTTGCCATATTATACCCCCTGAAATTATAAAAATGCTGATAGCTAAATTGTATCACAAAACAGGGAAATCAGACAGCCTTTTTCGAAACGATATTTCATTTTTGTATAACTTTGATAAAAAATGAGCAATATTTTCTACTTGAAAAAAATAAAATTGCGGTTTCAGAGGGAATTGTTTTTCCTTTTATCAGGGAAGCGGGCAATTTTCCAGATTTTCGCATATCTTTTCCAGATATCGGGCGAAGATTTCCATATCTTCTTCGGTGAGACCGGCCCAGAGCTGGTCATCTACATAAGCCAGAAGATGCCGGAGGGTCTCTGCCTCTCTGCGCCCTTCTTCGGTAAGGCAGATCAGAAAAGAGCGCCGGCTGGCCGGATCCGGTTTCCGTTCCAGATAGCCGGAGCGGGACAGTTTATCCAGGTTCCGGGAAATCGTAGCTTCATCCATACGGCACCGGTCAGCCAGTTCTTTCTGGGTGATGCCGTCCTCTGTGTGCAGGGTGTTTAAGATGCGCACATGTCCCTGGCCGAAGGTCAGTCCAATGCTTGCCAAAAGCGGCTGCAGGACCTGACGGCGGGCCTTTTCGGCCCGGATCAGAAGCCGCATGATATCGTGTTTGTCATTCATAAATCATCATCCTTTTCAAAGAAACTACTCCAGCTCAAACTGGCCGGTATACAGTTTGTAGTAACGGCCCTTCTGCTCCAGCAGTTCTTCATGGCTGCCGCGTTCGATGATTTCGCCTTTTTCCAGGACCATAATGGCCTTGGAGTTCCGCACGGTGCTGAGACGGTGAGCGATGACGAACACGGTGCGGCCGTCCATAAGGGCATCCATTCCTTTTTCGATCAGCCGCTCTGTCCGGGTGTCGATGGAGCTGGTGGCCTCGTCAAGGATCAGCACCGGCGGCCGTGAGATGGCGGCGCGGGCGATGGAAAGGAGCTGGCGCTGGCCCTGGGACAGGTTTGAACCATCGCTGTGGAGAACGGTCTGGTAGCCCTGAGGCAGACGGCGGATAAAGGAATGGGCGTTGGCGATCCGGGCGGCGGCCATGACGTCCTCATCCGATGCATCCAGCCGGCCGTAACGGATATTGTCGGCAATGGTTCCGGTAAACAGGTGGGTGTCCTGGATAACCATGGACAGGGAACGGCGCAGATCGTCTTTTTTGATGTTTCGGATATCAATGCCGTCATAGGTGATGACGCCGCCGTCGATTTCATAAAAGCGGTTGATCAGATTGATGATGGTGGTCTTTCCGGCGCCGGTGGAGCCTACGAAGGCGATCTTCTGTCCCGGTTTTGCGTAAAGGCTGATGCCGTTTAAGATCTTTTTGTCAGCGGTGTAGCCGAAGATAACATCATAAAACCGGACATCGCCCCGCAGGGGAACCAGGGTGAAGGATCCGTCTGCAGAAACTGCGTTATCAGGGGAGGCGGCAGAGGTCTGGACGGAATCCGGTACTTTCCAGGCAAAATGCTCCGTGAAATGGCTGCATTCCCGCAGTTTTCCCCATTCGTCCTCCTCCACATTGCAGAGGGTAACCGTGCCTTCATCGATTTCCGGAGTCTCGTTCATCATATCGAAGATCCGCTCTGCTCCAGAAAGGGCAGCCAGCAGGAAATTAATCTGCTGGGTAAACTGGTTCATGGGCATGGCGCTCTGGCGCACATATACCAGATAGGAAGCCAGACTTCCCAGATCCGTAAGGCCGGCCAGGGCAAAGAGGCCGCCAACGCAGGCGGATACGGCGTAATTGATGTAAGAAAGGGCCACCACAGTGGGGACCGTCATGCCGGAATAAGTCAGCGCTTTGGTGGCAGCCTGACGGTAGGCTTCGTTCCTGCGGCAGAATTCTGCAAAATCCTGGGGCTGGTGGTTAAAGACTTTTTCCACTTTCTGTCCAGCTACCATCTCCTCCACAAATCCGTTGATGCTTCCCAGATAGGCCTGCTGCTGGTTAAAGTATTTTTTGCTCCGGCGGCTGTTGAACTGAATGAAGATCACCATGCAGATCATGAAAAACAGCACGATCAGAGACAGCTGCCAGCTTAATACCAGAAGCATGATAATGGTTCCGGTTACGGTGATAAAGCTTTGGATCAGCATGGTAAAGCTGCTGTTTAACGCTTCGGTAATGGTGTCCACATCATTGGTGAAGCGGCTCATCAGCTCGCCGTGGGTATGGGTGTCGAAGTAGGAGAGGGGCAGCTTCTGGGTGTGGACAAAAAGATCGGAGCGGATTTCGCTGACTACCTGCTGGGAAAGCTTTACCATCATCTGATTGTAAAGAAGGCAGGATAAGGCGCCGGCTCCGTACATGATTCCCATGAAGATCAGCATGCGCACCAGTCCCGGAATGTCGCCGGGGAGGATGTAGGTGTTGATTACCGGCTTCAGCAGATAGGTTCCCATGATATTGGCCGTGGCGCTTATGGCTACCAGAAGGGCAATGCCCAGCATGTACCATTTATGATGCCCCAGGTAACCAAGCATCTGAAGCAGGGTTTTCTTTGTGTTTTTCGGACGGTTGTAGTTTGCTATTCTTGCCATTAGAGATTCGCCCCTTCCTGCTGAGAATAATAAATATCCTGATAGATCTGGTTTGTGGCCAGGAGTGACTCGTGGGTGCCGCAGGCATTTAACCGGCCGTCATCCAGGATCAGGATCTGGTCGGCATGCATAACCGAGGTGATGCGCTGGGCAATGATGATCTTGGTGGTGTCCGGCAGGCAGGCGGCCATACCCTCCCGGATCTTTGCCTCGGTGGCTGTGTCTACCGCGCTGGTGGAGTCATCCAGGATAAGAACTTTGGGAGATTTTAAGATCGCCCGGGCAATGCAGAGCCGCTGCTTCTGGCCGCCGGAGACATTGACGCCGCCCTGGCCCAGCTCTGTGTCATAGCCATTTTCCAGGCGGTCGATGAATTCATCAACACAGGCGATGCGGCATGCTTCATCGATTTCTTCGTCTGTGGCATCTTCCTTGCCCCAGCGCAGATTTTCTTTTACCGTTCCGGAGAACAGGGTGTTTTTCTGGAGCACCATGGCGATGGAGTCGCGAAGCCCCTTTAGAGGATATTCCCATACGGGGTGGCCGTCCACATAGACGCAGCCCTCCGTGGCCTCGTAAAGCCGTGGAATCAGCTGGACCAGGGTGGTCTTTGCGGAACCGGTCTGGCCGATAATGCCCACGGTCTGGCCGGGACGGATGTGGAAGGAAATATCAGAAAGAACGTATTCTTCCGCACCGGACTGGTACTTGAAGGATACGTGGTCGAAGCGGATATCGCCTTTTTCTACTTGGATGGGCTTTGCGCGGTCCTCCCGGATGTCGATCTCTTCGTCCAGCACCTCCCGGATACGCTTCCAGGAAGCCAGGGCACGGGTGGTCATCAGGAATACGTTGGAAAACATCATCAGGGAGTTTAAGACCTGGAGAACGTAGCTTAAAAATCCGGTCAGCTCGCCCACTTTTATGTTCCCTGCGGCGGCCATATTTCCGCCGAACCACAGGATGGCAAGAATGGTGCCGTACATAACAAACTGCATGGAAGGCATATTTAACACAGCCAGGCGGAATGCCTTTTCGGCAGTGGTCTGGAGGTTTGTATTGACTTCCTGGAATTTTTCCGTCTCATAGTCTCCGCGCACGTAGGATTTTACCACCCGGATGGCGGTCAGATTCTCTTGAATGATCCGGTTTACCAGATCAATGGCGCCCTGCATAACGCTGTAGAGGGGCCGGACATGGCTGATAATAAGAAACAGGAGAATGCCAAGGATGGGGGCGGCTACCAGGAAGACCAGAGCCAGAGTGGGATTGATCCAGAAGGATGCAACCATGGCAGTCAGCATCATCACCGGCGAACGGAATCCGGGCCGCATGCCGGAGGAGATGGAGTTTTGGATGGTAGTGACATCGCTGGTAAGTCGGGTTACCAGGGAAGATTCGCTGAAACGGTCGGTATTGGCAAAGGAAAACTCCTGGAGCTTTGCAAATTCCGCCTTTCGGATTTCAGCGCCCAGCCCCTGGCCGCACCGGGCTGCAAAGGCAGCAGCGCCCTGGCCCAGGATCAGGGAGAGCAGTGCCAGAATGATCATCTGGAAGCCGCGCATCAGAATGTAGTGCCGGTCTCCGTTTGCCACGCCTACATCCACGATGGAGGCCATGACCAGAGGGATAACCAGCTCAAACACGGTTTCCGCCTCGATGCAGAGGATAGCCAGAATGGTATCTCTCCGGTACGGCTTTAGATAAGACAGAAATTCTTTCATGGTTTTGAACTTCCTCCTTTGAAAGTTGATACTGCAACTATTGTAAGCACAAGAAATGTCTGTGTCAAGTGTTGTGGGGGAAAGATCGGAGTTCTGATTGTATTTTGGAGGGTGTTTCGTTGCAGCGGAAAGGGATCGATGTTATAATGCAGATAATGCCGGGGCAGCACGGATTTGCAGCAGTTTTGCCGCCCTGCGGCGCGGATCCGGCACCAAAAACCCCGCATAAGAAAGGAGCCTGTGATGAAAAATCCATATACATGCTGTATTTTTGACCTGGACGGAACGATTATCAATACGATCCATGCCCTGACCCATACTACCAATCTGGTACTGGCCCATTTCGGACTTGGACCCCTGACGGAAGAGCAAATGAAGCTTATGGTGGGAGATGGATACCGCAAGCAGATAGAAAGAAGTCTCTCTGCCTGCAAAGAAGGGGCTATGGCTTACTATGAGGAGGCTGCGGCGCTGTATCCCCGGCTGTTTCAGGAGAATTGTCTGTACCATCTGGAAGCTTATCCGGGAATGGCAGAGCTTTTGGAGCGGATGAAGGCGGCCGGCATGCGGCTGGCTGTGCTGACGAACAAGCCTCATGAAAGAGGAATCGAGACGGTAGAAGCAGTGTACGGAGCCGGATATTTTTCCTTTATACTGGGTGAACAGGAAGGAATGCCGAAGAAACCGGATCCCACAGGAGTCTTTCGGGTCCTGAAAGCCTTGGATCAGGACCCGGCGCGCTGCCTGTACATGGGCGATACCAACACGGACATGCAGACGGCATTGAATGCCGGCCTGGATGCGGCGGGGGCAGCCTGGGGATTCCGGAGCAGAGAGGAGCTGGCAGCATATCACCCCAAGTACCTGGCAGATCATCCTCTGGAGATTGCCAAAATGCTGGGAATTTAGGAAAGCCTTCGGCGGCAGGTAAGGAAACTGTAAGACAAATTAATAAGAAAACGCCTTGTATTCCTGGAGAAAGCAGGTATAATAACTATGTTTTAAAGGCTTTTTGGCCCAAACATCATTATAAAGGGAGGAAGAAAGAGCAGACTATGAAGGAAATTCTCAAAAAGATTAAAAAAGGCTTCCCCGCTGTTTTGTGGGTGGCTTTGGCTGCTGTGCTGCTGCTTCTTAATTCCGGTGTCCGGACCGCGTGGGCGGCAGAGACGCCGACGGAATGGGTGGGCATTACTTCGTGCCGGATCGAAGGAGACAATGTACAGATCACGGGAACGAATTCCGGGACCATAAGCGGTACAGACAGCCAGTTTTATTTGTTTGAACTGCAGCCTTATGAGGATGCTATTGGTTCCAGGACAGATTACATTGCTTCGGCGCCGAAAGCCGACCAGGTAAGTTTTTCGGTCCCTCTGAACCTGGGAACTGCGTCCAGCCGCCTGTATTCCAAGTTTGCGGTGGCAGTCTGGGACGGCGAAAAGTACACGCAGATAAGCCAGATGGCCTACATTACCAATCCGGAAGCGGTGGCAGAGAATCAGAATGCCTACAAAGAGCCGCTGACCAAGAAGGGGCTTCTTATTGAGCCGGAACTTCTGGATGATGCATTTACCCTTGGGGTGAAGCACGTGATCATCAATCTCCCCTTCCAGTTTATTTTAGGATCGGGAATTGATTATGAGTATGAAGGAAAGACGTATCATTTTAATAAGGAACTGCTGGATCAGTATGACACCATCGTACGGAATTTTACTGCCAAGGATCTTTCAGTAACGGCGGTGATCTTAAACAGCTGGAATGATGCCACTCCGGATTTATATTATCCCGGCGTCACCCAGACAAATGGCGTGAACTACTATATGTTCAATGCCGCAACCCAGGCAGGATTTGAGGATATTAAGGCCATAGCCTCCTTCCTGGCGGAACATTACGGCGGAACGGGAAACGGCACCATTTCCAACTGGATCATCGGAAATGAGATCAATAACCAGGCGTGGAACTACATCGGTCCCATGGATGTGGATTCTTACGTAAAAGAGTATGAGCGGGCATTCCGCGTATTCTACACTGCCATCAAGAGCACCAGCGCCAATGCCAGAGTGTTTTTCTCCACGGACTATAACTGGAATTATGAGGCCGATGGCAGCTTAAAGTACAACGCGAAAGACGTTATCGAAAAGTTTAATGCCAATGTGCGGGCCGGCGGTCAGATCGACTGGGGCCTGGCGTATCATCCGTATTCTGTGCCTCTTACGGAGCCGGAATTCTGGGATGATGCATCGACAGGACTGGTGACCTGGTCCGAGGATTCACCCATTGTAAACATTGCCAACCTTTCGATTCTTACGGATTATTTCCAGAAGCCGGAGATGCTGGATTCCAACGGCGAGGTGCGGCATATCATTCTCTCGGAACAGGGCTTTACCTCAAACAGCGCTACCAGAGGAGAATGCGAGGAACTGCAGGCGGCGGCCATCGCCTATGCGTATTATATCGTGGACAGCAATCCATACATTGACGCCTTTATTATGAGCCGTCAAGTGGATGCGCCTTCCGAGGCACAGCTGTCTGCCAGCTTCGGCCTGTATTCCTGCGATATGAACCGGACAGACCGGCATGTACCTACCCACATGAAGAAGAGTTACGATGTATACCGTTATATCGACAAGAGTTCCAAGACTCTGGAGGTAACGGAATTTGCCAAGTCCATCATCGGAATTGACAACTGGTACGATGTGATTCCAAACTTCCGCTGGGAGGGGCTGGAGCGGCGGGCTCAGAGATAAGCTCTGGCAGGGGCAGGCTTCCTTTGCTTTAACAGAATATGGATTTTGAGGGACGTTTCAGCGCAGACTTGCGGGTCTGCCTGAAACGTCTTTTATCTTGATGGTCAGATGCTTTTGGGGCCATGCGCTTTTAGGGCGGGTTTTTTTCCTGCGGCTGTGATTGACAATTTTTTTTCCGGCATTTACACTATAACCATCCTGCGCCGGCAGCCGATGCTCTAGCTGCCCCGCAAATGAGTGGAGGCGCATTTGGCATCCCTGAATTAAGGCCGCCTATTCGGCGGCAGAATTTTCGCAGTAACCATCATGCGGCGGCAGGATTTGCAAAGAAAACCAGAGCGGTTTTTCCGCAGAAAGGAAGGCGGCTTTATGAGTGCAAAAGAACAGCTTCGGGAGGAGACGCGGACCAGGGTTCGCGTTCCCAGACAGTACCAGGTACTGATATATAATGATGATTTTACTCCAATGGATTTTGTGGTTCAGATCCTGATGGAGATTTTCGGAAAGCAGGAGGAAGAAGCGGTGGCGCTGATGCTGTCCATTCACAAGGGAAGCAGTGCGGTGGCCGGCGTGTATCCGAAAGATATTGCCCGGACCAAGGCCAGAGAGGCTGTGGACTGGGCCAGAGAGGAGGGCTTTCCGCTGAAAGTGGAGGCGGTGAGCCTTTGATTACGAAGTATCCAGCAAGACGCGCCAGTGACGCGTCTTGTTGGATTGAGGAGCAGACAAAAAGATGGGACAGGAAAAGATAGAATTTACAGAGAATATGCAGAAGGTGCTGGGCCGGGCCGGTTTTCTGGCAAGGAAGGAGCGGCACCAGTATTTTACAGCCGAGCATCTGGTATACGGAATGACATTTGACGAGGATTTTTCCCAGGAGTATCAGTGGGCAGGCGGCGATGTGGAGAAGCTTCGCCGGGATCTGACCATGTTTTTGGATGAGCAGGCGGGAAAAGGAGATCCGGACAGACTGCGGCTGACGGAGGATGCCAGCCGGGTCCTTTACCTGGCGCAGCAGCAGGCCCAGAGCAGCGGAAGAAGTCAGGTGGATGTGAGCCACCTTTTATCGGCCGTCCTTCGTCTGGAGGACAGTTATGCTCTTTATTATCTGGCGGTTCAGGAGGTGGACCTTACAGAGGTGCTGGGCGAGATGTCCAGAGAAAGCCTGGCCAGAGAGCGGGGCGGCTCAGAGGAGGATCTGTCTGACGAAAGGCGGACGCGGCTCGTGCAGCGGTGGGATTTTTCCGAAGGCGAAGATCCGGAGGAAGAGGATGAACCGGATGCCGGCCGGCGGCAAGGAAGTGCAGGAGAAAGCGGACAGCGGGAAGAGGGCAGAAGCGAAGAAGGACGGCCGGAAGGCAGCCCCGGCAAAGAGGGCCGGGACGAAGAACGCAGCCGGGAAGGCAGCAGGCAGAGAAAAAGAGACTGGCAGGCTTATGTGGAGGACATGAACGCATCCTGCGGCGGGAAGAATCCTCTGATCGGCAGAGAGGAAGAACTGGAGCGGACCATCCAGATTTTATGCAGGAAAGAGAAAAACAATGTGCTTCACATCGGAGAGCCGGGAGTGGGAAAGACGGCTTTGGCTTACGGCCTGGCAAGGCTTCTGGAAAGGGGAAATGTGCCGGAACCGTTAAAAGGAGCCAGGCTTTATGCCCTTGATTTAGGAGAACTGCTGGCAGGGACCCAGTACCGGGGGGATTTCGAAAAACGCTTCAAGATAATCATGGACGGTCTTTCCGGGGAAGAGAAGCCGATCCTTTATGTAGACGAGATCCATAATATTGTGGGAGCAGGCGCGGTAAACGGCGGAAGTCTGGATGCGGCCAATCTCCTGAAGCCCTATCTGGCAGCCGGTCATATCCGGTTTATCGGCGCCACAACCTTTGAAGAGTATAAAAAGCATTTTTCCGGCAGCCGCGGGCTGGTGCGGCGGTTCCAGAATGTGGAGATTAAGGAACCGGACCGGGAGGAGACAGAAAAAATCCTGAAAGGATTAAAATCTTCCTATGAAAAGTACCATGGCGTCAAGTATGCAAAAGGCGTACTGGAGCATATCGTAGAGGTCAGCAGCCGCTACATGAATGAGCGCTTTCTGCCGGATAAAGCCATCGATCTGATGGATGAGGCAGGATCTTACCGGCGGCTCCACCCACTGAACCAGAAGACTCAGACGGTGCGGAATGATCTGGTGGACCAGGTACTGTCGCAGATCACCGGTGTTCCCCTGCAGACTGTGGAAAAAGCCGATGCAGAGAAGCTGGGACTTCTGGACGGCCGGCTGAAATCCTGGATTTTCGGACAGGATGAAGCGGTGGATCAGGTAGTAAATGCCGTAAAATTCTCCCGGGCGGGGCTGAATGAGGAAAACAAGCCCATTGCAAGCTTCCTTTTCGTGGGCCCCACCGGTGTGGGAAAGACGGAACTGGCCAAAGCCCTTGCAGGAGAACTGGGCGTGGCCTTCATGCGCTTCGACATGAGCGAATACGCAGAGAAACATACGGTGGCAAAGCTGATCGGCGCACCGGCAGGATATGTGGGATATGAGGAGGGCGGCCTTCTTACTGAGGAGGTGCGGCGTCATCCTTACGGCGTCCTTCTGCTGGATGAGATTGAAAAGGCGCATCCGGATATTTTCAATGTGCTTCTTCAGGTGATGGATTATGCGACTCTCACAGATAATCAGGGGCGGAAGGCAGATTTCCGGAATATTGTCCTGATTATGACATCAAATGCAGGGGCCAGTCAGTTAGGACACAGCCAGATCGGGTTCGGGACGGATCCCATGAACATGGAAGCCCTGTCGGAGGCGGTGAAGCAGACGTTCCAGCCGGAATTCCGCAACCGCTTAAGCCGGATCGTTCTGTTCCGGCCCATGGACGATGCCATGGCCGCACAGATTACGGAAAAGAAGCTGTCGCAGCTGGCTCAAATGCTGAAAGAGCGGAAGGTGGAACTGACCGTTTCACCGGAAGCGGCAGAATACGTGCGGAAAGCCGGCATTACAAAGGAATACGGCGCAAGAGAAATCGACCGGGTGATCGGCGGAGAAGTAAAGCCGCTGCTGGCGGAACTTCTCTTATTCGGACGCCTTAAGCGGGGCGGGAAGTGCCGCCTGACCGTGGAAGACGGAAAGCTGGCTGTGCGGTAAAGAGCCGGATTTGGACCCAATGGAGCCGAAACGGAGCATAAGACGAACGGAAATCGAAGTGAAAGCTGGAAACAGCAAAAAAGACCAACAGATACAGGAGGATATCCAAAAATAATGCAGAAAAGAGGAAAACGTCTGGCCGGATATGTGCCGGATTACGTTGTGTTTGACCTGGAGACCACCGGATTAAGCCCGGTATCGGACCGGATCATTGAGATCTCCGGACTCCGGGTGCGGGCCGGTCAGGTGGAAGAGACTTTTTCCACCCTGGTCAATCCCGAAAGAAAGATTCCCAGAGGCGCTACGGCAGTAAACGGCATCACCGATGCCATGGTGGCCGGCGCACCCTGCGTCCGGGATGCCGTTGGGGAATTCCTTGATTTTGCCGGCAGAAACGTGCTGGTAGGCCACAATATCCATTCCTTTGACATGAAATTTCTGTACCGGGCAGCAGAGGAGATCCCTTCCTCCTGTCTGGACAATGACTACATAGACACCCTTCTTATGGCCAGAAAGTATATGCCTGAGCTGGCCCACCACCGTCTGGTGGATCTGGCCCAGTACTTTGGCTTCAGCACCCAGGGGGCTCACCGGGCCTTGGCGGACTGCATGATGAACCAGAAGTGCTTTGAAGAGCTTGGAAAACGCCAGACAGAAAGAGAAAAGGCGGAAAAGGAGCGCAGAAAAAAGGAAGGAATGGAATGGAAGGAGGCTTCTGCCGGAATGCAGGGAGACGCCGGAGAACGCGGACAGATGCTGTGCCCCAGATGCCAAAGCCCTCTGGTCCTTCGCACCGGGCGCTTCGGCCGTTTTCTGGGATGCTCCAATTTCCCGGCCTGCCGTTATACCAGGAATCTGTAGATGCCTGGAAACCGGAAAAGGCCGAAACCAATCTATGTGAAAAAGTTGACAAAATTGTGAAAAAAATGTTCAGTATTTCGTGAAAAGATACAAGAAAAATGAGCTTCTCCTCTTGTTTTCAAAAAGCAATGCGTGATAAAATAGACCATAAGATATGGTAAAGGAGGAGTATGTAAATGGCGCTGCATGTAATGGACGAGGCCAACCGGTGCCTTCAGTGTAAGGTGCCCCAGTGCCGGAAAGGATGTCCCATCAATACAAACATTCCGGAGGCCATTCGCCTTTTGAAAGAAAATAAGCTGGACGAAGCAGGAAAGATGTTATTTGAGAATAACCCTCTGACTACGGTCTGCAGCCTGGTCTGCAATCATGAACAGCAGTGTGAAGGACACTGTGTTCTGGGAAGAAAAGGCGCTCCGGTGCATTTTTCCACAATAGAGAATTATATTTCATCTACGTATGCAACTAAGATGACCCAGGGACCGGCTCCTTCCAATGGGATCCGGGTGGCGATTATCGGTTCCGGCCCGGCCGGCATTACCATTGCCATTATTCTGGCCCGGTACGGCTATCAGGTAACGATTTTTGAAGGAAAAGATAAGATCGGCGGCGTACTTCGCTATGGAATTCCGGAATTCCGCCTTCCAAAGAGTGTGCTGGATGACATCGAGTACCGTCATCTGGAGTTAAAAGGCATAAAGATCCGCCCCAACACCACCATCGGCGCAGCCATCGGCATTGATGATCTGTTCCGGGACGGCTATAAGGCCATTTTTATCGGAACCGGCGTATGGAATCCCAAGACACTTCACATCAAAGGAGAGACCTTTGGAAATGTGCATTTCGGCATTAACTATCTGAATAATCCCGACAGCTATCACCTGGGCGAGCGGGTGATTGTCATCGGCGCGGGAAATGCAGCCATGGATGTGGCCAGAACTGCTCTTCGAAAAGGCGTGCGCTACCTGACCTGCTTCTCCGTGACCAAGAAGGTAGCTGCCAGCGACTACGAATTCAGCTATGCCAAGCTGGAAGGCGTGGAATTTGAGTACAATAAAAAGCCCATTGAGATTAAAGATAACGGCGTAATCTTCCGTGACCTTGATGAGGACGAGGACGGAAATCTGACGGAGATTCCCGGCACAGACAAGCTTTACGAGGCAGACAGCGTGATCATCTCCATCAGCCAGGGCCCCAGGAACCGGATCGTCAGCACCACCAAGGGACTGGAAGCCAATGACAAAGGCCTTCTGGTAGCCGATGAGACCGGACATACCTCAAGACCGGGCATCTTTGCTTCCGGCGACGTGGTAAACGGCGCCCGCACCGTGGTTGAGGCTGTTGCACACAGTAAGGTAGTAGCCGAATCCATGCATCAGTATATGCAGGAAGTGGTGCGCAAGGAGAGAGAAGAGGCGGAAAAGGCAGAAGCGGGAAAGACGGAAGCCTGAAAAAGAATGTTAAAATATGGTGATAATGAGAGAAAATCACTGTAAAAATTAAAATGAAATTATATAATAAGAATGATACAGGGTATCTGCCGCGGCAGGCAGCAGAGTACTGCATCATTCTTATTTTTTTGAAATTTTCTTTTAGAAGGAACTGCATATTTTCTGTTTTTCAGATCTGTTTGGATCTGAGAGGATCTGCTGATAAAAAGTTTGGGGAAGGAGAAAGCACTATGAATTACGAACCGATGAAATTAAAAGGTGAGCGCGTGTGGCGGACGTATGTGGGAGGAAAGAATCTGGGCCGCCTACATGGAGAGACGGATGCCCAGGATGACCATTTCCCGGAAGAGTGGATGTATTCCGTTACCAGGGCATCCAATGCCGGAAGAGAGGACATCGAAGAGGGAATCTGCCGCATGGACGATGGATCCGGAAAGACCTTAAAGGAGCAGATTGAAGGGGACCCGGAGGGGATGCTGGGAAAAGAGCACACCATGCGGTGGGGAAGTCAGCCCGGGGTTTTAATCAAGCTGATCGACAGCAAAGAGCGGCTGACCGTCCAGGTACATCCGGATAAGGAAACGGCAGAGAAATTATTTCACAGTCCATTCGGAAAGACGGAAAGCTGGCATATCCTGGATACCAGACCGGAAGAAGAAAATCCCTGCATTTACCTGGGGTTCCGGGAAGGCATCACCAGAGAATTGTGGCAGGAGTGTTTTTACAGGCAGGATTATGAAAAGATGCTCTCTCTGATGAACCAGATCCAGGTGAAAAAAGGAGAGACATATCTGGTAAAGGGAGGCGTTCCCCACGCCATCGGAGCAGGCTGTCTGCTGATCGAGGTACAGGAACCCACCGATTACACGATCCGGGTAGAAAAAGTGACGCCGGCCGGTTTTGTGATCGATGATCAGATGTGCCATCAGGGACTGGGCTTCGAAAAGATGTTTGACTGCTTCCGCTATCAGGGAATGAGCGAGAAGGAGGTAAAAGATACATATCGGCTTTTGCCAAGAAAGGTAAGCGAAAACGAAACCCAGCTGATCACCTACCAGGATACGCCATGTTTTTGCATGGAGGAATTGGAGACAGAAGGACAGCTGAAGCTTGCAGGAGAAGGGGAATTTTACTGCCTTTACGTTCTGGAAGGAAAAGGAACATTAGAAAGCCCCTCCCAGACCTGGGAGATCGCGGCGGGAGCCCAGTTCTTTGTGCCGGCGGCGTGCGGGGAATACTGCATACGGGCTGCCCAGGGAGAGACGGTTAGGGTGCTGAAGATGCATGGGCCGAAATAAATATAAAGAGAGATTCCGGATGGGATCCCTCTCTTATTCACCGCTTAAAATCTGCACAATCATCCGATTCGGCAGGCACACAATTGTTGCCCCATCCAGACTCTGCTTCCCCTGCTGGATACACACCTTATCCGGGCAGGTGGCTTCGTCGCACCAGATCTGGCCGCCTTCTACAACCAGATGATTGGAGCCGCCGCCTGCCCCCTGGATGGTGTATTCGCCGTCTGTCTGCAGATCAATGGTTTCCACCAGCTGCCCATCCACGCTGACCTGTGCCTGGGCAGCCGGTCCCTGGCTTTGGCGGGAATTCTGCTGCCACAGCATGACCAGTGCAGCCAGGATGATCAGAAGGACAAGGATGAATTCGTTTCGGTATTTTGTGAAAAGATGCATGATAAAATGGTTCTCCTGTTTTTACGCTGATAGTCTGCCGCCGGACAGGCGGCATTCATTCAGGGATGCCAAATGCGCCGCCAGACTTTTATGGGATGGCTGGTGCACCGGCCGCCGGCGCATGATGGCTTGTTTTTCGCCTTTTTACGGTTCGATTTTTCCATATAGGAAAGCGTTTAAGATATTCTGAGGCGCGTCATAATAAAAGCTGCTGTTGAAGTCTTCGATCTTGTCGGTGACAAAAGAATGATACGCGGCAAACAGGGCATCGATGATGTCCATGTCTTTTTCTCTTGCAATTCCCAGAATCAGCCGTTTAAATACCTTTCCCAGGTCCCAGTGGCTGGGTACGGCATATCTGGCAGTACGGATATTGTCAAAGTTCCCCATGGGTATGTTGGCTGCCTGAATGAAATCATCACTGACCCGATCAATATTGTCACTGTGATACACATCTGCCAGTTCATAGATTTTCGAAATATTTTTTCTCCCCAGAGCATTTACCACATCTGCCCTTTTATTTTTTGTCTTGCGGGCAATATAATCGATCAGGCTGCAGGTAAAGAATAAGTCGTTTTCTTTCGGATCTTCCCGTCCAATCATATGGTTACCTCCTCGCTGGAGACGTATTCCAGGCATTGCAGTGCGGCCGGAGTACAGAAGTTGATCTGATGCGTCGGATATTTAAATTTTGCAAGAGCCCAAAACTGCTCTCGGGTAATAATGCCGTCTATATAATCAGCGATGTAATTGTAAATCTGATCATTTGCCATAGCGCCGATGACAATATCATAGTTGTGAGCAGTACCATGCCTGCATGAAATAATAAAATCCAGCCATTCTTCGGTCATTGTCTGAAATTCAAGAATATTCAGCCGTGTATCGAGCCGTACCGTATAGATGTTTACGATACTGGTATCGTACCGTTTAGCCCATCGCTCTGCCTGTTCACGAATAACAGTACAGTAAAATCCAGGACCAAAATCTTTCGTATTTTTGCCCTTTATAATCCTGGGGTTTTTTATTGTTGTATAGCTGCCGTGATATACTGTCATTTTCCCCATATAAAATTGCCTCCTGATATTTCTTCTGGTGACATTATACAGCAGGAATGAAACCGGCGCAAGGAGGAGTGGTGATCGGATATGAGCGGAAATAAGGGGCGATATATAGCGTAACATTTATGGGAATTTTACGATATAGAAAAATTTTAAAAAAATGGTATTGGTGAAATGCTTTTCTTAATGGGGCATGTGTTATACTGATTGCAATGATTGAACTGTTGCTGTCAGCAAAAGTGTAAACTAAAGTACACTTTGGTTGACAGCTGTTTTTTTGTCCATCTCTATGATCATGTCCCCACTTTTTCGAAAAAATCCTATTGTTTCCCATCAAGAAAAACAAAAAATGAATAATTTCTCCCACTTCTTAAGGGGCGATATACTGACAACCAAAGTGTACTTT
>DVKS01000038.1 GCA_018715905.1 Candidatus Caccovicinus merdipullorum | reverse complement strand
TGTGCCGGATGAGTCAGGATGAGATGCAGGATCTTTTCGGAATTAACGCGGAGTATGCGGAACTTCTGCTTCCCAGTGCGGTGATCTATAAGCGGATCATGGAGATTACAGGGGCGGAGCAGTTCTGGCTTCCCGGAATCCGGCTTTGTGACGGCATTGCAGCAGAGTACGCAGAGCAGACCAGGCAGGTAAAGTTTAAGCATAATTTTGAGAATGATATTCTTGCGGCATCCCGTAATATGGCAAAGCGGTATAAATGTCATGCCAGTCATAACCAGATCCTGGATACTTTTTCCGTTGATATTTTTGACGCTATGCGCCGGTTCCACGGTATGTCTCCCAGAGATAAGCTCCTTCTCAGGATTGCCGTGTATCTGCATGCCTGCGGAAAGTTTATCAGCATACGAAACTCCAATGAATGCGCCTACAATATCATTATGTCCACGGAGATTATCGGTTTGAGCCATCTGGAGCGGGAGATCATTGCCAATGTGGTCCGCTATAATATCCGTGATTTTGATTACAACCGGGTGCAGCTGGAGGCGCAGGTGTATAAGCACGCATCCGGCGGCCTTACCGCCAATGAGATTACCATTAAGATTGCCAAGCTGACTGCAATCCTGCGGCTGGCAAATTCCATGGACCGGACCCATAAGCAGAAGCTTTCCGGCTGCAAGATTGCAGTCCGGGACGGCGAACTGGTGATCACAACGGACTATCAGGGGGACATTTCCATGGAGAAGCGTTCCTTTGTGCAGAAAGCAGATTTCTTTGAAGAGATATTCGGCATCCGTCCTGTGCTGAAACAGAAGAGGAGGGTATGATGATGGCAGAGGCCAATGTAAATTATCTGGATCCGAAAAATTATGTGAACCGTGAATTGAGCTGGCTGGAGTTTAACTACCGGATTCTGGGCGAAGCCAGAGACAAAAGCCTGCCCCTGTTTGAGCGGCTGAAGTTTTTAAGCATTACCGCCTCAAATCTTGACGAATTCTTCATGGTTCGGGTGGCGTCCTTAAAGGACATGGTCCACGCAAAATATACGAAGCCGGATATTGCCGGCATGAAACCGGAGGAACAGCTGGTAAAGATTTCCGAAAAGACCCATGAACTGGTGAATCTTCAGTATTCCACCTACAGCCGTTCCCTGATTCCGGCTCTGCGTCAGCAGGGACTCTGCATCCTTCCTGATCATGAGTCTCTGACGAAGGAACAGGGAGAGTATGTGGATCAGTATTTTCAGGAGAATGTATACCCCGTATTAACGCCCATGGCATTTGATTCCTCAAGGCCGTTCCCGCTGGTGCGGAACAAATCTCTTAATATTGCCGCCCTTCTTAAGAAAAAAGGGAAAAAGGAACAGGAGGAGCTGGAATTTGCCATGGTGCAGGTTCCGTCGGGACTGCCTCGGTTTGTGGAGATTCCGGTGACTGCCGATGACCAGGGCCGGGAGATGCGGAATGTGATCCTGCTGGAACAGATCATCGAGCGGAATATGCAGAGCCTGTTCTTGAATTACGATATTCTGGATGCCCATCCCTTCCGTATTATGCGGAATGCGGATCTGACCATTGACGAGGAAGAAGCGGTGGACCTTCTGGAGGAGATCCAGAAGCAGTTAAAGAAGCGCCAGTGGGGTGAGGTCATCCGTCTGGAAGTAGAGGAGAAGGCTGATAAGCGCCTGTTAAAGATCCTTAAGAAAGAACTGGAAGTCAGCTCCGATGATATTTTCCAGATTGCCGGACCGCTGGATCTGACGTTCCTGATGAAGCTTTACGGCGGCCTGGATGGCTTTGACAATCTGAAAGTGGATCCCTATACGCCGCAGCCGATTCCTGCTTTTATGAATGATGACGATATCTTTGCAAACATCCGGAAGGGAGACATTCTCCTTCATCATCCCTACCAGACTTTTGATCCGGTGGTGGATTTCGTTCGGACGGCGGCAAAGGATCCCAACGTACTTGCCATCAAGCAGACCCTATACCGGGTCAGCGGAAATTCTCCCATCATCGCAGCTTTGGCTGCCGCAGCCGATAACGGAAAACAGGTATCGGTTCTGGTGGAGTTAAAAGCACGGTTTGATGAAGAGAACAATATCATCTGGGCCAAGATGCTTGAGAAAGCCGGATGCCACGTAATCTACGGCCTGGTAGGTTTAAAGACCCACTCCAAGATTACCCTTGTGGTGCGGCGTGAGGAAGACGGCATCCGCCGCTATGTCCACCTGGGAACGGGAAATTACAACGATTCCACAGCAAAGCTTTATACCGACTGCGGCATGATGACCTGCAATCCTCTGATCGGCGAGGATGCTACGGCAGTCTTTAATATGCTCAGCGGCTACTCAGAGCCTTTAAGTTGGAACAAGTTAGCGGTGGCGCCGCTGTGGCTTAGAAATAAATTTATGCGGCTGATCTGCAGGGAGACAGAGAATGCCAGGGCCGGGAAGAAGGCGAAGATCATTGCAAAGATGAATTCCCTCTGCGATAAGGAGATCATTGCAGCTCTTTATGAGGCCTCCTGTGCCGGAGTAAAGATCGATCTGATTGTCCGGGGTATCTGCTGCCTGAAGGCAGGCATCCCCGGCTTAAGCGAGAATATTTCCGTCCGCTCCATTGTAGGAAACTTCCTGGAGCACAGCCGGATTTTCTATTTTGAAAATGACGGCCGGAGCCAGATCTTTATGGGAAGCGCCGACTGGATGCCAAGGAATTTGGATAAGCGTGTGGAAATTGTCTTCCCGGTGGAAGATGAAAGGCTTAAGGAGGCTGTGTATCATATCCTGGAAGTAGAGCTGGAGGACAATGTAAAGGCACATATCCTGCAGCCGGACGGAAGCTACGAGAAGCAGGATAAGCGGGGCAAGGTTCTGGTAAATTCCCAGGAACAGTTCTGTCAGGAGGCTATCCACATGGCAAAAGATGCCAGAAAGCAGGAAGATCCGGTGAATACGCGGGTGTTTGTGCCGGTGGAAAGCCATAACGAATAAGAGCCGAAGCAAAAGAACAGAAAAATCCGGCAGGACGTGCCAATTACGCGCCCTGCCGGATTTTTTGTCAATATAAAGTAAGAGAAAATTAAAGTAAAATTCCCCAGCATGTGGTAAACTAGAGAGGGAAATTTTATGTTACAATGAACTTACGATTTTTTGAAGAAAATCTAAGAATAAAATCGTTTCAATTACCAAAAGGAGGAACGTTAAAATGGCGGAAACCCGTATTTTAGTGGTAGATGATGAAAAGGAGATCGCAGATCTGATTGAGATCTATCTGGTCAGCGACGGATATAAGGTATTTAAGGCAAATAATGCGGAAGAAGGACTGGAAATTCTGGCAAAGGAAGAGATCCACCTGGTTCTTTTAGATATCATGATGCCGGGAATGAGTGGCCTTGATATGTGCAAAAAGATCCGGGAGACCAATAATATTCCCATTATTATGCTCAGCGCAAAGTCTACAGACTTAGACAAGATCCTGGGACTGGGCACCGGCGCAGATGATTATGTGACGAAGCCCTTTAATCCCCTGGAACTTACCGCCAGGGTAAAGTCCCAGTTGCGCCGTTACACCCAGTTAAATCCCAACAGCAGCGTCCATGACGCGGGAAAAAACGAGATTTCCATCAAAGGCTTAACCATCAATAAAGACAATCACAAAGTAACGGTGGACGGCGAGGAGATCAAGCTGACGCCTATTGAATTTGATATTCTTTATCTGCTGGCATCCAATCCGGGCCGTGTATTCAGCACCGACGAGATTTTTGAGAATGTATGGAATGAAAAGGTGTATGAGGCAAATAACACGGTAATGGTACATATCCGCCGCCTGCGTGGAAAGATGAAGGAGGACACCAGACAGAACAAGATCATTACAACGGTGTGGGGAGTAGGGTACAAGATTGAAAAATAAAGATATGAGCAGGCGCTTTTTCGGCCGTATCGCCGCCAATATCGGCTACAGTGCCCTGATCGCATGTATGGTGGATATTTTCCTGGTAACGAATGTTTCCATTATTTCACGGTATTTAAGCCAGACGGGAAGGGAGAACAGCCTGACGGCCCTTCTTACGGTGCAGGGCGGCGAGATCCTGGGGATTCTGATCTATGTAATTGCGGGAATTCTGGTCTTTTCAGCCGCTTTTCTTCTGCTGCAGTACCGTTCCATGAAGTATATCGGAAAGATATCTTCCGCCATGCAGAGCATCTCGGAGGGAGATCTGAATACCAGCGTAGAAGTGGTGGGGGATGATGAATTTTCTGCCATGGCGGCAAATCTGAATAAGATGGTAGAAGATATCCGGGATCTGATGGACCGGGAGCGGGAGGCGGAACGGACGAAAAACGAACTGATTACAAATATTGCTCACGACCTGCGCACGCCCCTGACTTCCATTATCGGTTATCTGGATCTTCTGCGCAGCGGGCAGAATGCGGTCATGCCTCCGGAACTGGAAAAGAAATACATTGACATTGCCTATACCAAGTCCAAGCGCCTGGAAAAACTTATCGAGGATCTTTTCGGATTTACAAAGATGACTTACGGAAAGATGGCCATGAAGGTGGGGCAGGTAGATATTATCAAGCTGCTAAGCCAGCTTCTGGAGGAGTTTTACCCCAGCTTTGCGGAAAAGAATCTGACCTATGAACTTTCTTCCAATGTGCCTGCCAAAGTGATCGCGGCAGACGGAAATCTGCTGGCCAGACTTTTTGACAACCTGATCAACAATGCGATCAAGTACGGCGCCGATGGGAAAAGGATTCTGGTAAAGGTACATGCAGAGGATGAGATCGTAGCAGTGTCTGTGGTGAATTACGGTCATGTGATTCCGGAGCAGGAACTTCCGTTGATCTTTAACAAGTTTTACCGTGTAGAACAGTCCCGCTCTTCCAGCACAGGAGGAACCGGACTGGGGCTTGCCATTGCTAAGAATATTGTGGAGATGCACGGCGGCGCGATTCAGGTGGAAAGCGATTTAAACGGCACAGTATTTACGGTAAAGCTGAAAGTGCATTTTGATGTAAGCAAGGAGAATTTTGGAAAAATTGAGTGAGGATCGTATGAGGATATTCAGCTCATGGAAGCGATATAACAGAACGCCCTCCGGGCAGGAGCGCACCGCAGCAGGATTTTCTGCCCAGGGTGCGCTTCGCGGCAGGCAAAGAATCCTGCGCGGCGGGATTCTTTTTTTGTTTTTGTGCTGCGGTTTGGTTCATGGGGGAACCTTACAGGCTTATGCAGATGAGACAGAAGGCAGCAGCGTGGCGGCAGTGGATTCTGCTTACGGCTACCGGAATTCCCCGGTGGCCATGGAAGCCAGCTATGGCTATGACAATATGGCCAAAGGCGGCCGCTACCTTCCGATTTATGTGACGCTGACCAATCAGCTGACGGAACCCTTTTCGGGCAAAGTGCTGGTTAAGTCCATGGAGTCGGATTTCAAGATTTATCAGTATGAGTATCCCGTAAGTCTTGCCGGAGAGGAGACGATGCAGATTAATCTGAATGTGCCTCTGGGACTGCGGGCAGACCAGCTGTATGTGTATCTTCAGGATGCAGATGGAGAGGAAATCATGCAGAAACGCCTGAAGATCAATATCCGCCAGGATACGCCGGAACTCCTCATTGGAGTTTTGAGTGATTCCCAGGGACAGCTGGAATATTTAAATGGAGTGGGAATACAGCACAGCACCCTTCTCACCAGGACCTGTGCCATGGTAGCCGGCAGCATACCGGAACAGGCGGCAGGTCTGGATCAGCTGGATGTGCTTTTAATTACCAATTATGATATCCGCCGATTGAATTCCGGCCAGATCGATACCATCAACGAGTGGGTCAGCCGGGGCGGCGTACTGCTTCTGGGAACGGGAGCCGGAGGAGAGGAAGCGGCAGAAATGTTTCTGGCGGACAATCTGGCAGAACCTCTGCCGGATTCCCAGGAACGCACGGTAAATATGGGAGATGAATTGGCTATTTACGGTCCTTCTGATGCGGAGCTTGTGCTGGATACCACGCTGGTGAAGATCCGGGACGGGCAGGTGGTGCTTTCCAGCGGAGGAATGCCGGTTCTGACAGCAGTAAACCGGGAGAAAGGCATGGTGGCAGTGGCTGCCTACGATTTTACGGATATCGGAGAGTTCTGTCAGGACCACCCTTATGTAGATAAGCTTTTTACCAGCCTTCTGGGAGAAGACCGGATCCGTCAGCTGGCAGAATACCTGTATGACGGCGGAAACAGCAATTATCTGGAGGTGCAGAGTCTGATTAATTCCGGTTCCGTGGAAAATCTTCCTGCAGTTTCCTTATATGTGATCGTCATTGCAGGATATATCCTTCTGGCGGGACCGGGACTTTACTTTTTCTTAAAACACAGGCAGGCCGGGCGGTTTTACGGACGATCTGTGGTTATTTTGTCGGTCTGCTGCGGGATGCTTGTATATCTTATGGGAAGCGAGACCCGGTTTGACGATACTTTTTTTAATTATGCATCCATTCGGGATTATTCCGGAGGAACGGTGGTGGAGTCCACCTATCTGAATATACGGGCTCCTTACAACCGGCCGTATTCGGCTTCCATCGATCCCACCTATGATATCCGGCCAATTACCCGAATCACATCGTATGACCGGTCGCAGCTGGCTCGCTATTTCGGAGAGGAGCGGGCGAATATTACCGTTTCTTATGATGAAGATGCCACCAGGATGTCGGTCTGGAACATACCGGCATTT
>DVKS01000037.1 GCA_018715905.1 Candidatus Caccovicinus merdipullorum | reverse complement strand
AAGTATCCGAATATGGAGCCGGGGCTTAAAAAGACTTTGAAGATGTTTCTGTACAGCGGCATTTCCACCACATTCTGGGGATTTATGTTCGGAAGCTTCTTCGGCGATGCGGTGAACGTGATTGCCACTACTTTCTTTAACCGGCCGGATATCCGGCTTGCCCCTCTGTGGTTTGAGCCGGTATCGATGCCAATGAAGATGCTGGTATTTTCCTTCTGTTTCGGCATCGTTCATCTGTTTACGGGACTTGGCGTTAAGCTTTATTGTTCCATAAAGAGCGGCCATCTGGCAGACGGCATCTATGATGTGGTGTTCTGGTATCTGCTGGTAGGCGGCGCTGTGATCTATATGCTGACTATGTCCATGTTTACTGATATGCTGGGACTGGGATTTACCTTGTCTCCTGCAGTGGGACAGATTGCGGCAGCAGCAGCGGCAGTAGGATTTGTGGGCATTGTATTTACCAGCGGACGGGAATCGAGGAACTGGGGAAAGCGGCTGTTAAAAGGTCTTTACGGCGCCTACGGCATTACATCGTACTTAAGCGATATTTTGTCGTATTCCAGGCTCCTGGCTCTGGGACTTGCCACCAGCGTGATTTCTACCGTATTTAATAAGATGGGAAGTATGCTGGGAAATTCCATACCGGGTGCGGTCTTATTTATCCTGGTATTTGTGATCGGCCATGCACTGAACCTGGCCATCAATGCCATGGGAGCCTATGTACATACCAACCGTCTGCAGTTCGTGGAATTTTTCGGGAAGTTCTACGAAGGCGGAGGAAGGAAATTCGCTCCATTTGCGGAGCACACAAAATATTTTAAGGTCGAGGAGGATATATAGTTTATGAACATCATGGAGAATATGGGAGTTGTATTGGCACTTTTGGGAGCAGTGATTGCAGCTCTGGCAGCAGGCATCGGTTCTTCTATCGGAGTAGGCATGACCGGTGAGGCAGCTGCAGGTGTGGTAACGGAAGATCCGTCCAAATTCAGCAAGGTGCTGGTTCTCCAGCTTCTTCCTGGTACCCAGGGAATCTACGGCCTGTTGATCGGCTTTATCACTCTGACGCAGATCGGCATCATGGGCGGAAGTTCGGATATCTCTCTGGTAAAGGGAATCCTTTATTTTGTGGCCTGCCTTCCCATGGCATTTGTGGGATATAAGTCGGCGATCCGTCAGGCGAGAGCTTCTGTAGCATCCATCAGCCTGGTAGCTAAGAGACCGGATCAGTTCGGTAAGGCAATGATCTTTCCGGCCATGGTTGAGACATACGCGATTTTAGCCCTCCTGATCTCCATTCTCTCCATCTTCGGCATCAACAGCCTTGCAGTATAATGACAGACGGAGAAGGGAGAGCGAGGTATGGCTGGATTAGAGAAAATCATCAGTCAGATTCGGAATGAATCGGAAGAAGCCGCCGCCGGTGTTGTGGCTGCTGCCGAAGAAAAGGCGCAGCAGATCCTTGAACAGGCGAAAGCGGAGGCGGATGAGGAGTGTGCCGGGATCCTGGAGTCTTCAAAGCGGATGACAGAGGAGATCCTTAAGCGGGGACGCTCAGCAGCAGATTTAAAGGTGCGCCAGGGCATCCTGGCAAAGAAGCAGGAACTGATCGGCCAGGTCCTCTCTGAAGCTCTGAAAGAGGCAAAGAATCTCGAATCGGAGCGGTACTTTGACGCGGTAGTGAAGCTGGCGGCAGAATCGGCCATGGAGGGTCATGGAACCATTTATTTTTCTGAAGCAGATTTAAAACGTCTTCCTGAGGACCTGGAAGAACGGATGAATGCCGCGGCGGCCGGAAAGAAGGCAGTCCTTACGATCGCTTCGGAGCCTCGGGAGATCGAAGGCGGTTTTGTGCTCAGCTATGGGGGCATTGAGGAGAATTGTTCTTTTGATGCGATATTCGATTCTGCCAGGGAACAGCTCCAGGATGTGGTTCACAAGATCCTGTTTCCTTAGACGGCAGGGACTGAATGGGTGAAGGAGGAACTGGCGATGGCAGATAATCAATATTTATATGAGGTTGCCCGCATCCGGACGAAAGAACTGTCTCTGCTGTCTGCCGACTTTTTTGAACAGCTTCTGTCCGCTCCGGATTATGAGACCTGTATCCGGCTCCTAAAGGAAAAGGGCTGGGAAGGCGGACAGGATGACTGGGAGGAAATGCTTGCACGGGAGCGGCGCAAGACCTGGGAGCTGATGGAAGAGCTTCTGGGAGATACTTCTGTATTTAATGTGTTTTTATATGCAAATGATTACAGCAATCTGAAGGCTGCTGTGAAAAGCTGCAGACACCGTACGGAATTGTCCAATATCTACATAGAGCAGGGTACGGTACCGGCAGACACCATACGAAAGGCGCTTTCGGAAAATCGCTTTGAGGAACTGCCGGAGGCCATGCAGGCTCCGGCAAGGGAAGCCCAGAAAGTGCTTTTACAGACCGGTGACGGGCAGCTCTGCGATATTTTAATTGACCGGGCGGCTCTGGAAGCGATTTATAAAGCAGGAAAAGATTCCGGCGATCCGTTCCTTATGCTGTATGCGGAACTTACTGTGGCCTGTGCGGATATCAAGACGGCGGTCAGAGCCTGCAGGACAGGAAAGGACCGTGGGTTTCTTATGCGGGCCCTGGCCTCCTGCGATTCTCTCGATAAAGACCGGCTGGCGGATGCGGCGGCAGAAGGAGAGGAAGCAGTGGCAAAATATCTGGATACTACGGAGTATCACGAAGGAGCGGCTGTGATGAAGGAATCGCTTTCCGCTTTTGAGCGGTGGTGCGACAACCTTCTGATCCGGCGGATCCGTCCTCAGCTTTACAATGCCTTTGGATTGGGCCCCCTGGCGGCCTATGTTCTGGCCAGGGAGAGTGAGATCAAATCGGTTCGCATCGTGCTGTCCGGAAAGAAGAATCAGCTTCCGGAGCAGTCGATCCGGGAAAGGGTGAGAGAGACATATGTATAAAATAGCGGTAATGGGAGATCAGGACAGCATTTACGGATTTGCCGCTTTAGGACTGGTTCCCTTTTCCATCACGGATCCCCAGACGGCAGAGAAAAAACTCAGGGAGCTGGCAGAGGGAGGCGACTATGCCGTGATCTATATTACGGAAGCGCTGGCAGCCAAAATCGAGCCGGAGATCGAGCGGTACCGGTCGGCCGGACTTCCGGCAGTGATCCTGATTCCGGGAGCGTCCGGGAATACGGGCCGGGGCATTATGGCCGTAAAAAAGTCAGTGGAGCAGGCAGTGGGATCCGATATCATCTTTAACGGGCAGTAGCTGCCTGGGTGGAGATACTGCTGACGTAAACAGGAGGTAGAGATGAGCAAAGGCGTAATCAAGAAAGTGGCCGGGCCGTTGGTTATTGCAGAGGGCATGCGCGATGCGAACATGTCCGATGTAGTGCGGGTAAGCAGCCAGCGGCTGATCGGCGAGATTATAGAGATTCATGGAGATCAGGCGTCCATCCAGGTGTATGAGGAGACATCCGGCCTGGGACCCGGGGAACCGGTGGAATCAACAGGTGTACCCATGAGTGTAGAGCTTGGGCCCGGCCTGATCGGAAGTATTTATGACGGAATCCAGCGTCCGCTGGATGATATCATGAAGGTAACAGGCGGAAATCTGCTGAACCGGGGTGTGGAAGTGCCGTCTCTTAAGAGAGAAAGAAAATGGGATTTTCAGCCCTCTGCATCGGCAGGCGAGATGGTATCCGGCGGAGATATCCTGGGGACGGTTCAGGAGACGGAAGTGGTAAATCATAAGATCATGGTTCCGCCGGGAATGAAAGGGACCCTGACGGCCATTTATCCGGGAGAGCATACCGTAGAGGATACGGTGGCTGTGATTACCGACGAGAAGGGAAAAGAACATCCGGTAAGCCTGATGCAGCGGTGGCCGGTGCGCCGGGGACGTCCTTATCAGAAGAAGCTGTCGCCGGAAATGCCGCTGGTGACGGGGCAGAGGGTAATCGATACGCTCTTCCCCATTGCCAAGGGCGGTGTGGCTGCAGTTCCCGGTCCCTTTGGTTCCGGAAAGACGGTGGTGCAGCATCAGCTGGCCAAGTGGGCCGATGCGGATATTGTGGTGTATATCGGCTGCGGCGAGCGGGGAAATGAGATGACTGATGTATTAAATGAGTTCCCGGAGCTGAAGGATCCCAAGACCGGAAAATCTCTGATGGCCAGGACGGTGCTGATTGCAAATACATCCGATATGCCGGTGGCTGCCCGTGAGGCATCCATATATACGGGCATCACCATTGCAGAGTATTTCCGGGATATGGGATATTCCGTGGCGCTGATGGCAGATTCCACTTCCCGCTGGGCAGAAGCGCTGCGGGAGATGTCGGGACGTCTGGAAGAGATGCCCGGCGAAGAAGGATATCCGGCTTATTTAGGATCCCGTCTGGCACAGTTTTATGAGCGGGCCGGAAGGGTGATTTCCCTGGGAAAAGACGGACGGGAGGGAGCGCTGTCGGTAATCGGTGCCGTATCCCCGGCAGGAGGCGACACATCAGAACCGGTAACCCAGGCTACCCTGCGGATTGTAAAGGTATTCTGGAGCCTGGATTCCGATCTGGCTTATAAGCGTCATTTCCCGGCTATTAACTGGCTGTCCAGCTATTCCCTTTATGTGGATACTCTGGAGAAATGGTTCAATGCCCAGGTGGAGGAGAACTGGACGGGAATGCGTGCACAGATCATGCGGCTTCTGCAGGAAGAGGCGGAGTTAAACGAGATCGTTCAGCTGGTAGGTATGGATGCCTTGTCAGCGCCGGACCGGCTTAAGCTGGAAGCGGCACGTTCCATCCGTGAGGATTTCCTGCACCAGAATGCCTTCCATGAGACAGACACCTATACTTCATTAAACAAGCAGTACCGGATGATGGAACTGATCCTGGATTATTATAAAAAAGCCGGAGAAGCTTTGGCAGCCGGCGTGGCGATTGAGCGGCTGGTGGCCCTGCCGGTGCGTGAGAACATCGGACGGTTTAAATATGTGGACGAGGCGGAAGTGGAAGAGGCCTTCCGGAAGACGGAAACGCTTCTGGATGACCAGCTTCGGGATGAACTGGGCAGAAAGGAGGACTTCTGATGCCGAAAGAATACAGAACCATAGAAGAGGTGGCAGGTCCTCTGATGCTGGTGCGGGGAGTACAGAATGTTACTTACGATGAGCTTGGCGAGATTGAGCTGGCGGACGGGGAAAAGAGACGGTGCAAGGTCTTGGAGATCGACGGCGGGAATGCGCTGGTGCAGCTGTTTGAGGCGTCTGCCGGAATCAACCTGGAATCCAGCAAGGTACGTTTCCTGGGAAGGTCCATGGAGTTAGGCGTATCGGAGGATATGTTAAGCCGGATTTTTGACGGACTGGGACGCCCCATAGACGGAGGCCCGGAGATCCTTCCGGAAAAGCGGATGAATATCAACGGCCTGCCCATGAACCCGGCGGCCAGAAATTATCCTCAGGAGTTCATACAGACGGGAATCTCAGCCATCGATGGGCTGAATACTCTGGTGCGGGGGCAGAAGCTTCCCATCTTTTCCGCATCCGGACTTCCCCATGCCAATCTGGCGGCGCAGATTGCCAGACAGGCGAAGGTTCGGGGAACCAGCGAGCCTTTCGCCGTGGTGTTTGCAGCCATGGGAATTACCTTTGAGGAAGCGAATTTCTTTATGGAGAGCTTCCGGGAGACGGGAGCTATCGATCGGAGCGTCATGTTTATCAATCTGGCCAATGACCCGGCGGTAGAGCGGATTGCCACGCCCCGCATGGCGCTGACGGCGGCAGAGTATCTGGCCTTTGAAAAGAATATGCATGTTCTGGTTATCCTTACAGACATTACCAACTATGCAGACGCCCTGCGGGAGATTTCCGCAGCCAGAAAGGAAGTGCCGGGACGGCGCGGTTATCCGGGCTACATGTATACGGACCTGGCCTCTCTTTATGAGAGAGCGGGACGGCAGAAGGGGAAGAACGGCTCCATTACCCTGATTCCCATTCTTACTATGCCCGAGGATGATAAGACCCACCCCATTCCTGACCTGACCGGCTACATCACCGAGGGACAGATCATCTTAAGCCGTGAGCTGTACCGGAAGAACGTGACTCCGCCCATTGATGTGCTGCCCTCCCTGTCCCGTCTGAAAGACAAGGGGATCGGAGAAGGAAAAACCAGGGCGGACCATGCAGATGTGATGAACCAGCTGTTTGCAGCCTATGCAAGAGGAAAGGATGCCAAGGAGCTGATGGTAATCCTAGGCGATGCGGCGCTGACGGATATGGATAAGCTGTATGCGCAGTTTGCCGATGAGTTTGAGCGGCAGTATGTGTCCCAGGGCTACTATGTAAACCGGGATATCGAGGAGACCATGGATATCGGCTGGAAACTTCTGCGGATCCTGCCCAGAAGCGAGTTAAAGAGAATCAAGGATAAGTTCCTGGATCAGTACTATGAAGAGAGCTAGGAGGGGAGCGGACTGCCATGAGTGCAAAACATGTGAACCCTACCCGGATGGAACTGACCAGGCTTAAAAAGAAACTGGTTACAGCTACCCGGGGATATAAACTCCTGAAAGACAAACGGGATGAGCTGATGCGGCAGTTTCTGGAAATGGTCCGGGAGAATAAGGCCCTGCGGGAGAAGGTGGAGGCCGGGATCAGGGAGGCAAACCAGAATTTCGTCCTTGCCCGGGCCGGCATGTCCCAGGAGGCTTTGAATGTGGCGCTGATGGCGCCTAAGCAGGAGGTTTATCTGGAAGCGGAGACGAAAAACGTCATGAGCGTGGAGATCCCTGTATTCAAAAGCAGCACCAGGACGCCGGATCCCAATGACATTTATTCCTACGGATTTGCTTTTACTTCAGGGGACCTGGATGACGCAGTTAAGAAGCTGGCGGATCTTCTGCCGGATCTTCTTAAACTGGCGGAATGCGAGAAATCCTGCCAGCTGATGGCGGCGGAGATCGAGAAGACCCGCCGCAGAGTCAACGCCCTGGAGCATGTGGTGATCCCGGAGACCAGACAGAACATCCGCTATATTACCATGAAGCTGGATGAAAACGAGCGCAGCTCCCAGACCAGGCTGATGAAAGTAAAAGATATGATGCTGGAGTCGGCCCACCATTACCGGGAACGGGCAGCAGAATCATAAAAAGTGTAAATCGAAGTTTTCTGTGGAATAAAGAAAGCGGCTGTTCGGGCAGGCAAGTGAATCCTGCCGGGACAGCCGTTTTTTGACAAAACTGCACGTCGTTTCCGGCAGAAAAGGAAAAAGCACAGAATGTATGAAAAAAAGCGCAAAGTATGCAAAAAAAACAGTTGACAGACAAAGGCAAAGCTTTTATTATGGATGGAAACAGAAAACGGCAATAGAGGCGCGAATGTCAAGAGTACCTGCCTGGAGGCTGCGGAGAGCCTGGGAAGGACAGGAAAAGGGGGATTCGCCGAAACAGGCATTTTCCGCAGATGCTTAAGTTGGGGTGCAGGCGAAGAGGCTGCACACTCTCACCTTAGGGTGGAGGGGCTATTGTTTCATGGAGATTTGTGCGTGATGAAGCAGTGGTGTGTCGAATACCGCTGCTTTTTTTGCGGCTCACACCGGGCCGAAAGGGATGATATGCGGATTAAGCCGTCGCAGACAGAATCCTCAAAAGCAGAATCTGGCCAGGAGGCAAAAGTACCGGGACTCTGGCCGTAATGCTCAGGAGGGAAAACAGAATGATTGATTTTTTGAATTGGCTTGATGGTGTGCTGTGGGGTGTTCCGCTGATCGTCCTGATGATTGCTACGGGACTGTATTTTACCGTACGGTCCGGTTTCTTTCAGTTCCGTCATTTCGGATGGATCATGAAGCGGACAGCGGGCCAGATGTTTGGCAGCGATAAAGAGGCAAAGCAGAGTGAGCAGGGAATGCTGACAGCTTTTGAAGCGATTTCCACGGCAATTGGAGGAACAGTAGGATTCGGAAACATCGCCGGCGTAGCCACAGCAGTGGCAGCAGGCGGCCCTGGAGCGGTGCTTTGGATGTGGCTGACAGCCTGCCTGGGAATGATATTAAAGCAGGTTGAGGTAACTCTCGGATGCTACTACCGTCGGAAAAATGAAAAGGGCGAATATTACGGCGGCCCCACCTACTATATGGAGAGAGGACTGGGAACAGAAAGAGGCTGGGGAAAGCTGTGGCTGATACCGGCTGTGATTTTCGGTATCGGCATTTTTTCCACATTCTTTGTTACTTCTTCGAATCTGACAGCGGCGCAGGTGGTGTCCGGCGCATTCAAACTTCCGGATCTGACAGTAGGCGGCATAACCGTTGAAGGCGTAATTTTAGTAGGCATTCTGTTATGTGTTTTAACTTATCTGATTACTAGCGGCGGAACCAAAAAGATTGCTTCTGTTTTCAGCAAGCTGGTGCCGTTTATGAGTTTTCTTTATATTTTGATGGGAATTGGAATGATCCTGGCAAACCTTTCACAGGTGCCGGAAGCAATCGCGTCTATTTTTACCAATGCGTTTACCGGAACGGCAGCCATCGGCGGTTTTGCAGGCTGCGCAGTCAGTGAGATGATCCGGGTCGGCATGGCGCGGTCCGTATATTCCAATGAAGCCGGCTGGGGTACTTCTCCTATGATCCATGCTTCTGCCCATACCCGCCATCCGGTGGAGCAGGGCCTGTGGGGATCCTTCGAAGTATTTTTCGATACGGTGGTTGTCTGCACGATTACCGCACTTTCGGTAATTCTCAGCGGAAAGTGGACCGATGGAAGCAATGGAGGAACGCTGGCTTTAAATGCATTTGCCGGCAGTTTCGGCACGGCAGGAAGCATTCTTCTGGCTGTGATCATGGTAATTTTTACCGTTACTACTTCCGGCGGATGGTTTACTTATTATCTGGCTATCCTGGAGCACCTGTATAAGAAGGAAGGACCGTTAAAAGATCTGGTTATGAAGGTATTTTATGCGGTCCGCGCCCTTCCGGGACTTCTGTGGACTATTTATCTGGTAAAGACCGATAATCAGGGATTTATCTGGACTCTGGTGGACATCACTTCGGCGATTCCCACTTTCATTAATGTGGCGGTGATCCTGATTCTGTCCAGCCAGTATTTTAAGCTGCTGAAGGATTACAAGGCTCGTTATCTGAGCATTGGGAAGATGGAAAAAGACGCCCGGCTGTTCTATGAAGACGGAATGAAGGAAATGAGGTAAGGGAATGAAGACGATCTATTATAACGGGCAGGTTTATACCGGCAGCCTTCCGCTGGTGCAGGCGTTTATTGAAGAAGAAGGAAAGTTTACGTTTTCCGGAACCAGTCAGGAGGCGCTGAAGCAGAAAGAAGAGGGAGATGTGCTGGTTGACTTAAATGGCCGGTTCGTATGCAGCGGCTTTAATGACAGCCACATGCATCTGCTGGGATTTGGCAGCGCCTTAAATTCAGCTCAGCTGGCTTCTCATACCGGAAGTCTGCAGGAAGTCCTTGACTGTCTGCGGGCTTTCAAAGAAAGCCGCATCATCCGGGAGAATACCTGGATCATGGGCCGGGGATGGAATCAGGATTATTTTGCCGGGGAAAAGAGGATGCCGGACCGGTATGACCTGGATCAGGTTTCGGAAGATGTGCCGGTGTGCGCGGTAAGGGCCTGCGGCCATTGCCTGGTGGTAAACAGCCGGGCACTTGAGCTTTTGGGCATAAATGCCGGAACAGCCCAGCCGGAAGGCGGCCGCATCGGCATGGAAAACGGCGAGCCGGACGGAAGATTTTTTGATAATGCCATGGATCTGGTTTATGACGCCATTCCGGCGCCGGACAAGGAAGATGTAAAGGACATGCTCCTTGCGGCCTGCCGGGCGCTGAATTCTTATGGTGTGACCAGCTGCCAGACCGATGACTACTGTGCCTTCCGCGGGGTTTACTGGACTGTGGTGAACGAAGCGTACCGGGAGCTGGAGCAGGAAGGGAAGCTGACGGTGCGGGTATATGAGCAGAGCAATTTTACATCCCTGGAGGAATTAAAGAAATTTGTGGAGGCAGGAAACCGCACAGGAACCGGCAGCAGCCGTTTTAAGATCGGTCCCTTAAAAATGCTGGGAGACGGAGCTCTTGGGGCAAGGACTGCTTACTTAAGCCGGCCTTACGCCGATGATCCTTCCACTTGCGGGATCCCGGTATTCAGCCAGGAGACGCTGGACGAGATGATCGGATATGCCAATGAGCAGGGAATGCAGGCGGCGGTCCATGCCATCGGCGATGCCTGCCTGGACCGGGTGCTTGATGCCTATGAGAAGGCGCTGACGGCCTGCCCCAGAGAAGACCATCGTCATGGTATCGTCCACTGCCAGATTACCAGACCGGATCAGTTAGAGCGGATCGCCCGGCTGAAGCTTCACATTTACGCGCAAAGCATATTTCTGGATTATGATATCCATATGGTAAAAGAGCGGGTAGGGGAGGAACTGGCTTCCACCAGCTACAGCTGGAAAACACTGATGGAAAAGGGCGTGACTGTCAGCAATGGTTCAGACTGTCCGGTGGAACTGCCGGATGTCCTGGCCGGCATGCAGTGCGCCGTAACCCGCAGAACTTTAAAAGACCACATAGGCCCGTACCTTCCCAAACAGCAGTTTACGGTTCAGGAGGCTTTGGACAGCTACACCATTGCAGGGGCAAAAGCAAGCTTTGAGGAAGAGGTAAAGGGGCGCATCATGCCGGGTATGGCGGCAGATTTCGTGATTCTGGGACAGAATCCCTTTGAGACAGAGCCGGAGAAACTGAGCAGGATACCGGTGGAGGCTGCTTATGTGGGCGGCACGCAGGTGTATCATGCGTAAAAAGAACAGAATCAGTACTTGATTTCGGCGGACAGATGAGACGATCTGTCCGCTGTTTTTGCGGGCAAAAAAATATGGCATTCCTGCCGGACTGGGCGTATAATAGGAACGAAGTGACCTATGAAATGACATAGAAAAGTCTGGGAATGCAGAAGAAAGGATGAATTACATGAAAGTATTATTATTAAATGGAAGCCCGAGAAAAGAGGGCTGTACTTATACGGCTCTGTGTGAAGTGGCAGCAGCATTAAAGGAAAATGGAGTGGACAGCGAGATTTTCCAGGCTGGGAATCCGGATACGGAGAACGTAAAGGCAGCCGCCGCCAAGATGAAAGAAGCAGACGGACTGGTGATCGGATCCCCGGTATACTGGGCATCGCCTTCCGGCCAGATTATTGAATTTATGGATAAGTTCTGTTCCATGGCCGGAGCAGATATGCGGTTAAAGCCCGGGGCGGCTGTAGCTTCTGCAAGACGGGCGGGAACCACGGCCACACTGGATGTCCTGAACAAATATCTTACCTTTTATCAGATGCCGGTGGTATCTTCCAATTACTGGAACATGGTTCACGGCAATACGCCGGAGGAAGTCCGCCAGGATGCAGAGGGACTCCAGATCATGCGGACTCTGGGAAACAATATGGCCTGGCTGTTAAAGTCTATTGAGGCTGGAAAGAAAGCAGGCCTGGAAGTGCCGGCTCAGGAAGAAAAGATTAAGACGAATTTTATCCGCTGATGGGCCGGACCCGTATTTACAGACAGGAGGAAGGAACATGGGAAAGGGCTGGCTGGATTTTCGGAGCGGAGCGCAGCGGGAGCGGGATTACCGGGAGTTTTACGAACGGGTATTCCCGGGAGGAATCTCTCACAGAAGGAGAGTGCGGGCGCGGCTGCTGGAGATGATGCAGAAGAAAGGCGATATCACGTATATGCTCCTTTATTATACTGCTTTGAAGGATCTTCTGATAAGACGTCCGGGACTTTCCTTCGAGGAAGGCTTAAAGCAGGTCTGCAGCGAGGTCCGTGTGATGAAGCTGGACGCTGGGGCAAAAGAGGTGCTTCGGAAGGTACTGGAAGAGGATCTGGCAGGGCAGCTCAACAGCTGAAGGAAAACTTAAAAAAATGCGGAGCGGGAAAGGAGAAGGTGCAGCTGTGACAGTGACGGAAGCTTATCAAATCCTGGAACTTTCACCGGGAGCAGAGATGGGGAAATAAAAAAGAAGTATCGCCATCTTATGTACCGGATGCATCCGGACGTATATTTTTCTTCCGGGGAGCAGCCGTCCCATCCGGCACAGGAACTGAATCTGGCTTATGCCGTTCTAAAAAAAGAGCTGGCTGGGAAAACGCATTTTGCTGCCTGCCCGGAGCGAAATATTTCTTTTCCTTTTATGGACGATAATCATAGGAGGAAAATGAATGCTGGAAGTGAGAAGAGGAGAAACCATGTCCATAGTAGACAAGTATATTCATTACGTAAATCAGGAAGTAAAAAATGACCCGGAGAAGGGCTGGGACTGGATGGTACGGGGATTTCAGGCCAATAAACTGAAAACCAGGCTGCTTCCGAAAAAGGGCCTTTCCAAAGGGTATCAGAAACTGGAAGCCATGATGATGTCTCTGGTGGCGGATTCCTTAAGCCATGAGGGAAGCTATGTGTGGGGAAATATTTTTGCCCCCTGTGAGATCCTTCAGTGCTTTGATAAGCGCACCCTGTCCATCGAATGCCTTTCCTGCTATTTTTCCGGGTATCATCTGGAAGATTATTTTATTGACTGTGCCCAGAACGCAGGGCTGGCGCCGACCCTGTGTTCTTATCACAAGACCTTTACCGGGGCGGTGGAAAGCGGCGTCCTGAAGGCGCCGGAATATGCGGTGACCACCTCCTTAAGCTGCGATGGAAACTTAAATACGTTCCGTTATCTGGAAAAAAAGATCGGCGTGCCTTTTACGTTTCTGGATGTGCCCTATGACTGCGATCCGGAGTCGGTGGATTACCTGGCAGATCAGTTAAGAGAAATGACGAAAAGTCTGGAAAAAGTTTTCGGACGCCGGTTTGATGAGGACAGGCTGCGGCAGATCATCCAGGTGGAAAATGAAACCAGGAAAAGCCTTCTTCGCTTTTATGAACTGGAAAAAGAGCATTATTATCCGGGGGAGATCATCAGCCAGCTGTACCTGATGATGGGGACCCATCTTCTTATGGGCACGGAGGAATTCCGGAATCTGGTGAATTTTATGGTGAAGGATATCCAGACGTATCCCCGGTTTGAAGGGAAACGGATCCTTTGGGTGCACCTTTTGCCGTTTTATCAGGAGACTTTGCGGTCTTACTTTAACGGAAGCAGGAGATATCAGGTGATTGCCAGCGATATTGTCCTGGATTATGCAAACGAGCTGGATGCGTCAGACCCCTTCCGGGCTCTGGCTGTCAAGACTATACGGAATATTTATAACGGAAGCTATGCCTATAAGGCAGAGGCCCTGGGACAGTTCGCCAGGGAGGTGGATGCTGACGCGGTGATCCATTTCTGCCACTGGGGGTGCAAGCAGGCGTCCGGAGGCAGCGTTCTTCTGAAGGAAAAGATGAAGGAGATGGGAATCCCTATGCTGATTCTGGATGGGGACGGAATTGATAAGAGAAACAGTCACGACGGCCAGATTAAGACCAGACTGGAGGCGTTTCTGGAAATCCTGGATGAAGAAGACGGGGAAGAAAGCGATGCCGGAAGGAAAAATCGGATAGATGGAAAGAAGGAGAAAGCATGTTAGGATATATCTGTAAATATGCCCCCATAGAAATATTTGAATCCATGGGCGTGCAGATGCACCGGATCGAACCGGAGGTTTCAAATTTTAATCAGGCAGATCTGCGGATGCATCCCAATGTGTGCAGTTTCGCCAAAGGCGTGCTGGAAGAGGTGATGACGGAGGATTACGAGGGCGTGATCCTTACCACATGCTGCGACAGCATACGCAGACTCTACGATGTGTTAAAAGAGCAGCTGCCGGACCGGTTTATCTATATGCTGGACACGCCCAGGATTACCAAAGATGCGGGGATCCGGCTTTATGAAAACCGGATCCGGCAAATGGTCCGGGAATACCAACAGTTTTCCGGGAAGTGTTTTGATGAAGAACGTTTTCTTTCTCTGCTAAAGAAGCGAAAAGCGGAAAAAGAAAAAAGTGAGAGGGAGAGGAACGGAGCAGGCAGTGGCCTTTCGGTAGGCATTGCCGGTGCCAGAGCCAATCAGAATATTAAAAAGATTCTGGAGGAAAAAGGCGCGGCAGTGGCTTTTGATCTTACCTGCACAAGTCTCGACCGAAAGATTCTTGTTGAAGAAGATCAGGTGATGACCGGCTATGTCCGCGGGCTTTTAAGCCAGTTTCCATGTATGCGCATGGAGGAGGCCGCGGGAAGGGATCAGCTGATCTTAAAATATGCCCACAGCGCAGACGGCATCATTTATCACACCGTTCAGTTCTGCGATAATTATGCCTATGAGTATGCCTGGCTTAAGGAAATCTTAAAGCGGCCCATGCTTCTTCTGGAGACGGATTATACGAGACAGAGCTACGGGCAGATCCTTACCCGGATCGAGGCATTTCTGGAATCTCTGGGCAGGGAGAAAAAGACGAAAAAAACCGGCACAGGAGGAAAACAGACCATGTATGTAATGGGAATCGACAGCGGGTCCACGTCCACCAATGCGGTGATCATGGACCAGGACCGCAGAATCAAGGCCTTTGCAGTGGTCCGCACCGGAGCAAAGTCCGGAGAAAGCGCCAGAAAGGTACTGGAGCAGGTGCTTGCGCAGGCGGACCTGAAACGGGAGGATATTTCCCGGATCGTATCCACCGGCTACGGGCGGGTAAGTATAGAATTTGCCGATGAAAATGTGACGGAGATCAGCTGTCACGGAAAGGGCGCGCACTATTTTAATCCGAAGGTGCGCACCATCCTGGATATCGGCGGCCAGGACAGCAAGGCCATTCATCTGAATGAAAAGGGAGAAGTGACGGATTTTGTGATGAATGATAAATGCGCTGCAGGAACGGGACGATTCCTGGAGATGATTGCCCGTTCGCTGGAGATGGATATCGATCAACTGGGGCCGGAAGCCTTAAAGTCCACGGAAGAGATCGAAATTACCAGCATGTGCTCTGTCTTTGCAGAATCGGAGGTTATTTCCCTGATTGCCCAGAACAAGGAAAAGAAAGACATTGCAAATGGCGTTTGCCGTTCCATCGCCAATAAATCCTATTCCCTGATGAAGCGGGTGGGACTGGAGCCTGAATTTATGATGACCGGCGGCGTGGCCAAAAATCCCGGCGTAGTGCGGGCGGTGGAAGAAAAAATCGGAAGCCGGCTGTATATCTGTCCTGAGCCGGAGATCGTAGGGGCTGCAGGGGCGGCCATCTATGCACTGGAAGCGGAGGAATAGCCGATGGAGTGGACCGATGGAAAAATGCGCTGCTTCTGGGCGAATCCGGCCAATCCTCGTTATATCCGGTATCATGATGAAGAATGGGGGATTCCGCTTCATGATGACCATAAGCTGTTTGAGCTGCTGATTCTGGAAAATTTCCAGGCAGGGCTTTCCTGGGAGTGTGTGCTGAATAAGCGGGAAGAATTCCGCCGCGCTTTCGATGGCTTTGACCTGGAGCGGGTATGTGCGTACGATGAGGAGAAGCTGGAGCTGCTGCGCCAGGATCCGGGCATTATCCGCAACAGGCTGAAAATCAAAGCTGCGGTGACGAATGCCGCAGTCTTTCGAAGGATTCAGGAGGAATGGGGAAGCTTTGACCGGTATCTCTGGCACTGGACGGAGGGCAGAGTGATTATCGAGACGGGAAAGGCCAGCTCTCTTCTGTCCGATGCCGTTTCGAGAGATCTGAAAAAGCGGGGAATGAAATTTGTGGGGACAGTGATTGTTTATTCTTATCTGCAGGCTGCAGGCGTGATCAATTCCCACGAACCCGAATGCTTTCTGCATCAGCCGCTGATTTCAGGAAAAATTTAGTTATTTTTCATATTTTTTACAATATAAATATTGCATTCTATGACGGAAAGAGATAGAATAGCCTTGGTGAAAAAATTAACAATCACACATAAGGAGATGCTGACTATGAGCAGATTTTGTTTACCAAGGGATATTTATCACGGAAAGGGCTGCCTGGAAGAGCTTAAGAACCTGAAGGGAAAGAAAGCGATTCTCGTTGTAGGCGGCGGTTCAATGAAGCGCCAGGGATTTCTTGACCGGGCGGTGAATTATCTGAAGGAAGCCGGTATGGAGGTTCAGGTGTTTGAAGGCGTTGAGCCGGATCCGTCAGTAGAGACAGTGATGAAAGGTGCAGAAGCCATGCGTGCCTTTGAGCCGGACTGGATCGTTGCCATGGGCGGCGGTTCACCGATCGATGCAGCTAAGGCCATGTGGGCATTTTATGAGTATCCGGAAACTTCTTTTGAGGATCTGTGCACACCCTTTAATTTCCCGGAGTTAAGACAGAAGGCGAAGTTTGCTGCGATTCCTTCCACCTCGGGAACAGCTACGGAGGTAACCGCATTTTCCGTTATTACAAACTATCAGACTGGTGTGAAATACCCGCTGGCTGACTTTAATATTACGCCGGATGTGGCCATCGTGGATCCGGATCTGGTATCCGGACTGCCGGTAAAGCAGGTGGCATATACGGGAATGGATGCGCTGACCCACGCCATCGAGGCTTACGTTTCCACACTTCACGGCCCCTTTACCGATCCGCTGGCTCTTCAGGCCATCGAGATGGTTCTGGATTACCTTCCTGCCTCCTATAACTGCAATATGGAAGCAAGAGAGCAGATGCATTATGCCCAGTGCCTTGCGGGAATGGCATTCTCCAATGCACTTCTGGGAATCGTACATTCCATGGCCCATAAGACCGGCGCCGCATTCTCCACAGGACATATTCCTCACGGATGCGCAAATGCAATTTATCTTCCTTATGTTATCGCATATAATGCAAAGGATCCCGTTGCCGCTTCCCGTTACGCGGAGATCGCGCGCAGGATGGGACTTCCGGGGACTTCCGAGAAGGCACTGATCAACAGTCTGCGGGAGAAGATCAATGAATTCAACGTAAAGCTGAACATTCCAAAGACCCTGAAGGAATTTGGAATTAACGAGGAGGAGTTTAAGGAGAAGGTTGCCCATATTGCCCAGCTGGCAGTAGGTGATGCCTGCACAGGCTCTAACCCGCGTGCCATTGATCCGGAGGCCATGGAGAAGCTGCTTACCTGTACCTATTACGGAACGGAAGTGGATTTCTAAGTTTCATTTAATTCGTTATATAATTTTGTTTCGCTTGCTGCCGCATCGCTGTGATGCGGCAGTTTTTGATAAGTGCCGTCTGATTGGCGGCCGAATTTCCACAGAAAACAGGCGGGAGTGATACGATGGCTGATTTGAAAATGAAGATGTTGATGAACGGCAGGATATATACTGCAGACAAAGAGAATCCGTACGGAGACGCCATGATTATCGGCGGCGGGAAAATCCTGTGGGTGGGAGAGCAGGCAGAACGGAAGGACGCAGACCGGCTGGAGAGGATTCTCCGTACGGAGAACGGAGAGAGGATAGATCTTTCTCAGGCAGAGATTATTGACCTGAAGGGGAGACGGGTGATTCCCGGATTTGCGGATGTGCATATGCATCCGGTCATGCTGGCGGATTTCCGGAAAAAGATTACGGTTATGCCGCCGGAGATCTGTTCCATCCGGGATCTGACGGAAGCGATCAGAGAGCGGAGAAGCCGGCAGGAGGCCGGTCAGTGGATCGAGGGATGGGGCTATGACGAGCAGGGGCTTGCAGAAAAGCGGGCGCCGGTGCGCCAGGATCTGGACCGTGGATGCAGCGATTCACCGGTTATGATCATGCGGAACTGCGCCCACATCTGCAGCGTCAATACCATGGCTCTCAAGCTGGCGGGCATAGACCGGAACACCCCGGATCCGCCTGGCGGGCAGATTGACCGGGACAGGGACGGAGAGCCTACGGGAATTCTCAGGGAGAATGCCAGGAGCATGATTACCGCCATTCTGCCCCGTTTTTCCCGGGAAGAACAGATTCAGAATCTCCTGGAGCTGGGGCAGGTCCTTAATTCCCAGGGAATCACCTCTATCTGCGACATGGGAAATCTGGGACCGGGGGATAATTTTCCCCTGTACGAGGCTGCCGCGGCCCGGGGCTTTTGCCAAAAGACCGGCGTATATTACATGTGGGACTATTTTGCAGACCGGCCGGATTTTACGATTCCGGAAGAAATGCTGGACCGCAGGCGGCAGATCTTTGCGGCGGGCCTTAAGCTGATCGGAGACGGGAGCGTTTCCGGACGGACGGCCTGGATGGACCGGCCGTATCTGGGATCAGAGGAAGAGTATGGGCTGCCGGTGTGCAGCGATGAGCTGCTTCAGTCGGCCATAGCCTTCTGCCGGAAGCACCGCTGCCAGCTATCCATGCACGCCATGGGCGGACGGGCCGTTAAGCGGATGACGGATCTGGCCTGTGAATTTCAGCCGTGGACGCCGGAAGGAATTCCTTATGTCCGTCTGGAGCATGTTACGGAGCCTATGGAGGAAAGCATCGAAAAGGCAGCGGCCCACGGGATTTCCTGCGTTACTCAGCCCATCTTTTTATATGCGGAGATCAAAAGCTATCTGAAGAACCTGAGCAGGGAGCGGATCAGCCGGTGTTATCCGGTCCGCCGCCTTCTGGAAAAGGGCGTGCGCCTTGGATTTTCCACCGATGCGCCGGCCACATTCTGGTCCGTGCCCACGGACCCCTTCCCGGGGCTTAAGATGGCGGTCACCCGCACGGCCTCTGACGGCACGGACTGCGGGCGGGAACAGGCTGTGGATATCGAGACGGCAGTCTGGCTGTATACGAGAGGATCCGCTCTTGCGGCAGGACTTCCGGAAGTGGGAATGCTTTCTGCCGGGTATCAGGCGGATTTCGCTGTGCTGAGTGAGGACATTTTCGCTGTCCCGGCAGAGAGGATTGACCAGGTGAAGGTAATGCAGACATGGATCTGCGGCCGGCAGGTCTATAACCGGGACTCATAATAATTGGGGATTCCCCTGTGCTTGAGAAGCGTCAAAAACCCGGTTGACAGTTTTCAGGGGAAGAGATATGCTCGATGGTAAGATATACACGAAGAAAAGCCGGCAGGAAAGAGAGGGCGGGAATCGAATATGCGGGACAGACCGCAGGATAGGAAGGACAGAGTATGGCACTGTATGCGATTGGCGATTTTCATTTATCCTTTTCGGCGGACAAGCCGATGGACGTGTTCGGGCCCGAGTGGAAGAACCATGTGGAGCGGATCCGGGAGAACTGGCTTAAGACGGTAAGGCCGGAAGATACGGCGGTGATCACCGGGGATCATTCCTGGGGGCGGAATCTGGAAGCCAGCAGGGCGGATCTGGAGTTTATTGCGGCGCTTCCGGGACGGAAGATTCTTCTTCGGGGGAACCATGATATGTTCTGGGATGCGAAAAAAACATGGAAGCTGAATGAAGAGTTTGCGGGCAGGCTGGAATTTCTCCAGAATAATTTTTATGCCTATGGAAATTTTGCCCTGGTGGGCACAAAGGGCTACTGCGACGAGGGGCGGGATACGCCGGAGCAGCTGGAAAAGCTTCTTTCCAGGGAGGAAGGGCGGCTGCGGACTTCCTTTTCGATGGCAAGGGCCGCAGGATACCGGCGGTTTGTCATGTTTCTCCATTATCCGCCCACCAGTATTTATGAGAGGGAGAGCCGTTTTACCAGGATGGCTGAGGAGTATGGCGCGGAGGCAGTGGTGTATTCCCACTGTCATGGCAGAAAACGTTACGGGGACAGTATCCGGGGATACAAAAACGGCATCGAATATAAGCTGGTTTCGTCGGATTATCTGCGTTTTGTTCCGGA
The DNA here is from genome assembly GCA_018715905.1 of Candidatus Caccovicinus merdipullorum. Taxonomy (GTDB): domain Bacteria; phylum Bacillota; class Clostridia; order Lachnospirales; family Lachnospiraceae; genus Caccovicinus; species Caccovicinus merdipullorum. The sequence continues at coordinate 18,277 of DVKS01000037.1, read as the reverse complement.
ACGGATCCTGTGAAAGCTTGCCGGCCCGTGAACGTTCCGGTAAAAGCTCCAGACGGCATCGAGAGGGAGAGTTGAGAATGATTGATAAAATTTTAGTCCGGGGAGCCGGCGTGCATAATCTGAAAAATGTGGATGTGGATATTCCGCTGAATAAAATCGTGGGAATCGCCGGCGTGTCCGGCTCGGGAAAGTCGTCCCTGGCCCTGGGCGTTCTGTATGCGGAAGGGTCCAGACGCTACCTGGAGGCCCTTTCTACCTACACCAGACGAAGGATGACCCAGGCGGCCAGGGCGCAGGTGGATCAGGTGCTGTATGTGCCGGCTGCCCTGGCGCTCCATCAGCGGCCGGGGATACCGGGGATCCGCAGTACCTTCGGCACGGGGACGGAGCTGTTAAACAGCTTAAGGCTTATGTTTTCCCGCCTTGCCAGTCACCGGTGCCCCAATGGCCATGAGCAGAAGCCCACGTTGGCCGTGGCTGCGGGAAAGGAGCTGGTCTGCCCGGAATGCGGTCTGCATTTCTATGCGCCGTCGGCAGAGGAACTGGCCTTTAACAGCCAGGGAGCCTGCCGTACCTGCGGGGGAACGGGCACCGTGCGCACGGTAGACGAATCGACCCTTGTGCCGGATGAATCGCTGACCATCGATGAAGGGGCGGTGGCGCCATGGAATTCGCTGATGTGGTCGCTGATGACGGATGTGTGTCGGGAGATGGGGGTGCGGACGGATGTGCCTTTCTGCCGGCTGACCGACCGGGAGAGGGAGATCGTATTCCACGGGCCGGCGGAGAAAAAGCATATTTTGTATAAGGCGAAAAATTCCAACCAGGCCGCTGAACTGGACTTTACGTATTTTAATGCGGTTTATACGGTGGAAAATGCCCTGGCAAAAGTGAAGGATGAAAAGGGGATGAAGCGGGTAGAAAAGTTCGTGAAGGAGGAAGTCTGCCCGGACTGCGGCGGCACGCGCCTGTCAGCGGCGGCCAGGGCGCCGCATCTTCGCGGGATTTCCCTTGACGAGGCCTGCGCCATGCCCCTTTCCGCCTTGGTAAAGTGGGTGGAAGGCGTGCCCCTCTCTCTTCCGGAGGAGATGAGGCCTATGGCGGAGAGCATCTGCGGAGCATTTCAGTCCACGGCAAAGCGGCTGATGGATCTGGGACTGGGATATCTGTCTCTGGATCGGCCGGCGTCCACGCTGTCTACGGGAGAGCGGCAGAGGATGCAGCTTGCCAGAGCGGTGAGGAACCGGACTACGGGAGTTCTTTACGTTCTGGATGAGCCCTCCATCGGCCTCCATCCTTCGAACATTGTGGGGCTGGTGGGGGTGATGCGTGATCTGATCGGAGACGGAAACTCCGTCGTCCTGGTTGATCACGATACGCAGATTCTGGCGGAGGCAGACTGGCTGATCGAGATGGGGCCGGGGGCAGGCGCAGACGGAGGAAGGGTGATTGCCCAGGGAACCATTGAGGATGTGGAAAAGGATGCCGGTTCGCTGATCGGCCCGTTCCTCTCCGGACGCGCACAGGCCGGCGACAGAAAAGAGCAGCGGCCGGAGGAGATCTTTTCCCGGGGGGAAATCCGCCTTTCCGTGGGGGCGATTCATACGGTGAAGCCGCTGGAGGCAAGGATCCCCAAGGGAAAGCTTACGGTGGTAACGGGAGTATCCGGATCGGGAAAGACGACGCTGATTTTGGAAAGCCTTGTTCCGGCTCTGGAGGCGCTGATCGGCGGCAGGAAGCTTCCGGAACACGTAAAGTCCGTGGAGGCGGAAGGAATCAGCCGCGTCCGCTTAATCGATGCCGCGCCCATCGGCATCAACGTGCGTTCTACGGTGGCCACCTATGCGAATGTACACGATGAGCTGCGGAAGGTTTATGCCAGAACGGCGGACGCAAAGAGTCTGGGATTCAAGGCGGGAGATTTTTCCTACAATACGGGAAAGCTGCGGTGCCCGGTGTGCGACGGAACCGGGTCGATCAGCCTGGATGTGCAGTTTCTGCCGGATGTGGATGTGCCCTGCCCGGAATGCCGCGGCTCCCGCTATGGAAAAGATGCAGGCCGGATCCGTTATCAGAATTCAGCGGGAGAGTCGTATTCTCTGCCGGAGATCATGGCCATGGATGTTAACCAGGCCCTTGAAGCGTGCCGGGATTTAAAGGTGGTCCGACAGAGGCTGCAGGTTCTGCAGAGCCTGGGGCTGGGATATCTTACCTTGGGGGAGGAAACGCCGGGACTTTCCGGCGGCGAAGCACAGCGGTTAAAGCTGGCGGAAGAGATGGGAAAAGGCCAGGCGGACGCGGTTTTCGTTTTCGATGAGCCGACCATCGGCCTTCACCCGCTGGATGTGCGGACGCTCCTTTCCGTATTTCAGACGCTGATCGAACAGGGGGCCACGGTTATCGTCATCGAGCATGACCTGGATGTGATCCGGAGCGCCGATTATATTATTGATATGGGCCCGGGAGGGGGAGAAGAAGGCGGAAGGATCGTAGCAGAAGGAACTCCGGAAGAGATCAGGCATGCGCCGGAGAGCTGCACGGGAAAGTATCTGTAGGGAGTCTGCCTGGTTATTGAAAATGAAAAATTCCGCCAAACCAATCCGGTTTGCAGAGAACGTTTAAGCGCCGGAAAGAAGCAGGGCGCACAGGGGCAGGGTGATAATGCTGAAAAGGGTGCTTCCCACCACGGCGCCGGCGGCCAGCTCTTGGTCGCAGCCGAAGCGTATGGCGAATACAGAAGTAATGGCGGCGCAGGGGCATGCCTCCAGAAGGAGAACAACCTGGGCTGCCATGCCGCTGACTCCTAAAAGCCGGTAAAGAATAAAGCATACGGCGGGGATTGCAGCCAGCCGGATCAGTATGGCGGATGCCAGACCGCGGCGAGAGAAAAGCTTTTTTAAATCGCTTTCCGCGATCATCATCCCGGTAATAAACATGGAAAGAGGTGTGTTCATGTTGCTGATCATTTCCAGAGGCGTGCGGATTAATTCGGGAACAGGAGCCTGGCTCAGATAAAGAATCAGTCCTGCTGCCACCGCCAGGAGAACCGGCGTGGTTACAATTGTGCGGACGGTCTGGCGCAGATTCAGCCTGGCACCCTGGAGCATCAGTACGCCCTGGGTCCACAGAAGGATATTGAATACGGTAACGAAGGCGCTGGCGTACAGAAGGCCTTCGCTTCCAAACAGTACGGAAATCAAAGGAAATCCCATATATGCCGCGTTGGAGTAGGTACAGGCAAAACGCAGGATAGGCCGGTTTGCCGGATCCGCGCGAAGGGTAAACAGAAAGGAAATCACTCCGCCTGCTGCCAGAAGTACTGCGGAAAGACCGTAAGCCATAATCAGATTTCTGAGGGTTTGGGGATCAAATGGGGTCAGATAGGAATTAATCACCATACAGGGAACAACCAGTCCTACCAACAGATCGGAAAAGCCCTCTTTGGCCTGCTTTTTTACTACTCCCAGTCTGGTGCAGGCAAAGCCTGCAGCGATCATAAAAAATAATACAGCTACCTGCCGCATGGTAATTGCTGCCAGCTGCAAGGAGTCCGCCTCCTTTCATTCTGCGATGTTTAATCACCTGTCGGTTCGTGCGCGGCAGATGAGCATAGATAAAACATAGTGTGTTATATATTTCATAAAATATAATATATAACAAAGGCGCATTTGTCAATCCTCCTTGATTACATTTATCAAACCGGCTATAATTGAACAAAAGGTTATGGCGCAGAAGAATTTGGAGGGATAATAATGATTGAATGTACCCCGAGAAAGAACCGGGAATCGGCCAGAGATTATGCGGCCAGGATACTGATTGAGAATATTGTGCATACGCGTCTGGAACCGGGACAGCAGCTGATGGAACAGGAGCTGTGCCAGGCCTTAAAGATCAGCCGTACGCCGTTAAGAGAGGCCATGCTGGAACTGGCGGGCCGGCAGCTGGTGGAAATCCGTCCGAAAATCGGCAGTTATGTGACGCGGATTGATCCGGCAATTGTGGAACAGGTCCGCCATCTGCGCAGTGTTCTGGAGTCAGAGCTGGCTGCCATGGCCTGCAGTATCTGCAACCGCAGAGACCTGGAGCGGCTCTGGGAAAATACCGCTGTCTGGCGGATGTATATTGAGCGGCGGCAGGAAGAAAAGATATTTTCACTGGACAAGGAATTTCACAGGATGATCTACGAACTGTGCGGACGGATGTACTGGTACCGGCTGGTGGAAAGCGCAGCTCCCCATTTTGATCGGACCACCGTTCTGAGTCTGCGATGCCGGCCCATGGAGCATATTCTGGAAGACCACGAAGCGCTCCTTCGCGCGCTGGAGGCAGGCGATGAGAATGCTGCCCGTGCTGTGGCTGCACATCATATGGAACGTTACCGGGAAAATATTGATACAATCCGTCAGGCCTATCCTGCTTATTTTAAGGAATAGAAGCCGTTGGGCAAGATTGATTTTCTGCTTTTTGACTCTGGCTGCCAATGCATATCTGCTTTATTCCCTGCATGCCAAGACAGACCGGATTCTCTGGGAAGCGCACCAGATCCAGAACGATGTAAACGACCAGTTAAACAGCATGTATACGCAGATTTCCCGGCAGAAGGAACAGATTACGGATCTGAAAGAGTACATGGAGAAAAGCCAGAGTCTGTTTCATGAAACCAGAGCAGATATGAAGTTCAGGGATGGAAAGCTGTATGTGACAGCAGAGGCCATTCCCAAATCCCAGTCAGAAGGACAGCAGGTGATTGCCGGTATCCAGGCCGGAGACCGGGTGTATGAAGCTTTTTTGGATGATGACGGGCGGGCTGTGCTTGAGGTGGACGTATCTTCCTCTCTGCAGCTCTATTTTAAGATTATAAATGGAGATGAGACGGTTACCGAATATACGGATAAGATAACCCCTGCTGCCCAGATGGAAGTAAGTATTTCCTCTGAATGGGACGGGACAGATCAGCTGCAGATCATTCTGGATTCCCAGGCGGAAGAAGCGGCGGGAAGCAGTTTTGGTGAGGGAACGTTTATTTTGGTAAAAACAGGAGAAATCCATCCGGAACCGGGAACGGGATATGGAGGCGGTTCTTTCAGGGCTTCTGCCAGTCTGGAGGGAGAGGCGCCGGATCTTCCGGAAGAAGTGCCGGAAGGAATCCGGATTCCCGCCAATCGGGTTTCGCAAGGGGATTTTGCCATTTATCAGGGCGATTTTTCTGAATATGCCCAGAAAAAGGATGGGAGTCAGTATCAGGTATATTTTACCGCGGAAACGGATGGGGGACTCACCTATTTGACGTATCCGAATCCGGCAGTGGAATTCAGCTTTTATGAGGGCGGAACCAGCCGGAGCACTTCAGGCAGCAGGATGTATCCGGTGTTTGATCTGCAGAAAGATTAAAGAGGGAACAGTTTTCCAAACAGCCAGTGGGAAAAAGGCGCTGCGGCAAACATGTTCCAGAAAAACGCCATGGGGAAATTCTTTAAAAAGGTTCCCACCCAGATGGCAGGCAGCTGGCTGACAGGCGCTCCTGCCAGAATCCACATTAAAAAGAATCGAGGCTGCAAAGGCGGCTCCCAGACGGTTTCCCCACAGATTGGAAAAAAGGAAGACGAGAAGCCCCATATACAGCGTTTCCGTTAAATATTTTTGTGAAAAGAAAAAGCGCGCGATTTCCCGGAGGGGAGATCACACGCTTTGCAGGTAATTGAGCTACACGGCAATTTTATTTTTAGCATAAAAAATTCTGTGCAAGAGTTATTTTTGACAGATTTTAAAGACATTTTTTTCGCAGCTGTTTGGCAATATGCTGAAAATTCTGCAGAAAACAGGTGACAGTGTGGTATAATCCAGGTATAATGACTGCAGAGCAGTCATTATACCGGCGCCGGTTCGCGTCGAGCAAAGCGAGACAAAACACAGAGAAAAACTGAAAGATAAAGGAGACGGGAAGACCAATGAATTACACAGGATACGAACTGATCTGGCTGTTTTTTGCGTACTCATTTTTAGGATGGATTCTTGAGACCATAGGTGCTGCGGCCAGGCAGCGCCGTTTTGTAAACCGGGGTCTGGTAAATGCACCGCTCTGTGTGATTTATGGTGTGGCAGCAGTCATGATTACCATGTTTGGCAGCGGGCTGTCTGTTTTCTGGCTTTTTGTTGGTTCTGCCATTCTGGCCACTGTAGTGGAATGGATCGGCGGTCATGTACTGGAGCGCCTGTATGATGAAAAATGGTGGGACTATTCTAAGGTAAAATGGAATCTGGACGGTTATATCTGTCTTCCGGCATCACTGTTCTGGGGCTTTTTGGGAACAACAGCCTTTAAACTGGAAAATCCCATTCTTCTGCGTTTATTCCACCTCCTGCCTCAGAAGGCCGGAGAAGTGGTGCTGCTTCTTTTGGGGGCGGCGCTGATCATAGATGCAGTGGCCTCCATAGCCATCATTTCCGGGAAAAGCCAGTGGATGGACCGGTGGAAATCCATTGATTCCTGGTTTACTGCCATAAGCATCCGTCTTGGAAGCTGGGTTTACGGTTGGGTAGGGCGAAGAATCGAAAGAGCCTATCCGCGGTCCGTACCCCGTACAAAGAGCCGGACAAAAGAGAAAAGCTTTGCGGCAGGATGCAGCCCCTATAAGATCATTCTTTTGTTTATCATAGGTTCCTTTCTTGGTGACATCGTTGAGACTGTTTTCTGCCGGGTTCAGGCAGGATACTGGATGAGCCGGAGCAGCCTGGTCTGGGGGCCTTTCAGCATTGTGTGGGGCGGCGCTATCGCCGCAGCTACGGTGCTCCTTTATAAATACAAGGATCGGTCAGACCGCTTTCTTTTCCTTATGGGAACGGTATTGGGCGGCGTTTACGAATATCTGTGCAGCGTATTGTCGGAAATGGTATTCGGGACCGTTTTCTGGGATTACAGTAAGATCCCCTTTAATCTGGGAGGGCGTATTAATCTTTTGTACTGTTTCTTCTGGGGATTTGCGGCTGTGGTCTGGTTTAAAGGCCTGTACCCGGTTCTGTCCTTATGGATTGAACGGCTTCCGGAACGGTCCGGCAAATGGATTGTCCGGGTTCTGGCGGTCTTTATGTGCTGCAATATGGCCGTTTCGGCCCTGGCGCTTATACGGAGCGACCAGAGACAGCGAGGCGTAGAGGCGCAATACAGCTGGCAGAAGATCATGGATGAGCGGTTCGATGATGAACGTCTGGAAAAGATTTATCCGAATGCCATCCGGGTAAGTGATGATTAGAACCGGTATTGCAGTGTGCAGCAATGAAAATGTATTTCAGGAGGAAAGAGTATGAATAAATTTAAAAAGATAGGATTAATTGCGGCAGCATGCATCTGCGTATCTTTACCGGCCGCGGCAGTATTTGAGAGTACTGCTGTGACTGCGGAGGCACATTCACATTCCAGAAGGGCGGATGCCGGCGGCTACAGGGATAATAGGGACTGGAGGGGGATGAGAAACGATCATTATCACTGCGGCGGCCATCCTGCTCATTTGCATGAGAACGGCATATGTCCCTACAGTCCTGCAGTGGTATCTCCGTCTGGAAACAATGTTTCTCAGGCATCCCAACAGACAGTAACCCGGGAAATGATGGAATCTTACGGAGCGGTGTTTGATGCCGGTTATTACTATGATCATAATGAAGATCTTCAGAGCGCCATTGGAAATGACAGCCTGAAGCTTTTTGAGCATTTCATCAGCTGCGGCATGGCGGAAGGCCGCCGGGGATGTGAAAACTTCGATGTAAATGTGTACCGGCAGAACAATTCGGACCTGGATGAAGCATTCGGCGACGACCTGCCCCGGTATTATCACCATTATATGAACTGCGGATGTCAGGAGGGACGGATCTGCCATTAATTGTCAGGGGGGCTTCCTTCTGCTGCATCCGCAGAAGGAAGCCTTAAAAAATATAATTGCGAAGAAACTTTAATTCGGATATAATAAAAAACAGAAAGGGAAACTAAGAGAAAGAGGACGTAAAACATGCAGCATTTCAACATCGCCATTGACGGTCCTGCAGGAGCGGGGAAGAGCACCATAGCAAAAGCAGCAGCCGAAAGGCTGGGCTTTATTTATGTGGATACCGGTGCTATGTATCGTGCAATGGCTCTTTATTTTTTACGGCAGGGTATTGGCCCGGCAGAAGAAAGCCGGATCGCTGCCGCCTGCGGCCAGGTGGATATCACCATCCGCTATGAAAACGGCATTCAGCAGGTGCTCTTAAATGGCGAGAATGTCTCCGGACTGATCCGAGATGAAGCGGTGGGAAACATGGCTTCTGCCACTTCTGTGTATCTTCCTGTGCGTGAGAAGCTGGTGGAGCTTCAAAAGCAGCTGGCTGCCAGGGAAGATGTAGTCATGGACGGAAGGGATATCGGCACCTGCGTGCTTCCGCATGCACAGGTAAAGATTTATCTTACTGCCAGTGTGGAAGAGCGGGCCAGAAGAAGATGCCTGGAACTCCAGAAGAAAGGCCAGGAGGCAGATCTGGAAAACATACAGGAAACCATCCGCCAGAGAGATTACCGGGATATGCACCGGGAGAATTCTCCTCTTGTACAGGCGGAGGATGCGGTGCTGGTAGATACATCGGATCTTACGGTTGATGAGGTTATTGCCCGTATCCTGGAAATCGCCGCCGAAAAAGGAATAAAAGCCAAAAAGTGAGAGGAGGACGGGGCATGGAAGTTATCGTAGCCAAGACCGCGGGCTTCTGCTTCGGCGTAGAGCGGGCCGTGGATAAGGTTTATGAGCAGATTGGAAAGACGGAACGCCCCATCTACACCTACGGGCCTATTATCCATAACGAAGAAGTTGTGCGCGATCTGGAGGAAAAAGGCGTTCGGGTTATCGAGAGCGAAGAGGAACTGAAAGCGCTTTCCGATGGAGTGGTGGTGATCCGCTCCCACGGCGTCAGCCGGAATATTTACCGTATCCTGGAAGAGCGCAGGCTTGAGGTGGTAGATGCCACGTGCCCTTTCGTAAAGAAGATCCACCGGATTGTCCGGGAACAATGTGAGGCCGGCCGGCAGGTCATTATTATTGGGAATGAAAAGCACCCTGAAGTGGAAGGCATCAAGGGATGGGGTGATTCGGACACTGTGGTCATCGAAACCGTTGATCAGGCAGAAAATTTCTGCCCGGTTTCCGAAAAAAAGCTGGCTGTGGTGTCCCAGACGACATTTAATTACAATAAATTTAAAGAATTAGTTGAAAAAATTTCGAAAAAGGGTTATGATATACTTGTTTTAAATACGATTTGCAATGCAACACAGGAAAGACAGGTGGAGGCAAAGGAGATCGCTTCGAAAGTGGATGCCATGATCGTCATCGGCGGAAAAAACAGTTCCAACACCCAGAAGCTGTATGAAATTTGTCTTAACGAATGTAAAAACACATATTACATCCAGACACTAGGCGATTTCGATCCTGAAAGTGTAAATTCTGTGCGCAGCGTAGGTATTACAGCAGGGGCGTCAACCCCGAAAAAGATTATTGAGGAGGTTCATACTAATGTCAGAGTTAAGTTTTGAACAAATGTTAGAGGAATCATTAAAAACTATACGTACAGGAGAGGTTGTCACTGGTAAGGTTATCGATGTGAAAGAAGACGAGATCGTCTTAAATATTGGTTACAAATCTGACGGCATTATTACCCGCAGTGAATATACGAACGAATCCAACGCTGACCTGACCACCCTGGTTCACGTAGGGGATGAGATGGAAGCCAAAGTCATTAAGGTAAATGACGGCGAAGGTCAGGTAGCCCTTTCCTACAGAAGACTGGCAGCCGACAGAGGCAACAAGAGACTGGAGGAAGCCTTTAATAATCAGGAAGTTCTGACTGCCAAGGTTGTTCAGGTTCTGGACGGCGGTCTGAGCGTAGTAGTAGAAGAGACCAGAATCTTCATCCCGGCAAGCCTCGTATCCGACACCTATGAGAAGGATTTATCCAAGTATGCCGGCAAGGAGATCGAGTTTGTTATTACCGAGTTTAACCCCAGAAGACACCGCGTAATCGGCGACAGAAAGCAGTTAATGATCGCAAAGAAAGCAGCTATGCAGAAAGAACTGTTTGAGCGTATCCAGGTAGGCGATACCGTAGAGGGTACCGTTAAGAATGTAACCGATTTCGGTGCATTTATCGATCTGGGCGGTGCTGACGGCCTGCTTCATATTTCTGAAATGAGCTGGGGCCGTGTAGAGAACCCGAAGAAGGTATTCAAGACCGGCGAGAAAGTAAAGGTTCTGATCAAGGATATCCAGGGCGAGAAGATTGCCTTAAGTTTAAAGTTCCCGGAGACCAATCCCTGGGCCAATGCAGCTGAGAAGTATGCAGCCGGAAACGTAGTGACCGGACATGTTGCCCGCATGACTGATTTCGGTGCATTCGTAGAGTTAGAGCCCGGTGTGGATGCTCTGCTTCATGTATCCCAGATCTCCAAGGAGCATGTGGATAAGCCATCCGATGTATTAAAGATCGGCCAGGAGATCGAGGCAAAGATCGTTGATTTCAACGAGGCTGACCACAAGATCAGCTTAAGCATGAAGGCTCTTGCGGCGGCTCCCAAGGAGACTGAGGATCCCGATGTTGCAGATGTTGACATCGAGGCAGTTGCCAATTCTGAGAATTAATTTTATACCATTTATACTACGTGCACAGAGGCCAGGCTGCTGCGGATTTAACAGCGGCAGCCTTCTTTTACGAAGGATCCGGAAAATACGCCGGCGTGTGTTCCGGATTATGGAGGGCTTGATGCTGTATTTGTCCTATATTACGTTTCCAGGTCCGGAGCAGGAGAATTCCTATCTGATGAGGATCAAACGGACCTGTTATGACAGTTTTTATCCTTTCCGCATTTTATCCCGGCACCGGCTGTCACGTCTGGACCTGGAGCCGGTTACGATCCTTTATGGAGGAAACGGATCCGGGAAGACCACTGCGCTGAATGTGATTGCGGAGAAGCTGAATCTTAAGAGGGATTCTCTGTACAACCGGAGCAGCTTTTTTGCGGATTACGTAAAGATGTGTGACTGCAGACTGAACAGGGCGCTTTCGAGAGACAGCCGTATTATTACCAGTGATGATGTGTTTGATTTTATGCTGGATTTAAGGACTATGAACCAGGGCATTGACCGGAAAAGAGAGGAATTGTTTGAGGAGTATCTGGATGCGAAGTATTCCCAGTTTCAGATGCGCTCCCTGGCAGATTATGATCAGTTAAAAAAGGTAAATCTGGCCAGAAGAAAGACGCAGTCCCGGTTTGTGCGGGAAACTCTGATGGATAACGTGCGGGAGCATTCAAACGGTGAGAGCGCATTTCTTTATTTTACGGAGAAGATCCGGGAGGATGGACTGTATCTTCTGGATGAGCCGGAGAATAGTCTGTCGCCGGAAAAACAGCAGGAACTGGTAGGGTTTCTGGAGGATTCGGCACGGTTTTTCGGATGCCAGTTTGTGATCTCCACCCATTCCCCTTTTATTCTCTCCATGCGGGGGGCAAAGATCTATGATCTGGATGAAGAACCGGCGGATGTGAAGGGATGGACAGAACTTCCCAGTGTTCGGGCCTATTTTGAATTCTTTAAAAAGCATGAAGCGGAATTTTGACAGACAAGGACTTATATTTTGTAAAAAACATAAAGAAAATATAAAAAATATTAAGAAAAAATATTGACGAATGGAATAAAAATGGTTATACTTAACTTAACAAATGAAAACTTCGGATTGTTACTGGTAGAGCAGGCAAAACCAATTTTGAGCTGAAAAGTTACGTGCTTTTTGTGTGTCAGGATTGGTTTTTTTTATTTTCTGAATTGGCAGCAAGAAGAGCAGGGGTTCTATGAAGATTAGTAAATTAATCAATAATAATATCGTCAGTTCCGTGGATGAGAATGGAAGAGAGATTATAATCATGGGACGCGGCATCGGATTTAAAGCCAGAGAAGGAATGGACATACCAGACGAACGGATCGAAAAGGTATTCCGCCTTGAGGGAGAGGATGTTTTGGGGCGGTTTAAAGATTTGCTTGCCAGGATGCCGCTGGAGTATATTGAGATATCTGATGAGATCATCAATTACGGCAAGAAAGTCTTAAACAAACCACTGAATCAGAATATTTACATAACCCTGATGGACCATATTAATTTTGCTGTGGAGCGGTTTCATCAGAATATGATGTTTCCCAATCCCCTTATCCGGGAAGTGCAGAATTTTTATCGTGAAGAGTATCTGATTGGCGAGTATGCAGTGGCATTGATTCAGAAAAAGCTGGGAATCCAGTTCCCGGTGGATGAAGCCGTATCCATTGCTCTGCATATTGTAAATGCAGAGTACAATACAGCCATGCGGGATACCATCAATATCACAAAACTGATCCAGCAGGTGGTGGGGATTGTAGCGGAATATTTTAATTTTGAGCCGGATGAGACTTCACTGAATTATGCGCGTTTTATTACGCATTTAAAGTTCCTGGCCCAAAGAATTTATTCCAAGGAACTTTTGAATTCCGACACAAAGGAACTTTCCGCCATGATTTCCAAGGTATATCCGGAAGAATACATTTGCGGCCAGAAGATTCAGCATTTCATACAGAAGAATTACGGCCATGAGGTAACCGGAGAAGAAGTGGCCTATCTGGCAGTACATATAAGACGAATGAGGGCAGTGTAGCAGCTGCAGAGAAGGAGGGAAAATATGCTGGGAGGATTAAAAAAGCTGTTTGGAGGAACCGGGGGAGATTTCATTTACGCCCCGGCAGCAGGAAAAGCGATTCCCATGTCCCAGGTGAATGATCCGACGTTCAGTCAGGAAATCCTTGGGAAAGGAGTGGCTATTGAGCCGTCGGAAGGCAGGATCACCGCGCCGGCAGACGGGAAGATTACCATGGTATTTGACACAAAGCATGCCATCAGCATGACTACTTTATCCGGAGCGGAACTGATTATCCATGTGGGACTGGATACCGTTCAGCTGAAGGGAAAGTACTTTACTGCTCATGTCCAGGCCGGAGATAAGGTCCAGGCCGGGGATCTGCTTCTGGAATTTGATTTGGAAGAGATCCGGAAGGCCGGATACCAGGTAACCACACCGGTGATTGTCTGCAATACGCCGTCATTTCCAAATATGAAATGTTTAAGCGGCATGGAGGTAAAGGCTCAGGACAAGATTATTGAGCTGAAATAACGATATGGTGTGCTTGGATTACAGAATCCGGGATGAGCAGGGACTCCATGTGAGGCCCATATCCAAAATAGTTTTTACTTTAATGAAGTATAACTGCAGGGTGCAGGTGAAAGGCAGACAAGGTGCTGCTGACGGAAAAGATATGATGGAACTGCTGGCTCTGAATGCGGGGAAGGGCGAGATGATCTGTTTTATCTTTGAAGGCGCTGAAGAGAAGGCCGCGTCAGAGGCGCTGGAAAAGCTCCTTTCGGAAATCGGGTTATAAGGCAGGCTGCAGGATACACATTAATTAAAAAATAAATTTCATCTAAAAAGATGAACGAAAGGGGTAAATTAGTTATGATGAAGTATTTGCAGAAACTGGGAAAATCCCTGATGCTTCCGGTAGCATGTCTTCCGGTCTGCGGTATTCTCATGGGCATCGGCTATGCGCTTTCGCCTCATGCCATGCGGGGAGGCGATATCGAGGGCTTTGCGGCTATCGCCGGATTCTTTCTGATCAAGGCAGGCGGTGCGCTGATTGACAATATGGCCTGGCTGTTTGCAGTAGGTGTTGCTGTAGGAATGGCAGACGACCATGACGGAACGGCAGCGTTATCCGGTCTGGTTTCCTGGCTGATGATCACGAAGCTTCTGAATCCCTCTGTAGTGTCCGTAATTACCGGCGCAGAGGCAAATGCTGCTTTCTCAAAAATCGAAACACAGTTTATCGGTATTCTGGCAGGTATCATTGGTTCTGCCTGCTATAACCGCTTTAAGGGAACACGTCTTCCGGATGCACTGGCATTCTTCTCCGGAAAACGCTGTGTGGCCATCATTACGGCTGTGTTCTCCATTATTGCAGCGCTGATCCTGTTCTTTATCTGGCCGGCATTTTACAATGCACTGGTGGCTATGGGAAGCGGAATCGTAAGTCTGGGCGCGTTAGGCTCCGGTATTTACGCATTCTTAAACCGTCTCCTGATCCCCTTCGGTCTGCATCACGCACTGAACTCGGTATTCTGGTTTGACGCCATCGGCATCAATGACCTTGGAAACTTCTGGGCAAGCACAGGTACTCCGGGACAGACCGGTATGTACATGGCAGGATTCTTCCCCGGCATGATGTTCGGTCTTCCGGCAGCTGCACTGGCTATGGTACACTGCGCAAAGCCGGAGAAGCGTAAACTGGCAGCCGGACTTTTAAGCTCCGCAGCAGTCTGCTCCTTTATCTGCGGCGTTACCGAACCTTTTGAATTTGCATTTATGTTCCTGGCTCCGGCTCTGTACGTAGTATACGCGCTGCTGTACGGCGTTTTCGCTACCATTACGGTAGCTCTGGGATTCCGCGCAGGTTTCTCCTTCTCCGCAGGACTTACGGACCTGGTGTTCTCTGCCAGCCTTCCTCTGGCTCAGAAGGTATGGCTGATCCTTCCTCTGGGAATTGCTGCAGCCATCGTATTCTATGCGGTATTCCGAATCCTGATTCCGGCTCTGGATTTAAAGACTCCCGGACGTGAGGATGATGATGACACAGAGGCAGATAAGAATGCTGTGCTTTCCAACAATGACTATACTGCAGTAGCAGCTAAGGTTCTGGAAGGCCTGGGCGGGAAGGACAATATTACGTCTCTGGATAATTGCATTACCAGACTTCGCCTTGAGATTGTGGACTATACCAAGGTAGATGAAAAGAAGATCAAGTCCGCTGGAGTAGCCGGCGTGATCCGCCCCAGCAAGAACTCGGTGCAGGTTATCGTAGGCACCCAGGTGCAGTTTGTGGCGGATGAAATGAAGAAAATGCTGTAAAAATACAGTTTCCGGAAAATCCCCGCTGATTCCGGAACGAGAGCGCTGTCCCTGCAGGGGTCTTTGGACCGGCTGCGGGGCAGCGCTTTGTCTGTTGTGCGGATTTCGATTCTTTTGCTATGCAATTTGGCCGGAAAGTGGTATACTAAAGCCAAAAAACGGAAAAGTGGAGGAACAGGAATATGATTGCCGATAAAATGAAACCTCTGGTGGAGAATAATTCTGCCATCCGCACTATGTTTGAAGAAGGAAAGCGGATGGCTGCTCTTTACGGGACTGAGAACGTTTATGATTTCAGCCTGGGGAATCCCAATGTGCCGGCGCCGGAAGCAGTAAACCGGGCTATTGTGCAGGTGATTGAAGAGGAGGAATCCACCTTTGTCCATGGCTATATGAGCAATGCCGGTTATGAGGATGTACGTCAGGCAGTGGCAGAATCTTTAAATGCCCGTTTCGGGACCCGCTTCGGGCTGCAGAACATTATTATGACGGTAGGTGCCGCCAGCGGCATGAATATTATATTAAAGACGATTTTAAATCCAGGTGACCAGGTGCTGACGTTTGCGCCGTATTTTCTGGAGTACGGTGCCTATGTGCGCAATTATGACGGGGAACTTGTGATCGTGGAGCCGGACACGGAGACATTTCAGCCGGATCTTGCCCGTTTTCGTGAACTTTTAGGGCCGAAGGTGCGGGCTGTGATTATGAATTCTCCCAACAATCCTACAGGGGTTATCTACTCGGAGGAGACCATCCGAAAGATCGGCGAGATACTGAAGGAGAAAAGCCGGGAATACGGGCATGCCATCCTTCTGATTTCGGATGAGCCGTATCGGGAACTGGCTTATGATGGAGCGGCGGTGCCATATGTAACCAAGTATTATGAGAATGCGGTTGTCTGCTATTCTTACAGCAAGTCTCTGTCTCTTCCGGGCGAGAGGATCGGATATGTGGTGATACCGGATGAAGTGGAGGACAGCGCGCAGGTAATCGCTGCTGCGGTGATTGCAAACCGGGTGATCGGCTGTGTAAATGCCCCTTCTCTGATGCAGCGGGTAATCAAACGCTGCCTAAATGAGCAGGTAAACTTAGAAGCTTATGACAGGAACCGCCATCTTCTTTACCAGTCGCTGACGGATTATGGCTTTTCCTGCGTCAAACCGGAAGGCGCGTTTTATCTGTTTGTGAAAACCCCCATGGAGGAAAAGGCCTTTTGTGAGCTCTGCAAAAAGCACCATGTGCTGGTTGTTCCCGGAAGTTCCTTCGTATGTCCGGGGTATGTGCGGATTTCCTATTGTGTTTCTTATGAGCAGATTGAACGGTCCCTTCCGGCATTCCGCCGGATAGCGGAAGAATGCGGCCTGGAGGGAGGAGAGAAAGCATGAGTGTCTGGGAAAAATACATCCGTCAGGTGGAACCTTATGTGCCGGGAGAACAGCCAGCCGGCAAAAACCTGATTAAACTGAATACCAATGAGAATCCCTATCCCCCTTCGCCGAAAGTGGAAGAAGCATTAAAAAATATGGATCCGGAAGCCTTCCGCAAGTATCCGGATCCTGCTTCCTCTGTGCTGACCGGGGCGCTGGCGCGGTGCTACGGTGTGGACCCCTCACAGGTGTTTGTGGGTGTGGGGTCAGATGATGTGCTGGCCATGGCTTTTATGACCTTTTTTAATGGGGAACATCCTATTCTGTTCCCGGATATTACCTATTCCTTTTATCCGGTTTGGGCGGGGCTTTTCGGCGTGCCTTATGAGACGGTGCCCCTTGACGGGGAATTCCGGATCCGGCCGGAGGATTACCGCCGGCAGAACGGAGGCATTATATTTCCCAATCCCAATGCGCCTACAGGCCTTTTCCTTCCCCTTGATCAGGTGGAAGAAATCCTTAAGAATAATCCGGATTCGGTGGTGATTGTGGATGAGGCCTATGTAGATTTCGGAGGAACCTCCGCCCTTCCGCTGATTGATCAATATGAGAATCTTCTGGTGGTGCAGACCTTCAGCAAATCCCGTTCCATGGCAGGGATGCGTATCGGCTATGCCTTTGGAAGCAGGAAGCTGATTTCTGCCATGGAGAACGTAAAATACTCTTATAATTCCTATACCATGAATCAGGCGGCCCTTTGTCTGGGGGCTGCGGCAGTGGAAGATACGGCGTATTTCCGGGATACGCTGGGACGGATCATCCGGACCAGAGAGGAGACGAAAGTGTGGCTTAAGGAGCTGGGATTTTCATTCCCGGACTCCATGGCGAATTTTATCTTTGCATCTCACGAAAAGGCCGATGCAGAGGAACTTTATCAGGCATTGAAGAAAGAACGGATCTATGTGCGTTATTTTAAGAAACCGGTGCTGGATCGATATCTCCGGATCACCATTGGAACGGATCAGGAAATGGCAGCTCTTCATGACTTTTTAAAGAGATATCTTGGCCGGTAAACAAAGGATTTCACAGGAGGTGGAATGCATATGGAACGGCTTGCAAGGATGACCCGGTATCTTCTGAATATTCTTATTCCTGCAGCAGGCTGGATTCTCCTTTGTACATTAGGACCCAGGCTTCTGCGCTTTTTCCTACCATTTGTGGTGGGCTGGATTCTGGCCATGATTGCCAATCCTCTGGTGCGTTTTCTGGAACGGCGTCTGCGGATCGCCCGCGGACACAGTTCCGTCCTTATTATCGTGCTTGTTCTGGCAGCCCTGGTAGGGTTAATCTATCTGGTTTCCGCCCGTGTGATCACTGAGTGTGCCGACTTAATACGGGATCTGCCGGAGCTGTTTGATACAGCTAAGGAAGAAGTGATGAAAGCGCTGGACCGGATCGATGATCTTTTTGTGTATTTTCCGTCAGGAGTCCAGGATTTCTTCGACCAGTTCGGCGAGAATCTGGGGGGATATTTAAGCAGCCTGGTGGAAAAGATTGCCACGCCTACGGTGACGGTGGCAGGAAATGTGGCAAAAGGCATTCCTGCGGCATTGGTGAATTTTGTGATCGTGCTTCTGTCCTCTTATTTCTTTATCGCAGAGCGGTATAAGCTTATGGTGAAGCTGCACAGGTGGACGCCCCAGTGGATCAAAGAATATATGGTATTTTTAAGAAGTGATGCCAAGCGGCTGATCGGAGGATATTTCCTGGCGCAGTTTCGGATCATGTTTGTTGTGGCATTTGTGCTTGCTGCGGGATTCTTTGTTCTTGGAGTCGAATACGGGGCGGTTTTTGCCGTGCTTATTGCGCTGCTGGATTTTCTTCCTATGTTTGGAACGGGAACGGCTCTGGCTCCCTG